>JBAVQA010000507.1:0-24674 GCA_049693595.1 Candidatus Acidiferrales bacterium | reverse complement strand
TCGAGAAAGGATTTCGTGAGCGGAGGATAGTCCATCGTTGTCACTTTTACTTTAGCGTATGGGGAAGCATCGCGCAACGCGGCGGCGCGCTTCTTAATGAAATGCCAGCCTACAAAATCGCGGCTCTCATGCGATAAGATGTCCCTGGAGGTTCCCGATGTCGAAGGTTGCGACTGAAGACACAACCGGATATCAGCCGGTTCGAGCGCCGCGCGGCACCACTCTTTCCTGCAAGGGCTGGCAGCAGGAAGCGGCCATGCGCATGCTGATGAATAACCTCGATCCGGAAGTGGCTGAGAAGCCGGAAGATTTGATCGTTTATGGCGGGCGCGGAAAAGCGGCGCGCAACTGGAAGTGTTACCACGCGATTGTTGCGTCTCTGAAATCTCTGGAAAACGATGAAACTTTACTGGTTCAATCCGGCAAGCCTGTTGGGATTTTTCGCACGCACTCTTACGCGCCGCGCGTTTTGATCGCAAATTCGAATCTGGTTGGACATTGGAGCGACTGGAAGAACTTCGACGAACTCGACCGCGCGGGGCTGATGATGTACGGCCAGATGACCGCGGGAAGCTGGATCTACATCGGCACGCAAGGAATTTTGCAAGGCACCTACGAAACTTTTGCCGCCGCAGCGCGAAAACATTTTCAGAGCGATCTGGCGGGAAAGCTCGTTGCCAGCGGCGGGCTGGGCGGCATGGGTGGAGCGCAGCCGCTTGCTGCGACGCTGAATGGCGCGGCGTTTTTGGGAATTGACGTGGACCCGGAGCACATCAAGCGGCGGGTGAAAAGCGGCTACTGCGACGTGATGGTGAACGATCTCGACGAAGCGCTGCGGATTTTAAAGAATGCGGTGCGTAAGCGCGAGGCAACGTCCGTGGGCCTGGTGGGAAATTGCGCGGACGTGATTCCTGAACTCGCGCGGCGCGGCGTGGTGCCGGATCTGTTGACGGACCAGACCAGCGCGCACGATCCGATCGGCGGGTATATTCCGCAAGGGCTCGACGTGGCGCAGGCCGCCGAGCTGCGCAAGACCGATCCGGATACGTATCGAAAACGCTCGCTCGAATCAATGGCTAAGCACGTGGAAGGCATGCTCGCGTTGCAAAAACTGGGATCGATCACGTTCGATTACGGAAATAACATTCGGACTTTCGCTTTCGAGCAAGGCGTGAAGAACGCTTACGATTTCCCCGGGTTTGTTCCTGCTTACATCCGGCCGCTTTTTTGCGAAGGGCGCGGGCCGTTCCGCTGGGCGGCGCTTTCCGGCGAGGCTTCGGATATTTATCGCACGGACAAGCTCGTGCTCGATATGTTCCCGCACGATGAAGTTCTTACGCGCTGGATTCATCTGGCGCAGAAGCGCGTGCGATTTCAGGGATTGCCTGCGCGAATCTGCTGGCTGGGCTATGGCGAGCGCGACAAATTCGGGCTTGCGCTTAACGATTTGGTTGCGCGCGGCGAATTGAAAGCTCCCATCGTGATTGGGCGCGATCATCTGGATTGCGGCTCGGTGGCTTCGCCCTATCGCGAAACAGAAAAAATGCGTGACGGCTCGGACGCCGTGGCTGATTGGCCGCTGTTGAATGCTCTGCTGAACACAGCGAGTGGAGCGAGTTGGGTCTCCATTCATAACGGCGGCGGTGTGGGCATCGGCTACTCGCTGCACGCGGGACAAGTGACGGTCGCCGACGGCTCGAAAGAAATGGGCGAGCGTATCGAACGGGTGCTTACAAACGACCCGGGAATCGGAGTTGCGCGACACGTGGATGCGGGCTATCCCGAGGCGATTGATTTCGCGAAGAAGTCCGGCATTAGAATTCCGATGTCTTGAGTATGGCTGAGCATTCAACCCGGAGATAAAATGATCGTTGTTTCCGGAGCTACTGGAAACACGGGAAAGCCCGCCGTCGCAGCACTACTCGCGAGGGGCGAAAAAGCGCGCGTTATCACCATGGAGAGAGACATGATTGTTATCACTGGAGCAACGGGACACACGGGAAGGCCGGCGGCGGAAGCGCTGCTGGCGAGCGGAGAAAAAGTTCGCGTGATCGGGCGGGACGCGAAGAAGCTCGAAGCTTTGACCCAGAAAGGTGCGGAAGCATTCGTCGGCAACGTCGAAGATGTCGTGCCCATGACGAAGGCTTTCGAAGGCGCTGCGGCCGTCTATCTCGTGCTGCCGGAAGATGTCTCACAGCAGGATTTGCGCGCGCATCAAGAACGGGTTTCCGATTGCTACGCCGCCGCAATCGCGAACGCGCGCGTGCCGTATGTTGTCAATTTAAGTAGTATCGGCGCCCAACACGCGGAAAAGACGGGACCCATCGTCGGCTTGCACAATCAGGAACAAAAGCTCAACCGAATCGCGGGCCTCAACGTCCTGCACCTGCGCGCGGCCTATTTTATGGAAAATCTGCTGATGAGTATTCCGCCATTGCGCTCGATGGGAACCCTTCCAGGCGGTTTGACAAGCGATGCGCCGATGCCGTGGATTGCTACGAAAGATATCGGCGCGTATGCCGCCACTCGCATAGCGGCGCGCGATTTCTCCGGCAGTTCCACACAGGAATTGCATGGACAGCGCGATATTTCGATGAAAGAGGCGGCGTCGGTTGTTGGCAAGTCGATCGGCAAACCGAATCTCGGATATATGCAGGTTCCCTTTATGCTTCTCGAACCGGCGCTGGTTCAGATGGGGTTGCCGAAAAAGACCGCGGCGCTGTTGATTGAAATGTGGAAAAGCGCGAATGCGGGCCTCATCGTGCCGCAGGAACAGCGTTCGGCAAAGAATACGACGCCAACCACGATTGAGTCGTTCGTGACTGAAGTTTTCGCGCCTGCCTATCTCGGCAAAACCGTCAGCGCCTGAGGTGCATTCCGGCGGCGCGCGTATTGCAGGCGGCGAGGTCATCACGCTAGTATCGGTGCTTCCGTGCCTGACTGGCTTATTACCGGCTGCTCGCAGCTTCTGACCCTGCGCGGGCCTGTGCCACGGCGCGGCCGAGCGCTGGCCGAACTTGAAATTATTCGCGATGGCGCGGTGTTAACGCACGACGATCGCATCGTCGCGATTGGCACGCGCCGCCGAATCGAACGTCTGCCCAAGGCACGCCGCGCGGAGAAGCTGGATTTAGGCGGCCGCGTCGTTTTACCCGGCTTTGTCGATTCGCATACGCACTTAATTTTTCCCGCTAGCCGTGCCGCTGAATACGAGCAGCGCAACTCCGGCGCGACCTACGAAGAAATCGCGCGCTCCGGCGGCGGAATTCGTTCAAGCGTAAAAGGCCTGCGCCGCGCTTCCACGAGCACCTTGAAGACCAGAGCGCTGAAAAATCTTCGCGAGTTCGCGGCACACGGCACGACGACCATCGAAGCAAAAAGCGGTTACGGCCTGGAATGGAAGAGCGAACTAAAAATTCTCGAAATTCTCTACAATCTCAATCAAGAGCATCCTCTCGACATTCGCGCAACATTTCTGGGGGCCCACGTCGTGCCTCCTGAGTTTCGACGCCGACCGAATGCGTACGTAGATATTCTTGTACGCAGATGGATACCGACAGTCGCGACTGCCGGGCTCGCTGAATTTTGCGACGTTTACTGCGACCGTGGCGCGTTCACGGTGGCGCAAGCGCGGCGGATTCTGATGGCCGGGAGAGCCTGCGGTCTGGTTCCGCGCATTCATGCGGAACAACTGGCGCACACCGGGGCAGCGCGCCTCGCCATCGAATTGCAAGCAGCGAGCGCCGATCACCTGGAAAAAATCGATCGCAACGACATTCGCGCGCTCGGCCTTTCCAACGTGGTGTGCACAATGCTGCCCGGCTGCTGTTTTCATCTGGGATTGAAGGAGTACGCACCGGCGCGCAAGTTGATTGAAGCGGGCGCAGTGGTCGGCATCGCCACCGACTTCAATCCCGGCACCAGCCCGACTCTAAGCATGCCGATGATTTTGGCTCTCGCTTGCACGCAAATGCGCATGACGCCCGCTGAAGCCATCACGGCGGCGACGATTAATCCCGCTTACTCGCTGCGGCTGCACGACCGCGTCGGCTCGCTGGAAGTTGGCAAGTATGCAGACCTGGCTGCGTTTGACGTGGCCGACTACCGCGAAATCCCGTATTATTTTGGCGTGAACCTTTGCAGCTTCACCATGAAACGCGGCGCCGTCCTGCACCAGAAGAACCTTTGAGCCGATGAAACGACTCGTCGAATGTGTTCCTAATTTTTCCGAAGGGCGCGACGCGTCGAAAGTGGATGCCATCGTGTCCGCGATGCGCGAAGTTCCGGGCGTGTATCTGCTGGACCGCGAGAGCGACAGCGATCACAACCGCAGTGTGGTCACGCTCGCCGGCGAACCGGAAGCTGTCGCCGAAGCTGCCCTGCGCGGAGTGGGCAAAGCCGCCGAGCTGATCGATTTGACCAAACATTCAGGCGCGCACCCGCGCATGGGCGCCACCGACGTGGTTCCGTTCATTCCCATCGAAGGCGTGACCATCGAGGATTGCGTTGCGCTGGCCAAAAAAGTGGGCCGCGAAATCTGGGAGCGTTTTCAGATTCCCGTCTATTTTTATGAAGCCGCAGCCCAGCGGCCGGAGCGCACGAACCTTGAGGCTATTCGCAAAGGCCAATTCGAAGGCCTGCTCGAAGAAGTCCCGCGCAATCCCAACCGCGCACCCGACATAGGCGAGCAGCGACTGCATGCTACGGCGGGGGCCACGGTAGTTGGCGCGCGAAAATTCTTGATCGCATACAACGTCAATCTGAACACTTCCGACGTCAGCATCGCCAATCGCATCGGCAAGAACATTAGGTTCTCGAACGGCGGCTTGCGTTACGTGAAAGCCATGGGAGTGGACTTGCGCGGACGCAACCTGGTGCAGGTTTCCATTAACTTGACCGATTTTGAGCAGACGCCCATTCATCGCGTGTTCGAAATGGTGAAACGCGAAGCCGAACGCTACGGCGTTTCGATTGTTGGCAGCGAAATCGTCGGCTTGATTCCCAAACGGGCGATCGAACTGACCGCCGACTTTTATCTGCAACTCGAAAACTTTTCACCGGCGCAGGTGTTTGAGAACCGTATTGAAGCTTCCTTCGCGGGCGCTTCCGCTGCGGAAGGCCCGGGAAAACTCGCGGCACTTGCGCAACCATTTCTAGGCGCCGTCGCGGAGCCCACGGCAACTCCCGGCGGCGGTTCGGTGGCGGCGCTTGCCGGCGCACTGGGAGCGAGCCTGGGCCAGATGGTCGCCGGGCTTTCACGCAAGAAAAAGTCCCAAGCAGCTTTTGTCGAGCCGCTCAGCGACGCTTTGGCGGAATTTCATTCTACTTCGCGCGCGCTGGCGGAAGCGATTGATCGCGACGCTACCTCCTTTGAATTTGTGATGGCGGCGTACAAGTTGCCGCAATCGACGCCCGAAGAACAAGGGCGCCGCGAGTCCGCGATTCAAAGTGCCCTGCAAGGCGCGGCCGAAGTTCCCATGGAAGTGGCGCGCAAAGCGGCGGATGTATCTGACTTGCTCGGGAAGCTGGAAAAGATAGCCAGCCCGTCCATGCTGTCCGATATACGTGTGGGACGTCTAATGGCTAGAGCCGCGGTTCAAGGAGCACTCGAAAACGTCGCCATCAATCTGGAGTCCATTACGGATTCTGCATTTTCGGCGCGTTTACGCTCGGAATCCGGGTTACTTGCGGCACGCGTCGCGAAAACTTCACCCCGCTAATGGCGTTCTTAGCATCTATACTGTAGAAGCGTCGTGTCGCGGCAAATCGTCGTTAGAAGCATTCCTGCGGCTTAGCCGCCGCGTAATCAGTTACTCAAATGATCTGAGGGGAAAAAAACGTGAGACAGCCACTTTTTCGATTCGTTCTGGTTACAGCTTTGGCAGCGGTCGCGCTGCTCGGTATTTGGACCGCAGCGCCTTCCGGCACCAATGCGGGCTCGATCAGCACTGCCGTCATAGGAATGTTTCCAAAAACGACTGACGAGTTCGCCTATGCCGATTTAAAGTCCGCGCGAAAACTCCCTTGGTTCGCACAGATGCAGGACCAAATGCTTCCCAAGCAAATGCGCGACTTCGAGAAATTTCTCTCATCCGCGGGTATCGATCCAAACTCGCAAGTGACTGATCTCGCCTGGGGCGCGATCATGTCAGCCGACGGCAGCAGCGGCCAAATCCTGGGCGTTGCTCTCGGTGCGTTCGATCCTTCCAGCACCGAAGCAAAATTCAAAGCTCAGAAACTGCCCATGATCGAAAGCAATGGTTACCATCTATATGCCTTCGGAAGCGGCGGCGGCGCGAGCGACATCCTGTTCTTTTTTATCGATTCAAATACGGCAGCTTTCGGCAACCGTCCCGCTCTGGAAAAGCTGATTGATGTCCGCACGGGCACCTCGGAAAGCCTGTTCACGAATGACAAGCTTTACCCGCTGATCACCGAAGCGAACGGCAGCGGACTCATCTGGGCTGTGTTGGACAAGAACTCCACAGGGTTGGCGATGCATGAGCTGCTTCCTCAAGCCAGCCAGTTTCCCCAGGCTGCAGCCATAGTGGCTCGCATTCATGCCATGATCATCAGTGTAGGGGCCGATAGCGGAATAGATGTCAAATTCCAAGCCGTTTGCGATTCTGTGGATGACGCGAATGTTTTAGGCGCGGCGATGCAGGCGGGCATCATGTACCGCCGCTACCAGGAAGCGCAATCGAACCCGGATTTCGCGAAGGCGCTAGACCACGTGCGAGTGACGCCGACCGGAGATCGCCTGAAAATCGACGCGCCGGTGAGCCAGGACGAATTGATATCGTTGATTCGCACCAAGGCCCTTGCGCCGTCTTCCAATTGAGAGAACCTTCCGGGGGGGAGAAACCGCAGAAATCAGCGGTTAAGCTTTCGCGCGGCGTTCGCCGCAATATTTGATCAGCGTCATGCGCGATACACCGTCATGCGTTTCGTATTGCACGCGATCTACATTTGTCTTCTGTAATGCTCCGCTTAGTCCCGTTTGCGAACCGGCACTGCTCGCGGCGTCGCAGAAAGTGTCGAGCCCGGCTGAAGGCAGCGATTCTCCCGAATGCTCGATAGAAACTTCGACGCGATCAGCAAAATCCGAGACAATTACCTTCAGCGAACAATCCTTGCTCCCATTACCATTCACCAGTGGAAAAGTTTCCCGGCAGGCTTCCGCAGCGGCAGCGGCCAGTCCTTCCTGCGCTCTGCTGGAAAGACCGCAACGGTGAGCGGCGAATGACACAATTGCAACAACTCCCGCCATCAGCCGCGGGTCGTCTTGCAGCGTTAACTCGGTCCGGCTTGGATCAATGCTCATCGGTCTCTGCAAGCCGCACGTCGCAAGCTTCGCGGCAATCCGGACAATAGTACAGCCCGTCCACGCCCATTCGAATGTTGTGCTGGGACTGGCAGAAACAGCAGTACTTTACGCAGGAGCATTCCTGTTCCGATTTTTCGCATTGCGAGCAAACAGTTACCACCTGCGACTCTCCAGTGTTTCAGGACCCGCCTTTCGTCAATCTTAGGGCATGCGTGCGCGCCGGACAAGCGCCTTGCGTGCTGGAATTCCCTCAGAGCACTAGAATCGTACTAGACCCAGTTGTATTGCTGCAGGGGTAGCCTACCGTACTGCTCTCAAACTCGAAATGGAGCAGGCCTAAGTGGGAGGCACCCAAAGTGATTGCCGGCTGCGTTCCTTGACACTCGAAAACACGCATGCTAGCTTCGATGTTTAGCCGCAAGGATGAGAAATCCTCTGTGACAACACCGGCCACCGCTGAACTGCGCAAGACAGCTCTGAATTCCATCCACCGCCGACTAGGCGCCAAGATGGTGAACTTCGGCGGCTGGGACATGCCGCTCGAATACTCGGGCATTCTGGCCGAGCATGAAGCCGTGCGCACCCGCGCCGGGCTTTTCGACGTAAGCCACATGGGCGAGATCGAAATTCGAGGACCCGGCGCACTGGGCCTGGTTCAACTGGTCTCGTGCAACAACGCTGCGAAGCTGAATGTGGGGCAGGCACACTATTCAGGGCTGATGACTTCGCGCGGAACTTTTGTCGATGATTTGCTGGTGCACAAAATTTCCGACACGCACTATTTGCTGTGCGTCAACGCGAGCAATCAGGATCACGATTTCGAACACATCGTCGAGCACAATAAATTCGACGCGAAGGTAGAAAACGCCGGCCCGCGTTACTCGCAACTGGCGATTCAAGGGCCGCGCGCGAAGGACATTCTTCAGCGGCTTACTCCCGTCGCGCTCGATTCGATCCACTATTATCATTTCGCTTTCGGCGAGGTGAGCGGCATCGACTGCCTGATCGCTCGCACCGGCTACACTGGGGAAGACGGCTTCGAAATTTACTTTGCGCCCGAACATTCCGAAAAGCTGTGGAGCGATCTGATGCAAACAGGGCAGCCGGCCGGCATGATTCCTTGCGGACTGGGTGCGCGGAATACTCTTCGTCTCGAAGCGGGCATGTGCCTTTACGGGCATGAGATTGACGACACGACTACGCCTTGGGAAGCGGGCCTCGGGTGGATTTGCAAAATGGAGAAGGCCCCCTTTCTCGGGAGTGATGTGCTGGCCCAGCAGAAGAAGGACGGCCTTACGCGCAAGTTAGTCGGATTCGAAATGCTCGACAAGCGTATCGGCCGCGACGGCTACCCGGTTCTGATCGACGGCCAGGAAGCGGGGCGGGTAACCAGCGGCGGACCTGCGCCATTCCTGAAGAAAAATATCGGCATGGCTTACGTGCCTCCGAAATCCACCAGTTTGGGAACGGATATCGCAATCAATATTCGCGGGCAGTCAGAAGCGGCAAGAATCGTGACTTTGCCATTTTACAAGCGACCACAATAGGTCAAGAGCATCCAATTAGAACTGGTTCACGGAGAGCTTATGTACCCTAAGGACTATCGCTACACGAAAGAGCACGAGTGGGTGAAAGTTGAAGGCTCGAATGGAACTATCGGAATCACGGACTACGCGCAGCACGAGCTTGGCGACGTGGTGTTCGTCGAGATGCCCAAACTCGGCACGCAATTCAAACCGCGCCAGTCTTTCGGCACTATTGAATCCGTGAAAGCGGTCAGCGAAATTTTCAGCCCTGTCTCGGGCGAAGTTACTGCGACGAATCCCGCGTTAGCGGATTCTCCCGAGATGATCAACAAAGACCCGCACGGCGCTGCGTGGCTCATAAAAGTGAAGCTCGCGGACCCCAAAGAAGCGGCTGGATTGATGGATGCCGCCGCCTACGAAGCTTACATCGCGGACAAAGCGAAGGAACACTCCGCCTGATGCGTTACCTTCCTAAAAGTCCTTCCGAACGCCAGGAAATGCTCGAAGCGATCGGCGTCCGCTCGATTGAGGAGCTTTTTCAGTCCATTCCTGAAAAATTCCGACTGCGCGCGCCGCTTGCGCTACCCGGGCCGCTTTCGGAAGCGGAGATCATCCAATATTTTCAGGCGCGCGCTGCGGAAAATTCGCGGGGCTACACTTCTTTTCTTGGAGCGGGAGTTTATTCGCATTTGCGCTCGGTGGTGACCGACTCGTTGATCCAACGCGGCGAGTTCCTCACTTCTTATACGCCTTACCAGGCTGAATTCGCGCAGGGCACGCTGACCGCGATTTTCGAGTTTCAGACATTGATGTGCCAACTCACCGGACAGGAAGTGGCGAACGCTTCAATGTACGACGGCTCGACCGCGCTGACCGAGGCTGTGCTGATGGCGGAGCGGCTTACCGGACGCCATCGCGTTCTTGTTGCGCGTAGCGTGCATCCCGAATATCGCCACGTTTTGCAAACCTACGCGAAGAATCTCGGCATCGAAATAGAAGAAGTTGGCTACACCGAATCCGGGCAGCTCGATCGCTCAGCGCTGAAGCAGGAGAGCCTGGCGCAAGCCGCCGCCATCGTAGTCCAGTCGCCAAACTTTTTTGGCGTGATCGAAGAGCTTCCTGCGCTCGCGGAAATGGCGCACGCTGCGGGATCGTTGCTTGTCACCAGCATTGCGGAAGCAGTATCGCTCGGCATCGTTCGTCCGCCAGCCGAAGCGGACATCGTGGCCATGGAAGGCCAGTCGTTCGGCATTCCTCCCAGTTACGGAGGACCGTACGTCGGCGTGATCGCCACGCGTGATAAATACGTGCGCCAAATGCCCGGCCGCCTCGCGGGCCAAACGACGGACGCAGAAGGACGCCGAGGGTTTGTCCTCACGCTGGCGACTCGCGAGCAACACATCCGCCGCGAAAAGGCGACTTCGAACATTTGCACGAATGAAGCGCTGTACGCGTTGGCGGCCACTATTCATCTTTGCTTGCTTGGCAAGGAAGGCCTGCGCGAACAAGCGCTGCAGAATCTCGCGAAGGCGCGTTTCACTCAGGCTGAGCTCGAAAAAATTCCCGGTGTGCGGCGCGTCTTCTCCGGGCCATCGTTCAACGAATTCGTGCTGGAATTTCCGCGCTCGGTAAAAATGGTCAATGCCGACCTCTTGCGCGAAAAAATCATTGGGCCGTTCGCTCTGGGCATTCACTACCCCGAGCTGACCAAGCGTGCGCTGGTTTGCGTCACAGAAACAACGCCGCGCGCGGAAATTGAACGCCTGGCCGCCGCGATCAAACGGATACTCGAGCGCCCGGTTTAAGGAGCGGTTTGAATTGAATTCCAAGTCCATCGATATTGAAGCGTCCGTCGGAAAGATCCTCAAGGTTCGCGAGCACCCGAACCAGAACGAAGGGCTGATCTTTGAGAAGTCCGCACCCGGCAAGCGCGGGATGGAGCTTCCGCCGCTCGATGTGCCGGCCGTGGATCCCGCCAAAACCCTCGGCAGCGCATTCACGCGCGGAGCAATCGAAGGATTTCCCGAAGTCAGCGAAATCGAAGTGATTCGGCATTTCACCCGGCTTTCCACTTGGAATTACGCGATCGATCTCGGCATGTACCCGCTCGGGTCTTGCACTATGAAGTACAACCCGCGCGTGAATGAATTCGTAGCGCGGCTCGACGGTCTTGCAACGGAACATCCCGAACAACCCGCCGAAGTTTCGCAGGGCTGCCTGCGCGTTCTTTACGATTTGCAAAAATGCCTGCTGTCGATCACCGGCATGGACGCCGCGACGCTTCAGCCCGTGGCCGGGGCGCAGGGCGAGCTTACCGGCTTGTTGATGATTCGCGCGTACCTTCAGAGCCAGGGCAATCCGCGAAAGACAGTCCTGATTCCGGATTCAGCGCACGGAACGAATCCTGCGTCGGTGGTGATTGCCGGCTACGAAGTAAAGAACATCAAATCCAATGCGCGCGGGCAAATCGATACCGATCATCTCCGCGAGTTTTGTACCGAAGATGTCGCCGCGCTAATGCTGACGAATCCCAGCACGCTCGGGGTCTTCGAAGAGCGGATCGCGGAGATTGCGGCGATCCTGCACGAACGCGGCGCCCTTCTTTACATGGACGGCGCAAATATGAACGCGCTCGCTGGAGTTACTCGCCCGGGCGATTTCGGCGTGGACGTGATGCACTTGAATCTGCACAAGACATTTTCTACGCCTCATGGCGGCGGCGGTCCGGGTGCCGGTCCCGTCCTGGTAAAGAAAATTCTCGAACCTTTCCTTCCAGTCCCGGTTGTGCTGCAAAAGGAAGATGGCAAGTTCGCGCTCGATTTCAACCGCCCAAAATCGGTCGGACGCGTGCGCGCCTATTGCGGAAATTTCGGAGTGCTGTTGCGCGCTCTCGCCTACACGCTGGCTTACGGTCCGGGTATGCGCCAGGCTACGGAAGATGCGGTGCTGAATTCCAATTACATTCGCAAGAAGCTCGAAGACGTTTTCGATCTGCCGTACACTCTTCCATCGATGCACGAAGTCGTTTTCAGCGACGCGCGCCAGAAAAAGCACGGCGTAAACACCATGGACATCGCGAAACGCCTGATCGACTACGGCTTTCACCCCTATACGACCGCGTTCCCGCTGATCGTTCCGGGGGCGATGATGATCGAGCCCACGGAATCGGAATCGAAAGAGGAGTGCGATCTTTTTATCGAGGCGATGCGCTCGATCGCAGCCGAGGCTGAAACAAATCCGGAGCTGGTGAAGACCGCGCCGCATTCCACGCGCGTAGGGCGGCTCGACGAAGTCGCCGCTGCGCGCAAACCAATCCTCAGATGGAAACCCTGAGGAAGGAGACTTAGGATGACACCCGACCAAGCTGAATTCCTATTGACGGTCTTTATCGGCGAAGCCAAGAGGGAATCGCTAACCACTTTGCGCGTTCTGTTGGCCGTTCCCGCCGACAAGGGAGATTACCGCCCGCATCCGAATTCCTACAGCGCTCTGGAACTCGCCTGGCATCTCGCTTCCGCGGATATTTGGTTTCTGGACGGATTCGTTAAAGGAAAATTCGAAATGGACGATGACACCATGCCCGCGGATTTCAGCGATGCCGCCGACATCGCTTCTTATTACGAGGATAATTTGTCAACGAAGCTCGACGAGGTGGCGAAACTGCCCGCCGCTTTTTGGGCCACGCCTCTGCCATTGTTCGGAATGTTCAATCTCCCCGCGGTAATGTACCTTCAATTCATGCTCAATCATTCGATTCACCACCGCGGCCAGCTAAGCGCTTACTTGCGCCCGATGGGTGCGAAGGTGCCGAGTATTTACGGCGGCAGCTTCGACGAACCGATGGCGGAGCACTCCGAAGCCTAGTTGCCGATTTTTGCTTGGATAATCCGGAGTTGAAAAACGCTTTGTTGCGGCCAAAAGAAAAGCCGTGGCGCGTGCTCGAATTTACTGAAGCACGCCCACGGCTGGTAGCAATGGCCGAAAGACGGCCAATTGTCGGCAGAGATTTTATTTTTTCTCGTTCTTCGCTTTTTCAACAGGGATGCTGCGGTTTGGCGCCGGCGCTGCGCGGTTTTCGATCATCACATCCATCACAGCCGTTGCGGCGGGAAAAATGACGGGACGGCCGTCAGAACTTGCGGCGGCAGCCACGGTGTTTTTTTCCTTTACGGGGGCGGCCACAGGAACCAGCGCGCCTTCCGCTTCCTTCAGGAAGGTCAACCCTTGTTCCTGCCTGTCCCAATCAATCGAGATCACGTCGCCGAGCGATACCTGCTCGGTGGCCAGCAAGCTGGCCAGCGGATACACGACGTAACGTTCGATAGCGCGCTTCAAATGGCGCGCGCCATATTTCAGATCCGTGCCTTCGCGCAGCAGAAAATCGCGAGCTGACGAAGTTACGCGAAACAAAAAGCGCCCTTTCGCGGTTTCGAGCACTCGCTGCTGCACCATGCCCAGCTCGATTTCCAGAATCTGCTCGAGCTGCTGAGATCGCAGCGGATGGAACACGATCACTTTGTCGATGCGATTCATGAATTCCGGGGCGAATTTGCGTTTGGCCGCTTCGGAAGCTGTCTTTTCAACTTTTTCGTCCAGACGCACTTGCGTATCCGCTTTCACTTTCGGCGCGAAGCCCATTCCTCCGGTCATCAACTCGGTGATTTCTCCGCCGCCCAGGTTCGAGGTCATGAAAATCATGGTCTGCGACAAGTCCACGCGGCGATTGTCTCCCAGCGTCAGCGTGGCTTTGTCCAGAATGCCGAGCAGCAGCTGCCAGAGCGCGTCGGAAGCTTTTTCGATTTCGTCGAACAGCAAAAAGCTGATCTTCAGTTTTTCGGTGTGATATTGGGCGAGCGCTTCCTGCGTAATCAACGGGTGCGTTTCGCGGTGGCCCAGGTATCCCGGAGGCGAGCCGATCAGTTTCGCGATTTCATGGGAGTGCTGGAACTCGGCGCAATCCACTTTGATCACCGCTCGTGGATCGCCGAACAAAACTTCCGCCGTGGCTTCCACCACGCGCGTTTTTCCGGCGCCCGTGGGACCCAGAAAAAGCAAATTACCTACCGGACGTCCCGGCGAATTCAGGCCCGCGCGAAATACCTGGTAGAGGTCCACGACTGCCTGTACCGCTTCGTCTTGGCCGACGATCTTCCGCCGCAGCCCTGATTCAAAATCCCGTGACTCCAGACTGCGTTGTGTCGGGTCAAGTTGTAACGCATGCGCTCCCACTGTCGTGCTCCCTCTACCGGAACTCTCTGCCGCTTTCAGGATTGCGGATTTCGGTTCGCTCGAATTGATCCAGCTTGATGTCGAGCGTCGAACGCAACAATCGTAATTGCGTGACCAGTTCACGGCTCGAATTGGCGCGGTCGGTCAACAGCAGCATCGGCGGTGACAGATCGGCCAGGTCCATGTGAAGGTTTCGTAACGAGTGCATCAGGTTCTGTACGTACGGCGAGCGAATATCGAATAGCTCGATGCGGCTGTTCACCTGCTCGCGCAGGCTGGACCAATCGAGATCAAGGAACGGGTGGTTGCGCGAAACCTTTCGCACCACATCGTCCGTGATTCGCGGCCTCTCGCCCAGCCGCGCCAGGTGTAGCTGCTGAACCTTTCCCTGGCGTCGTACGTTATGCACCAGGAAATAAGTGTTGCCTTTGCGTCTTACGAAAGCCACAACACCTCCTTTTTGATTCAGCGTACGTAGTGTAGAAAGCGTCCACTACGCCGTCAATGGTACGATGCGGTGGACAAGGAAAATGCTGCTAATCAGTTATTAGTCTGGAAGCGCAGCATTTGCCATGGCGGAACGATCGAAGAAGCGGATTGCGGCCTGCTTTTCCCGGGTAGCTGCTCTCGTGAATCGAAACGAGCGCTGCCTAACTATTTAGATGCTGTGAATTCGCCGGCCGTTAGTACGGACAAAAGGAGCGAAGTGTCCTGGGACCCAGTCTATCGTCAGGTGAAAAAAATTCCGCGCGGGCGCGTATCCACCTATGGTGGGGTCGCGAAAGCGATGCGACTGAGGGCTGGAGCGCGCGCTGTCGGTTACGCCCTGGCGGCCTGCCCCCGCGCCCAGGGCATTCCTTGGCATCGCGTGCTCGGGGCTGGCGGCCGGATTCGCGTCCCGGAGCCACACGCCGCATTGCAGCGAAAACTGCTTGAAACTGAGGGCGTAAAGATTGGCGTGACTGTTGATATGAAGATCTACGGCTGGCCGTTTCGCAAATCGAAGGCCGCGCCCGCGCGAAAGAAAAAAAGCGTGAAGACGCGTCGATAGCATTCAAACCGCGGGCGGTTGTGATATAGAGGAATGCTCCAAAAGCAAGGAGAGAGACTGCGTGGCGGAACTCATCATCCAGGCGGAAGACCTTTATAAGAACTACGGAGAAGTGGCCGCTTTGCGCGGCGTGAGTTTTTCCGTGGAGCAAGGAGAAGTCTTCGGCCTCCTCGGGCCCAACGGCGCGGGCAAGACTACCACAGTCGAGATATTGGAGGGCATGCGCACGCCGGACCGAGGACTCGCGCGCGTCTGCGGGATCGATCCGGAAAAGAGCGGCAGCCGGTTCAAGGAAATGATCGGCGCGGTTCTGCAGTCCACTTCCCTGCCTGATAAGATCCGCGTGAAGGAAGCGATCGAGCTGTTCGCGAAGTTCTATAGCAGTCGCGCTAATACGGATGACTTGCTGAAGCGGTTCCAGCTCGAAGAAAAGCGCGATGCTTTCTACAGCCAGCTTTCCGGCGGCCAGAAACAGCGGCTCGCGCTGGCCATGGCGCTGGTGAATAATCCGCAGGTTATTTTTCTGGACGAGCCGACTGCCGGCCTCGATCCGCAGGTTCGCCGCGAGATTTATGACATCATCGAAGAGCTGAAGCACGATAAGAAGACCGTTCTGCTGACGACGCACTATATTGAAGAAGCGGAGCGGTTGTGCGACCGCGTCGCCATCATCGACTACGGCCGCGTGATTAAAACCGGAACGCCGCGCGAACTGAAGCACACTTCGGCCGGCACAACGCGCATCGAAGTTCGGCTCGCCAGGCCGGTGTCAGACGGCGTTCTGGCTCGTCTCGACGGCGTCGCGGATTGTCGCGAGTTCGACGGCACCTACGTGGTGCATTCCACCCGCGCGCCGCAAACCATCGTCGCACTGGTGAAACAGCTTGAGTCGGACAACAACGAGCTGCAAAGTCTGGAAATGTTTTCGCCGTCGCTCGAAGACGTTTTCATCGAGCTCACCGGCCGCAGGCTTCGTGATTGAGCCGAGCGATTAAATAAAAGGACGAATATGGCATCGAATCCCATTGGAAACACTTGGACCCTCACAAAAATTCGCGTACGCCTGGCGATGCGCAACCGGACGTTTCTCTTTTTCAGCCTGCTCATGCCGCTCGGCTTTTTATTTTTCTTTGTCATGGTGTTCAGCAAAGGCGAGCCGGCATGGACTGCTTACATTCTCGGAGCGATTCTTACCATGACGGTGATGGGCAGCTTCTGGGGACTCAGCGTGCAACTGGTGATGTTCCGCGAAGCCGGCATTCTTCGCCGCTTCCGCCTGGCGCCTCTAGGGGCGGGGCCGATGCTGGCATCGAGCATTCTGGCGAATTACATTCTCGTGATTCCGTCCGTCGTTATCGAGATTCTCGTCACCAAATTCGTGCTGCACATGCAGGGCTGGGGGAATTTGTGGGCCATTTTTCTTCTGGTCACGATCGGCTCGGCAACCTTCTCTTCGTTCGGCCTGATCGTTGCGAGTGTTACGAACACGATGCAGGAAACGCAGGTCATCAACCAAGTAATCTGGACCGCTTTTCTGTTTCTCTCGGGTGCGACGGTTCCGCTGGCGAGGTTTCCGCATTGGATTCAAGGCGCTTCCCTGTTTATGCCGGCTACCTATCTCGCCACCGGGCTTGAAAACGCAGCCACGAATCTTGCGACCAACGGCGAAATCATCACCGACCTGATCGCACTGACCATCGGAGTTCTGGTCGCTTTCGAAATCTCGCGGCAGCTTTTCCGCTGGGAGCCGGAAGCAAAACTTCCGGGAAGCGCGAAACTATGGGTGGTAGCGGCCATGATTCCGTTCATTGCGTTTGGAACATACGAAAACGTCAAAGGTGACCGCCTGATGCGCATTCGCCAGGATTTTCAAATGATGAACCGGACAGCAACGACTGCTCCGCCATCGAAGACTCGCTAGAGGCTCGCTTCGAGGTTATGCCCACGGAATTTCGCAGACGGAGGAAATGATGCAGCGCACAGCGACGGCAATCTGGACGGGAGCGGTGAAGGACGGCAAGGGCTCCATTTCGACGCAAAGCGGCGTGCTCTCCGATGCGCCGTATTCTTTCCTCACACGCTTCGAAAACGCGAAAGGAACGAATCCGGAAGAATTGATCGGGGCGGCTCATGCGGGCTGCTTTGCCATGGCACTCTCGGCTCAGCTCGGAACCATGAACTTCACGCCGCAAACGATCCGCGCCACTTCGACCGTTACACTCGAGAAGCTCGACGCAGGCTGGACCATATCGAAAATCCATCTCGATGTAGCCGCGCGCATCCCGGACATTTCCGACGCTGCCTTCCAGTCCGCAGCCGAAAGCGCCAAAGCCAATTGTCCCGTGTCGCGCCTCTTTAAGGCTGAAATCACACTGAGCGCCGTACTGGAGAAAGCGGCATGAAGATTCTTCCGGTCATCGCTGGCTTTCTCATCATCTCAGGCATCTTGCTGGAAGCGTTTGAAACGATCGTTCTTCCGCGAAGGGTGACCCGCCGTTTCCGACTGACCAGGCTCTACTATCGCGTCCTGTGGATTCCCTGGCGCAAGCTTGCCCACTTTGTGAAATCACCCAGAAGACGTGAAGGATTTCTGAGTTATTTCGGCCCCCTTTCTCTGCTGGGCTTATTCGCGCTATGGGCGGCGCTATTAATTTTGGGCTTCGGGTTTTTGTATTTCAGCGACGCTCGCGTAGATCAAACGCATCCTACTCTGGAAACGTGCTTCTATCTAAGCGGCACGACTTTTTTCACGTTGGGCCTTGGCGACGTCACTCCGCATACTGCCATGGAGCGGGTGCTGGCAGTATTCGAAAGCGGATTGGGCTTCGGTTTTCTGGCGCTGGTACTCAGTTACTTGCCCGTCATCTATCAAGCGTTTTCGCGCAGAGAAGTTGCCATCGTGCTGCTCGACGCGCGCGCAGGTTCGCCGCCTACCTCCACCGAACTTCTGCGGCGTCACGCGGGTGTTCATGGCCTCGAAGCTTTGGAAAGGCTTCTCCGCGACTGGGAGCGCTGGGGTGCGGAACTGCTCGAGAGTCACGTGTCTTACCCCGTGCTCACTTATTTTCGTTCGCAGCACAATAACGAGTCCTGGCTCTCGGCGCTGACCGCGATACTCGACACCTCCGCGCTGGTCATTTCAGGCGCCGAGGGCGCATGCCAGCGTCAGGCTCGGCTGACCTTTGCCATGTGCCGCCATGCCGTCGTGGATTTGGCTCAGGTGTTTCATGCGGCTCCCCTAGCTCACAACGAGAATCGCTTGCCTGCGTCCGAACTTCTTCGCCTACGTGCGGCTGTAGCGGAATCGGGACTGAAACTTCACGACACGCCGGAGTCAAACGAGAAACTAAGCAAGCTGCGTGACATGTACGAGCCTTACGTTGAGGCTCTGTCCCAGTTTCTGTATTTTGATCTCCCACCCTGGATCTTGGCCAAAGAAAGCGCAGACAATTGGAAAACCAGCGCCTGGGGCCGCATCTCCGGCTTTACAGCACAGTCCCAAGTCGACCGCGCACAGGACGATCACTCCTGACAAAATTGTTCTCGTCGCATTCGTGATACATCGTTAACGCGAAGCAACTCGTGAAATTCGTCCGTACCGTCCTCGATTTCGGCTTTGCTTGCGCACTAATAGGAATTGAGCCGGCGATATCTGCATGGCGAAGATGCGGCCAATTTGGATGTGACACGCTCGCATGTATCAGATCGGCGCACGTGGACTTGAAAACCCGTATGTTATAATTCGTTCTGCGCACCAACTTAAGCGGCTCGCTAACGCGCCGGAGCAGCCACAATGCCCATCCCGAAAACTGAAAAGATTTGGCATAACGGAAAATTTATCAAGTGGGAGGATGCGAATATTCACGTCCTTTCGCACGTCGTCAGCTACGGCTCCGCGGTTTTCGAAGGCATTCGCTGCTACGACACCAAGCAAGGCCCCGCGATTTTTCGGCTCCGCGATCACATCCAGCGGCTGTTGAATTCAGCCTACATCTACCGCATGGAAGTTCCCTTCACCCTCGACGAACTCTGCAATGCAAATCTCGATCTCGTCCGCGCGAACAACATCAACGCATGTTACCTGCGGCCCATTGTGATGCGCGGTTACGGCGAAGCGGGCGTGGATCCCAAGGGTTGTCCCATAGAGGTTTACCTGGCTTGCTGGGACTGGGGAAAGTATCTCGGTGAAGAAGCGCAGCGCAGCGGAGTGGATGTGTGCATCAGCTCCTGGAATCGCCCCGCGCCCAACACTTTGCCGCAAATGGCCAAGGCCGCCGCGAATTACATGAACTCCCAGCTCATCCGCATGGAAGCGCGCGCGAACGGCTACGTGGAAGGCATCGCGCTCGACGTGCATGGGCACGTCAGCGAAGGTTCCGGCGAAAATATTTTCGCGGTGATGGACGGCACGCTGATCACTCCGCCGCTTTCCAATTCCGCATTGCCCGGGATCACGCGTCACTCTATATTGACGATTTGCCGCGACCTGAATATCTCCGTTGCCGAACAAATTATTCCGCGCGAAATGCTCTATATCGCCGAGGAAGTTTTCTTCTGCGGCACCGCTGTGGAGATCACGCCGATTCGTTCGATTGACCGCATCAAAATCGGGATTGGTTCGCGTGGTCCCGTGACCAAGCGCGTCCAAGACGAATTCTTCGCGCTTACGGGAGGAGTCAAGCCCGATCGTCATCACTGGCTATCGCAGGTTAACGTCGCCGCCGGCGCGGGCGTCGCTGTTCCCACCTAGTTCGCGCGACAAAGATTGGCAAACGAAAGGCTTTCGTCGCGCGCAGATTTATTCCTGCCAGTTGTGGAAGCTCTATTCTCACCTCCCCATCTGCCAACTCGCTTTCTCTCCGGGAATTCAGTAAAATCGCGCGCGGCTCTGAAAATTCTGTTTCGGCCGCCCACTGGGAGGAGTTGTTTGTATAGCCTGCCTCAGAAACTTCTCGCGGAGTTTATCGGGACATTCGCGCTGATCTTCTTCAGCATCGGAGCGGTTTGCGCCGATCAATATATGCGCACCGCCGGGCAGCCCTCCATCGGCATTTTTGGAATCGCCATCGCCTACGGCCTCGCATACGCAATCATGGTCAGCGCCGTCGGCCACATTTCCGGCGGTCATTTGAACCCTGCCGTCACCGTGGGCTTTTGGGTCACCCGACGTCTCAGCACTCTGCAAACTCTTTTCTACTGGATCGCGCAGCTTCTCGGCGCAGTTGCAGCTACCTACGTGCTCGTCGCAATCGTCCCGGAAACTGTTTGGAGTTCGATGGGAAGAGGCGTAATGCTTTTGGCGCCGGACTTCACACGCCTGCACGCCATGCTGCTCGAAAGTGTGATGACGTTTTTTCTCGTCTTCGTCTTTTTTGCCACCTCCGTTGACGTCAGAGGCGCACTCAACAAAGTCTCCGCCTTTGCCATCGGCCTCACGATCACGGTAGGCGTCCTCTTCGGGGGCCCATTCACAGGCGCCGCGATCAATCCGGCACGAGCGTTTGGTCCAGCTCTCGCCGCCCGCTACTGGGCTAATCACGGAGTCTATTGGGTCGGACCACTCCTCGGCGGCGTCCTCGCTGCCGTGATTTACGACCGTCTCTTCCTCGCCGACCAGCCTCCCGTTTAAGTAGCTGAGCAGGTTGGAAATGTTTGTGCCTTATGCAGCTCACCTCTTTAGAGGTGAGGCCGTTCTCAGCCAGATCCTCGCGCCAATCGCCAATTCGCAATACCTGACCCAAAGTACAGGTGGCAGTTTAGAAATTACTCTCCGGAGCCTTGTTGCTACCCCCCGATGCGCATGCTAGCGTGACTAGAAGCTATGTAGCCGAGGACTTTCGCTATGGCCATCAATATTGATGATTTATTGCGCCGCGCAGTAGAAAGCAGAGCGTCCGACTTGCACCTCAAAGTCGGCAACCATCCCTACTTGCGCGTGGACGGCATCCTGAACGCCCTCGGCGACGTGCCGCGCATCACGCCGGAAGAAATGCTTTCCATGGCTTTCAGCATGATGACCAACCGGCAAAAGCAAAAATTCAAGGAAACAGCCGAGTTGGACATGGCTTACGGCGTCGCCGGCCTGGGCCGTTTTCGCGTGAACGTATTTCAACAGCGCGGCAACGTCGGAATGGTTCTGCGCGTCATTCCCACGAAAATTCGCACCATCGAAGAGCTCGAACTTCCGCGCGTCCTTTCGCAGATTTGCGAAGAGCAGCGCGGCTTGATCTTGACCACGGGAACCACCGGTTCCGGTAAATCCACCACTCTCGCGGCCATGATTGACCGCATCAATTCTCTGCGCGCCGAACACATCATCACTATTGAAGACCCGATTGAATATTTGCATCGCGACAAAAAGGGTTTTATCAACCAGCGCGAAGTCGAAGTGGATACGTCCTCGTTCTCTACCGCCCTACGCGCCGCGCTTCGCCAAGACCCCGACGTCGTACTCGTCGGCGAAATGCGCGACCTGGAAACAATCTCCACCGCTTTGCTGGCCGCCGAAACGGGCCACCTGGTGCTCTCCACCTTGCACACGCTCGACGCCACGGAAACGATCCAGCGCATCATCGCCGTCTTTCCGCCGCCGGAGCAAAAACAAATTCGTTTGCAGCTTGCCGGAACGCTGAAGGCCGTCATCAGCCAGCGCCTCGTGCGCAAAGCGGACGGAACCGGCCGCGTCCCCGCCGTTGAAGTAATGATCTGCACCGGCTACATTCGCGAGTGCATCATCAATCCTGACAAAACTCGTATGATTCGCGACGCTATCGCCGCCGGCACCAGCCAGTACGGCATGCAGACCTTCGACCAATCGCTCTTCGATCTCTACTCGCGCAATTTAATCACCCTGGAAGAAGCTCTCATGCGCGCTTCGAATCCGGACGAATTCCGCCTCCGCGTTCAAGGTGTCCGCTCTTCCGCAGACGCCGCCCGCGAAGAAATGGAACGCGCCATGACGGAGTTCGACCGCCTCGGCGCCCGTTAAGAACACAACTTGAGTTCTCAAGGCACCGCTAGCGTTTCGGACGCAGCAGCCGGTAAAGCACGTGCCGACTCAGTGGATGCCCTTCCGGCAAATTCGGATGATCGAAGTCCTCTGAAGCATCATGCGTCATCCCAATTTTCTCCATCACTCGCCGGGATCGCAGATTTTCCGGAACTGTGAACGATACGACTTCGTCGAGCCCTAGTTCGCCGAATGCGCGTTTCACGATTGCCCGCGCTCCCTCCGTCGCCAGACCGCGTCCCCAATGATCGGCCGCCAGCCTCCATCCAATCTCAACGCATGGAGTGAAGCTCGCCTCAAATGACGGCACAGAAAGTCCTACATAACCAATAAACGACCGATTTTCGCGCAACTCCGCCGCGTACAATCCAAAATCGTGCTTGCGGAAATGTTCCCTAATACGATCAACGAGCAAGTCGCTCTCCGGACGCGTTAGACACGCCGGCATGAATTCCATCACGCGAGGGTTTGAATTGAGCCGGTAAAACGGTTCGCGGTACTCTTCGGTCCAACGCCGCAGCAGTAATCGTTCAGTCCGGATCAACAATTTCTCCTCGCTCTAATATAAACTGGCAGCCGCCCCGGGAGATCTATCTTGCGTCCGTTGCCGTTCGTCAACGCCACTTACGCGACAATATTCTGGATCACCTACATTCTCTGGATCGTTCCAGAGATCATCATTTCGACAAGAAGAGCGCCCAGAATTTCCTCCAAGTCCGGCGATCGCGGTTCTCTCCTTGTCGTGATGCTGCTTTTGTGGATCGGAATCGCGGCGGACTTCGCGCTCTGCTTCCAACTGCCGCAAGCCGCCATTCGCTCGGAACGCGTTCCATTGTTTTTTGTCGGCATCGGGTTGATGTTCGCCGGAATGGCCCTGCGGTTATATTCCGTCTCTCTTCTTGGCCGCTATTTCACCTTTGAAGTTGCAGTTCATACTGATCAGCCAGTGATCGAGGTCGGGCCTTATCGTTATATTCGCCACCCTTCCTACACAGGCGCACTAATCACGATAACCGGACTCGGATTAGCTCTCGGAAATTGGGCTGGGCTGATCGCGCTTCTTGGTTGTATGGCGATCGCTTATGCATATCGAATTCCAATCGAGGAATCTGCGCTGGTCGCTGCTCTCGGCGATCCATACGAGAAATACATTCGTCGCACGCACCGTCTCATTCCTTTCATTTTCTAGATCGCTCCATATTGCCTCACCCGAAAATTACGAATAGCCTTTCCGCGCGGCCATCGTGGGGCTATCCCGATAGAAGCCATTTGGCGAAAACTGGGAGCACCCTTGAATCAGCGAATCAGCATGAAGAAGTTCAATCCGAAAGTCTATGCCGCCGTCTCCGCGATGCAGCAGTACGTTGATCAGTGCGGCCTCGAGCCTCTGCTACTCGAATTGATAAAGCTCCGCGCTTCGCAGATCAATGGCTGCGCTTACTGCCTCGACATGCACACGAAAGACGCGCGAGCCATTGGCGAAACCGAGCAGCGCCTCTACACCGTTTCCGCCTGGCGTGAAACTCCCTTCTTCACCGAACGCGAACGCGAATGCGCCGCGCTCGCTTTCACCGAAGCCGTCACACTAGTCAGCGTGGACCATGTTCCGGACGATGTGTACGCCCAAGCCCACGCCCAATTCAGCGACACCGAGCTCGTGGATCTGGCCATGGCCATTGCAACAATCAATACTTGGAACCGCTTGGCCATCACTTTCCGCGCCGAGCCAGGCCACTACCAGCCCACCGATCGCGTAAAACTGCGCGGAGCTGCCGCGTCGCAAAAATAAAATTCTCATAGAAGCTCAGCCGGCGCGGACTCGAGAAATAAAAAGAAGTCGCAAAATGGCCGTGGACGGCGCTGCGACCTCGCGGGGCACTCTGAATCTGGCAAAGCGATAATGTTTGTGGGTCGTGGCTTTAGCCAGGACATAAGCGTCCAAAAGCAAGCCGGCTTTAGCCGCTGAAGTTCCCTACTGCGGCGTCCTTGCTTCCGACCTCGCTAGCTTCTATTCTCTTTCTTCCGATGCGACAGCGCTCTTCACCTCGCAAGTTTTCCACCGAACAGGAGCTTTACACTTCCGCGCTCCGCGCTCTGATGCGCCGCGCGTACTCCATCCACGAAATGAAGGACTACCTCGAACGCCGCGCTGAAGACAAGGAATTCATTCCGCCTGTCGTTGCCCGCCTGCGCGAACTGAAATATCTGGACGACGCCCGCTACGCCCTCGACTACTCGAATCAGCACGCCAAATTGCGCCGACAGGGACGCTTTCGCATCGCGCGCGAATTGCGGGCCCGCGGCGTTCCTGACCGTTACATCGAATCGGCTCTGCAGACTGTCTTCGCCGAAACGGACGAAGCCACTTTGGTCCGCACGCGTGTAAAGCGCCGCCTCGCGCATCTTCGCGGCGCGCTCGATCAGCGCAAAATCGCTTCGCTTTATCGCAGCCTGCTCAGCGCCGGTTTCTCCTCGGACGTTATCCGCGCCGAGCTGCGCGGCATTACCCACGGCGATCTTCCCTACTTGCCC
>JBAVQA010000506.1:0-2508 GCA_049693595.1 Candidatus Acidiferrales bacterium | reverse complement strand
GTATTTAGTCCAACGTCGATCGCGGCAAACGGATCTTCTACCTTAACAATTACCACCACTACGGCTGTTGTTCCGGGAACCTACACGCTAACAATTAACGCTGTGAACGGCACGAACCTTCCTCACTCGGTGCAGGTCGCACTGGTTATCACATAGCCGAAGATTTCGCCGCCGTGCAGACATTGCACGGCGGCGTTGGCTTGTGTGCCGTCAAAAGGGTCCACGCGGAAACGTGACCTGCGGCTTGAATTAACATGGACGGTTTCAACGCCGGGGGTTTTCGCAATTCCTACTCCCGACAGGGCGCTGCCCAGCCTCAACCCCCTACTTTTTCTAACGTAAACGAAGACGTAAGCTCAATCGCCTTGTGCAACGTCCGATACAGCGGGCAGTGCATCGGATAAAGGCCGTGCACCCGCTCCACCGTCTCAAGCGATTTTTCCGCCGCCTCAAGCGTCATCGCCAAATGGATCCGCCTTATAACCAACACCCCTTCGTCCGTTTCCGCTTCGCCCGTCACTTCACCCACAAGCTTCCCGTTGCTCGCATCGATGTGGCGCGCTTCCTGTCACGTTCTACACGCTCAAATTATGGCGGCTGCCCGAACCTTTCGTCCATGCCCTTTTCCGCTCTCCGCAGCCTATCGATTTCGCTCCACCATTCCCAAAATCTCGCGAATCTTCCCCTTGCGAATTACCTCCGCCGGACTCCTGCCGTTTCGTTCCACCCACTTTGTAAACTCGCCCAACTTCACCGTGTGCTCCACCTGCACGTTCTTCACGCAAACTTTCACCGTGTTCAGCCCTGCCGCAATTCCTTCCACCCATTCGCTTCCTCGAATCTGCCTCAGCCCCAGCGCCACCGCCTCGTAAAGCGTTGACGCGGTCACTTCCACCGTGTGCGCCACCCCTTCCATGTCATGAATCGTTACGCGGCAAGTTTTCAATTCCACGGTTACCTTCCGAATCTTGCTGGGATTCAGTATCCGGCAAATCCAACGGACTTCGCCGCGGGCGTCCTCGCGATGGCACTCCGTTCGCGAAGGGCGAGGATATCATCTTCGCTTTCTCTTCGCCTAGCCTTTTTATAATATTCTGCTACCATCGTTTAGCGTTTATTTATGAGCGCGACCACAAAACTACCCACCGTTAAGCCAAAGATAAAATCCAAGGGAAAGCTCGCTTTCGACGCCCAAGCTTTTCTTGATTCCGCCGGTGTAGCACGTAGAGTTACCGACTTTAACAAGAAGCAATCAATCTTCTCGCAAGGCGATCCCGCTAGAAACGTCCTCTATATTCAAAAAGGCGGCGTCAGGCTTTCGGTAGTCAATCAAACGGGCAAAGAAGCCGTAGTCGCGGTCTTGGGGCCCGGCGATTTCTTCGGCGAAGGATGCCTCGCCGGTCAGCCGATTCGAATCGGCTCGGCGACTGCAATAGCTGCCACCACTCTGCTGGTGATTGAAAAGAAGGAAATGAGCCGCGTGCTGCACTCGGAACATGCCTTTTCCGACCGTTTCATCTCTTACATGCTTTCCAGAAACATCCGCGTCGAAGAAGATTTAGTCGATCAGCTTTTCAACTCCAGCGAAAAGCGTCTGGCTCGCACCCTGTTGCTGCTGGCGCGCTACGGCGAGGAAGACAAGCCCCAAAAAGTCCTGGCCAAAATATCGCAAGAGACGCTCGCCGAAATGGTCGGCACCACCCGCTCGCGCGTGAATTTCTTCATGAACAAATTCCGCAAGCTCGGCTTCATCAAATACAACGGCGGCCTCCACATCGACACCTCCCTCCTC
This sequence comes from Candidatus Acidiferrales bacterium, assembly GCA_049693595.1. GTDB lineage: Bacteria > Acidobacteriota > Terriglobia > Acidiferrales > UBA7541 > Palsa-295. Next base: position 716 of record JBAVQA010000506.1, on the reverse strand, counting down.
AGCGTCGTCCTCCACGATTAGCACTCCGACGTCTCAAAGGTTTTAATGTAGCGCCGCGGTCTTCAGCGCGGCATCTTGGTTCTTCCGTCGCCTTTTTTGACTTTTCCCAACGGGTCGTCTCAGACGCGCCTTGCCGTAGCAAGATTCCGTAGGGGCGCTGCTTGCTGCGCCCGCTCCCGCACCGCCCAGCCCGCACGGAACAGCCGCGCTCCCAGCCTTCCGCTTGGCACTCCCGTCGAGCCTGAAATTATTTTCGAGCTAGCGCGCCAAGAATAAGAAGTGGTAAAAAACTCATAGGAGACATCCATGGCCACCACAAAAGTCGGAATAGCCCCAATGAAAGCCGCGCAGGTCCCCAAGCCGGGAGCCGATTTCGAAATCGTCGAGCGCGAGATTCCTAATCCGGTCGCAGGAGAAGTGCGCATCAAGATACAGGCCTGCGGCATTTGCCACAGTGACGCCCTCACGAAAGAAGGCGTCTGGCCCGGCATTCAGTATCCTCGCGTTCCAGGACACGAAATCGCAGGCATCATCGACGAACTCGGCGCCGGTGTTACCGAGTGGAAGAAGGGCCAACGCGTCGGCGTCGGCTGGCACGGCGGCCATGACGATACCTGCCTCTACTGCCGCCGCGGCGACTTTCGCAATTGCGTGAACATGAAAATTCCCGGCATCAGCTACGACGGCGGCTACCAGCAATACATGGTAGCTCCCGC
>JBAVQA010000505.1:0-3063 GCA_049693595.1 Candidatus Acidiferrales bacterium | reverse complement strand
GCGATTCGGCCAGCGTGGAAAATTGCGGGCCTTCCATGCAGACGTAGGTTCCGGAGCGGTGAGCTTTCACTCCAGCCCGGTCGGAAGCCTCGGCGATGTGCGCCGCCAAATTCGTGCATACAGGCTTGTCGAACCCTACGTGAGCCACCACGCCGCCGCCAAAAAATGTAGCGACGCGCAGGCGTGTGCGATCGAAGAACTGGTCCGGGATGAGGAAATCGAGCGGCGGCATATCATCGCGAAGCGATCCCACGGCGCTGACCGAGAGAATTCGTTCGACTCCGAGCATCTTCAGTGCGCATATGTTTGCGCGATAGTTGATTTCGCTCGGAGTAAAACGGTGGCCGCGTCCGTGCCGGGCCAGGAATGCGACGCGCCGGCCTTCCAAAGTGCCGATGACGATGGCGTCGGACGGCTCGCCGAACGGAGTTTTCACGCGGACTTCACGCGTGTTGGTAAGTCCCGGCATTCCATAGAGTCCGCTTCCGCCGATAATTCCAATGCGAACCGTTTCCTTCGCGCTTCCACTCTTCTTCTTTTTCGTCGCTTTCGGCATTCCATTTACCTTTAGTGTCAAACTCGCTCAATCGATGGTGACGGGTTCCGCTTCCCATTTGCCGTCGCGTTCGCGCAGATACCCGGCGGGCACTTTGGTATCGTGCGCAAAAAGCGCGATCCAGCCCTCGCGAATCGCCTCCGGAATCCATTTCTTTTTATTTTCCAGAGTGGTCATCGGATACAAATCAAATCCCATGATCCACGGCAGCGCCAGGTGAGCCGTCGTCGGAACCAAGTCTGCGAAGAAAAATGCAGTTTGGTCCCCTCCGGTTAGCTTCACGCACTGCATATTCGCCGTATGTCCCGGAACGCGGATCAATTCAACGCCGGGAGCGATCGTGCGATCGTCCACGAGCAGGGACCACTTCCCCGCCGGCTCGAGAGGCGCATAATTTTCGAGCATATAACTTGCGCGGTCTCGCTCCGTGGGACTCTTCGCATGTTCGAACTCGCCGCGCTGCACCACATATCGCGCGTGCGGAAATGCGGAGACCACTTTATCCTTCTCTACACGCGTGTTTCCCCCGCAATGATCGAAGTGGAGATGCGTGTTGATTACGATGTCGATGTCCTGTGGATGCACGCCGTAATCCAGCAGGCGCTTCGTTAGGTGCGGGCCGTCCAGTGCGAAAATGTCGCGCCGCTTCGCGTCCCATTTATCTCCCGCTCCGGTTTCAACCAGAATGGTTTTGCCTCCGGCGCGAACCAGCAGGCAATTCATCGCCAGCGTGATCCGATTGCTGGCGTCGGCTGGAATTTTCTTCTCCCACATGGTCTTCGGGATGACGCCGAACATCGCGCCTCCATCGAGCCCCAAATGCCCATCCACCAAAACGTGAAATTCCAGTTGCCCGAGTTTCAAAGTTTTCCCCCGAGGCCTGCGCGTGCCAAAATTTGATTCACAGCTCCGTACGGATCCATTTTTCGTTCCGCTACCTGCATCGCAATTCTGTCGAGCTCGCGTTCACCGAGCTGCTCACCGACCACGCGCTCCAGCAACCGCGCTTCGAGGAGTTGCAGAATCCATTCTTTCCAGTGCGAAACTTCTCGGGCCTTCCGGTCGTGCGCCTGATCAAAATGCGCATGAAAGAGCTCAATCTGACGCGCCAGTTCATCCACACCCTTGTTTTCAGTCGCAACCGTGCGCACCACCGGCGGTTTCCAGCCCTCACGCTCCGGCACAAGCTGCAAGATCCCTCGAAGCTGTTGCTCGTAACGATCCGCGCCTTCGCGGTCGGATTTGTTCAGAACAAAAATATCGCCAATCTCCATGAGTCCGGCTTTCAGGCTCTGTACGTCGTCGCCCATGCCGGGCATCAGCACCACGATGGTGCAGTCCGCAAGGCGCACGATTTCGATTTCGCCTTGCCCCACTCCGACTGTCTCGATCAAAATCATTTGCTTGCCGGCAGCGTCCATCAGCAACGCTGTGTCTCTGGTCGCTTGAGCAAGTCCGCCGAGAAACCCGCGCGTGGCCATGGAACGAATAAAAATCCCCGAGTCTGTTGCGTGTCCTTGCATGCGTACGCGGTCGCCCAAAATTGCGCCTCCCGTAAACGGGCTGGAAGGGTCCACCGCGATAATTCCCACAGTTTTCTTGTCCGCGCGGTAGTGGCTTGCGAGACGGTCAACCAGCGTGCTCTTCCCGGTTCCCGGCGCCCCGGTGATTCCCACGCGATACGCGTGGCCGGTGTAGGGGAAAAGCTGTCGAAGAATTTCCTCCGCTTCACGCTCGCGATTTTCAATCGCAGAAACCGCGCGCGAAATCGCGCGCTCATCCCCCGCGCGAACCTGCTCGGCCCAATTGTCGACGTACGTGGTCATTAGAAGGAGGCAATCAGTTCAAGGTTTCGTGACTCTGAGCGACGAACAGTGGAAATTTCACCCTTTGCCCAGAATTTGCCGCGCGATCACCAGCCGCTGGATTTCGCTAGTGCCTTCGCCAATCGTGCACAGCTTTACGTCGCGATAAAATTTCTCCGCCGGATAATCCTTGATGAAACCGTAGCCGCCATGAATCTGCACCGCTTCATTGGCCACGCGCACCGCCACTTCGCCAGCGTAGAGTTTCGCCATGCTCGATTCGCGAGTGAACCGCGCGTCATGCTTTCCCGCCGCGATCGCCTGGTCGGCCAGCCATGCGGCCTGATACGTGAGCAGACGCGCTGCTTCGATCTCCATGGCCATGTCCGCCAACTTGAACTGAATGGCCTGAAACTCGGCAATCGCTTTTCCGAATTGTTTGCGTTGCTTCGCGTAGCGCAGTGACGCTTCGTAAGCTCCTTGCGCCATGCCCAGCCCGAGCGAAGCGATCGATATGCGCCCGCCGTCCAATACTTGCAGGCTGTTGACGAAGCCTTCACCTTCTTTGCCCAGCAGGTTTTCGCCAGGCACTTTGCAATCGCTGAAAACAACTTCGCTGGTATCGCTCGCCCGCAGACCTAGCTTGTTTTCTTTTTTCCCAGGACGGAATCCCGGAGTCCCCTTCTCAATGATGAACGCGGA
>JBAVQA010000504.1:0-12659 GCA_049693595.1 Candidatus Acidiferrales bacterium | reverse complement strand
CCTTTAGGCTATGCGCCACTACTGCCGGAGACGACTGGATTGGCTTGGCGTCGGCAGCGTACATAATGAAACGCGAAGAAATTGTAAAACTACTCGAGCAAGTAGGCGCCGTCCGCACCGGCCATTTCGAGCTCTCCAGCGGACGCCACAGCGCCACCTACATCCAGTGCGCCCTCGTTCTCGAACATCCTCAGCACGCCGAGCAACTAGGCCGCGCACTCGCCGATCTTTTCAAAGAACATTCCGTCGCATGCGTTGTCTCACCGGCGCTGGGAGGCATCCTCGTCGGATATGAAGTAGCGCGCGCCCTCGGCGTCCGCTCCCTCTTCGTCGAACGCGACCGCTCCGGCCAAATGGCCCTCCGCCGCGGCTTCGAACTTAAACCCGGCGAACGCGTCCTCGTAATAGAAGACGTTTGGACCACGGGCGGCTCGACCCGTGAAACCATCGGCGTCGTGGAAGAGGAAGGCGGCCTCGTCGTCGCCGCGGGCGCCCTGATTGACCGCAGCGGCGGCCGCCTCGAACTAAATGTCCCCGCCCGCGCCCTCCTCGAAATGGACGTCCCCAGCTTCGAGCCCGACGAATGCCCGCTTTGCCGCGCCGGAGGCGCCCCCACTCGCCCCGGTTCCCGCTACCTCCGCCGCAGTCTTTAACCCACAGGTCCCGAGCGCTACCAGGCAGTTCGTAGCTTCCACAGCCGCGCGTGCGATAATCTTGGAGCGCATGCGAAACATCAAACTCACCATCGCCTACGACGGCACCGACTTCCACGGCTGGCAATTCCAGCCCGGCTTCCCGACAATCCAAGGCGAAATCGATGCCGCCGTGCGCAAAATCACCCAAGAAAGAATTGTCGTTCATGGCGCCAGCCGCACCGACGCCGGCGTCCACGCCCTCGGTCAGGTCGGCCATTTCAAAACAGCTTCGCTTCTTTCAGCCGAAGAATTCCAACGTGCCCTCAACGCCCTTCTTCCTCCCGCGATTCGCGTCGTCGCCTGCGAAGAAGTCGGCCACGATTTCCACTCGCGCTGGCTGGCCCAGGGAAAAACGTATCGCTACCGCATATTTCGCGGCCGCGTTCTCCCGCCGTTTGATTATCGCCGCGCGCTCCACTATCCCTGGCCGCTCGACGAAGCCGCCATGTCCGCCGCCGCACGCCTTTTCGAAGGCGAACACGATTTCACCTCCTTCGCCGCTTCCTCTGGCTCCGAAGACGATGACGCCGAGCGCGACATGCTGCGCCTGATCTATTCTTCGGAGATTATCCGCCCGGCCGACTCCGACGAAATCCACTACGTCGTTCGCGGCCGCTCGTTCCTCCGCTACATGGTCCGAAAAATTGTCGGCACGCTGATTGACGTCGGCAAAGGCCGTCTCGCACCTGCCGACATCCCGCAAATATTCGAACTGCGCGACCGCTCCCGCTCCGGCCCCACAGTCCCGCCCGAAGGCCTCTACCTCGTCGCGCTGGATTATCCCGACCCCACCGATTCTCTTGCGTCCTCCGCGTCTCGTCGTCGCGCTCTGCAACCCTAGCCGGGACCTCTTTTGAGCGATGTAAATGGTGCCCTGATTTGACAGGCCGTCAGGGCACGGCTTCAGCCGTGCCGTGCAGTCGGTGTTTGCGAAGGGGTTTTAACCCCTGAGGCCGTGTAGCTAAAGCCGTGAAGCCGCGACGGCGCCGGAAGCAGGGAATGACGCTAGCAATCCCGCCAAATCAGGTACAATCGCAAAAATCATGGCCGTCACTCCACATTCGCTCTCTGTCCCCGTCGCGCCAGAGACGAGCTTCATAGATTCGATCGATCCCGCTACAAACGAAGTCGTCGCGCGCTTCCAAGCCACACGCACAAGCGATTTGCCCGCTATTTTCGAACGTGCACGCCAGGCACAAAAAGAATGGGCAGCCCGTCCGCTCAGCGAACGCTGCGCGGCATTGCTCCGTCTCCGCGATTCGATTTACTCTCGCCGTGACGACATCGCCGATGCCATCTCCCGCGAAACGGGGAAGCCCCGCGTCGAAGCTATCTTTGCCGAAGTTCTGCTCGCTCTCGACACCACAAATTTCCTCGCGCGCCAAGCCCCTCGTTGGCTCCGTGTCGAACGCATCCCGCACCACAATCTGGCGCTGAAAGCAAAATCCGGACGGACGGAATTCCACCCGCACGGCGTCGTCGCCATGATTTCGCCATGGAATTACCCGTTCTCAATTCCGATTGCGCAGCTCGCTCCCGCTCTCGTCACTGGCAATGCCGTTCTCCTGAAACCGTCCGAACTGACTCCGGGCACGGGCGTGCTGATCGGCGAACTAATCGAACAGGCGAAGTTTCCGCCCGGCTTGGTGCAAGTTCTCCAAGGAGCTGGCGACCTCGGCGCAGCCATTATCGACGCCGGCCCGGACAAAGTACTCTTCACCGGCAGCGTCGCCACCGGCCGACGTATCGCCGAAGCGTGCGGACGAAAGCTAATTCCTTCCGTACTGGAACTCGGCGGAAAAGACGCGATGATCGTCCTCGCCGACGCGAATCTCGAAACCGCGTCGAGCGCCGCCGTCTGGGGCGGTTTCACGAATTGCGGCCAAGCCTGCCTCTCGGTCGAGCGCATTTACGTCGAGCAGCCCGTTGCCGAACGCTTCATCAATCTCTGCGTCGAGAAAACAAGAAAGCTTCGCGTAGGTCCCGCATCCGATCCCGACGTCGAAATCGGCCCCATGATCCGCCCCAACCAGCTCGAAAGAATCGAGCAGCAACTTCGCCAAGCCATAGAACGCGGCGCGGAAATCCTCACGGGTGGAAATCGCCGCGCAGACCTTGGCCCGAATTTCTTCGAGCCCACGGTTGTTACCCAGGTGAATCATTCGATGGAACTGATGCGCGAAGAAACTTTCGGCCCGGTAATAGCCATTCAAACCGTTGCGTCCGCGGATGAAGCCGTAGCGCTCGCGAACGATTCGCCTTTCGGCCTCAGCGCCAGCGTTTGGACCGCCGATTCACGCCGCGGCACCGAAGTTGCCTCGCGCATCCGCGCCGGCTCCGTCATGGTCAACGACGTCGCGAGCTATTACGGCATCTGCGAAGCCCCGCACGGCGGTCCCGGCGCGAGCGGATGGGGTCACACCCATTCCCGCCTTGGACTGCTCGAAATGGTTCAAGTAAAATATATTGATGTGGACCGCCTGCCGCGCATCGCGAAGTCCTGGTGGTTCGGTTACACTGCCGAGCTAGCCGCCGCGGCCGGAAGTTTTGTAGAATCGCTATTCGCGCCAAGCTGGAAGAAGCGCCTCTCCGCGCTAGCAAATAAACGCGGCGCCCGCGGCGTAATTTTCCGCCGCGACCGCATTTAAGCGAGCGTTTAAGATTTAAATGTAGCGCCGGGGCCTTTAGCCCGGCATCTTGGTTTTGTTTTTTGCCTTTAGCCCAGGGAGCCATCGAGATGCCAGACGAATCCGTTCCAGAAACTCCGGCAAAGCCGCCAGCGCCGACAGCAGTGGCCCCGCCATCGCCTGCCGCGCCAGCCGGTGCCGCTCCAAGCGCTCCTGCGCCTCCGCCCGCGCCTGCAGCAACTGCCGCAGCCACGGCCGTCGCCGAACCTGCCGCGCCAGAAGTTCCTAAGGTCAAGCCAAAGAAAGCAACACAACGCGCCTGCGACGAAAAGGACGCAAAAGGAAAGCTCTGCTGTGGCCACCTGAAACGCTGGTACGACTACCCAAAGGAAATCGAAGCCCTAGTCGGCGGAAAAGTGGAGGTCTATCGCTGCGAATTCTGCAAGACTCTCTACACCCCCGACCGCTCGCAACCGCCCCACAGCTACACCGTGCGCTACTAGGAGGTCTGTCTTCTGTTTGTGTTTTTGGGGTATTTTCGTTTTTGCCTTCTGGCTGTCATCCCGAGCGCAGCGAGGGATCTGCTCTTTGTAGCGAAGGCAATACGATGGATGTCGGAGCAGCATGCTTCAGCAGGGCAGGGCTTTAGCCCCTGAAGTCACAACAATGAAACACGAACTCATCCACGACTGGAACACTTACACCGGCGCCGAAATCCCCGTCGACCGCCGCGTCATGCTCAACGACGAAACCCTCCGTGACGGTTTGCAAAATCCTTCCGTTCACGATCCCACCATCGCCGAAAAAATCGAAATCCTTCACCTGATGGAATCGCTCGGCATCGACACCGTGAACATCGGCCTCCCCGGCGCCGGCCCTCGCGCATACGCCGACACGGAAGCCCTCGCGCGCGAAATCGTGAACACGCGCATGAAGATCCGCCCCAACTGCGCCGCTCGCACTCACAAAAACGACATCAAGCCCATCATCGAAATTTCCGAACGTGTCGGCATGCCCATCGAAGCCGCCACCTTCATCGGCTCCAGCCCCATCCGCCGCCTTGTGGAAGACTGGACCGTCGATCACCTCCAGCGCACCACTGAAGAAGCCGTAAAATTCGCCGTCTCGGCCGGCCTTCCCGTGATGTACGTCACCGAAGACACCATGCGCACCGACCCGTCCACCGTGATCACTCTTTATTCCACCGCCATACGATCCGGTGCTCGTTCCATCGTCCTGTGCGACACCGTCGGCCACGCCACTCCGCGCGGCGCATTCAACCTCGTAAAGTTTGCAATCGAAGAAGTAGTGAAACCCTCCGGCGAAAAAATTCGCGTGGACTGGCACGGCCACAACGATCGCGGCCTCGCCATCGCCAATTCGCTAGCAGCTATCGCGGCCGGAGCCGATCAAGTCCATGCCGCAGCCCTCGCGTTGGGCGAGCGCGTCGGCAATACCCCAATGGAATTGATGCTCGTCAATCTCCGCCTGCTCGGCCTAATCGATCGCGACCTTTCGACGCTCAAAAAATATTCTCGCGCGGTGGCCAAGGCCACACACACCGAAATTCCGCCGAACTATCCCGTGGTCGGACGCGACGCGTTTCGCACCGCCACCGGCGTCCATGCGGCTGCCATCGTGAAAGCCTACAAGAAAAACGACCACGAGCTTGCCAACTCAATTTACAGCGGCGTGCCCTCGCATCTCTTCGGTCTCGAGCAGGTAATTGAAGTCGGCCCCCTTAGCGGCCGTTCCAACGTGATCTTCTGGCTGGAAAAACGCGGCGTTCCCGCCACCGACCAACTCGTGGACCGCATCTTCAACGTGGCAAAACAATCCGAGCGCGTCCTCACCGAAGAGGAAATCCTCGCGCTGCTTGACACTGCAACCTCGCGCGGCAACTGAATCGGAGATATTCTTTGAATCGATGCGAAGCAAGTTAACTTCGTTCGGAAGGCATGATGCGTTCCTCTCGTAAGTCATCCTGGATAGCCCTTGTATTCCTCCTCGCGGCGGCCCTCAGCGGATGCAGCCGCAGCGGGAATCGCGAAGCGGAATCCGCGAAGACCGTCTCTCCGCGCCCCACCGTAGTGTTCATGACCGATTTCGGCACAGCCAACGATTCCGTCGCCATTTGCAAAGCAGTGATTCTGGGAATCGTTCCCGATGTCCGCATCATGGACATCACTCATCAGGTCACGCCCTATTCGATCGAAGAAGCCTCGCGATTTCTCGCGGGCGTTACACCTTACTATCCTTCCGGCACTATTTTCCTGGTGGTAGTTGATCCAGGAGTAGGTACCTCGCGCAAAGCCATCATCGCAAAATCGAAAAAGGGCCAGTATTTTGTGGTTCCCGACAACGGCCTCATCACACCGGTTGCGGACCGTGATGGCATCGAAGGCGTGCACGAAATCGCCAACACAGCCTGGATGATCGGCGACAAAGTCTCTTCTACATTCCACGGCCGCGACATTTTCTCCCCATCCGCTGCCCATCTCGCCGCAGGAGAAGCCTGGACTCAAGCCGGCCCCGAACTATTCGGATTAGTTCGGCTGCACCCGCTGGTAGCGACCATGGACACGCAAGGAATCAGCGGGGAAGTAATCGGTCTCGACGATCCTTACGGCAGCCTGATCACCAACGTTCAGGGTGACGACTTCAAAACGCTCGGCTATACCTTGGGCGAAAACGTGAAGATCCAGATCGAAGCGAAGTCCTTCACGTTTCCTTACGTGAAGACATTCATGGATGTCCCCGTCGGCCAGCCCTTGCTCTACATCGACTCGCGCGGCCGCGTAGGCTTCGCGCTCAACCAGCGCGATTTCTCCAAGACCTACAACATTTCGCCGCCAGTTTCTGTTTTTATTCCTCGCAAAGCCGGAAATAGCGGCAAGGCTCCGGGCACGCACTGACAGCCCGGCATAGCCGCCTTGCTTGCCTCCTAGCCTCGCTGCTAAAATCCGTGCACGAAACACGTGAAACTCGCTCACATCTCCTGTATCTTTCTCTTGATGGTCACACTTTCCTCGCGCGCCACGGATGACTCGATCGAAAAGCTCGCCGAGATGCCGGGCTGCGCCCGCGGCCTCGACTGGATCACCAAAAACGTGCCTTGGGTAACCGACCAGCAGGTCCGCCTAACAGAAATTCCCGCGCCTGAATTCAACGAAGCGCGCCGCGGTGAATTCCTCAAAACACTATTCGAAGCCACCGGCTTGCAAGTCCGTATCGACAAAACCGGCAACGTCATCGCCGAGCGTCCCGGCAGCGACGCAAAATCCGTCATTCTTCTCGTCGCTCATCTCGACACCGTTTTCCCAGCTTCCACAGATGTGCACGTCAAACGCGACGCCAATCGCCTCACGGCTCCGGGCATCGCTGACAATGGAGCTGGCCTCGCCGCTCTCGTCGGCTTGGCGCGCGCGCTTTCCGAATCTCGCATTCGCACCACGAAGACAATCGTGCTGGCCGGTGACGTCGGCGAAGAGGGAGAAGGCAATCTTCGCGGCATTCGCGCCCTGGTAGAAAGCTATGGTTCGCGCCTAGCTGCCGTAATTGCCATCGACGGAGCTTCCATCGAGCACATCACCACACAAGGCATCGCTTCACAGCGCGTGGAAATCACTATCGCCGGCGCCGGTGGCCACAGTTGGTCCGATTTCGGTGCGCCCAATCCAATCACGGCCCTCGCGCGCGCGATCGTAAAGTTTTCATCCGTCAACGTTCCCGATAATCCGCGCAGCTCTTTCAACTTCGGAGTCATCGAAGGCGGCACGTCCGTGAATTCCATCCCCGCAAGCGCGTCCGTAAAAGTTGACCTCCGTTCGGAACAGGAAGCTCAGGTGAAAATCATGGAGGCCGCTCTCCGCGACGCTGTGGACGCGGGCATAAAAGAAGAAATGTCTGCCGCGCGCGTGAATAATGACCCGCTGAAAGTAAGTGTCCGTTCGCTCGGCTCGCGCCCGGCTGGAAAACTTCCGGACGACTCGCCGCTTCTCGATACCTTTCGAGATGTTGACGCCTTCCTCGGCAATCGTTCACGCCTGGAACGCAGTTCGACCGACGCGAACATCCCTCTATCTCTCGGTATTCCCGCCGTCTCTGTCGGCGGAGGAGGCAAAGGCGGAGGCTCGCACACGCTCGCGGAATGGTATGACGCGACCGGACGCGAAACCGGACTCAAGCGCCTCTTCCTGACCACGGTCGCTCTCGCCGGAGTCCAGCCCTAGTGCTGCGATCATCCACGCTTTTTTCGCAGAGGGGACCGCAAAACCCGCGCATCAGCATGCTCGCGGTCTGCGTCAGGATTTTCGCCGCGACGCTCGTCGCACTCTCGCTCGTCTCTATCGGTTGGCAGGTCATCAAAGCGGAAGCGCCGCAAAATCCGCCGCTCCAAAATCAGACCTCCGCACCGTCGGCGCAAATTCCCGCAGACCTCGTCCTGACAAACGCCGTCATCAGCACCATGGACGAAACTCATCCGCGCGCGAGCATGATTGCTATTCGCGGCGGAACAATCGTCGCTGTCGCTTTCAATATCTCCGACGCCATCAAATCCGATCAGGCCGCCGATGTCGAAGCGCTGATTGGCCCTAACACGCGTGTAATCGATTTGCACAAGCAATTCGCCATGCCTGGATTTAACGACGCGCACGCACATCTTTTCAGCGCGGCTTATGCAAAGCTGGAAGTGAATCTCACCGGCGCGAAATCTCTCGCCGAATTTCAGCAGCGCATTCGCGACCGCCTGAAAGATTACAAGCCCGGCGAATGGATTATCGGCCGGGGTTGGGACCACACTGTCTGGCCCGAGAAGAAATTCCCTACCCGGCAAGACCTCGATGCTCTCTCCACCGAGCATCCCATGCTCTTCGGCCGGCTCGACGGCCACGTAGCCGTCGCAAATTCCCGCGCGCTTAAGATCGCCGGCATCAAACGTGGCACTCCGGACCCTCCCGGTGGTCATATCGAACGCGACGCGAAATCCGGCGAGCCGACCGGCATGCTCGAAGAAGCCTCCGCGATGAGCCTGGTCTACAAACGCGTTCCGCCCTACACCGCGGAGCAGCGGCTCCGCGGGTTTGAACTTGCCATGGACGAAGCCGCCCAATATGGCGTCACTTCCGTGCAGGACAATTCCGTGATGGATGCGGATGACTCTGCAAATTGGGGCTGGCAGAACTTTCTCCTCCTGCAGCAGCTTCAGCGGGAAGGGAAGTTGAAATTCAGAATCACGGAGTGGCTTCCTTTTAATGCTCCGCTCCCGCGACTCGAAGAAATGCGCCGCATCGGCGGTAGCACTTCGCCAGGAAATCCGGGCGACCCTTGGCTCACGACCGGCCAGTTGAAGTTGATCTTGGACGGCTCCCTCGGTTCGCGCACCGCAGCGATGCTCGCGCCATATTCCGATGATCCGAACACTTCGGGAATACTTGAAGTAAATCCCGAGGAGCTTAAGCAAATGGCCATCGAACGTGACCATGCAGGTTTCCAACTCGGATTCCACGCCATCGGCGATCGCGCAAACCGCGTCGCGCTCGACACCTTCGCCGCCGTCCTCGAAGCTAATGGCCCGCGCGACCGCCGCGACCGCGTCGAACACGCGCAAGTGGTTGCATCCAGCGACTTCGCGCGCTTCGGAAAACTAAACGTCATCGCCTCCATGCAGCCCGCGCATCTCCTCGATGACGAACGTTGGGCCGCCGACCGCCTTGGCCCGCAACGTTCACGCGGCGCCTACGCCTGGCATACCATGGAAAAAAACGGAGTCCGTCTTGCCTTCGGCACGGACTATCCCGTCGTGGAAATCAATCCTCTGCGTGGAATCTATGCCTGCGTCTCCCGGCAATTGACCGATGGCACGCCCGATCGCGGCTGGCAGCCGCAGGAGCGTTTGCGCGCGAGAGATTGTTTCCTCGCATACACAGTGGGCTCCGCCTACGCGCAATTCGAAGAGCAGCGGAAGGGAACTATCGCGCCGGGAATGCTTGCGGACATCGTGGTGTACCCGAGGGACCTCAATCAAACAAAGGCTTCCGCCATACTCACACTCCCGGTGGTGATGACCATCGTCGGCGGGAAAATTGTTTATCAGCAGCCGCAACAGTAGCGGAATTCGCTCGCTCGAGGAATGAATGCGGACTCTGCGCCTTCGATGTAGTTATGCCTCCGCCATACGTACGCTCTCGGTGGTCTTTCAGGGGGTCGGAGCTTCAGCTCCGACAAAAAGCTGTGGCGCGTAGCGCCCGACTTTCGCGGCGCAGTTCCCGCGAGCTTTCGATCTCGCGGCTGTGCGTCCTTCAATGTAGCTACCTTCTCTGCTCGCTCTCCGCTTCGATGGATTGAATTTCGCCGTCGTAGGTTTTGTGCTCCACCGTTACGAAAGTTATCTTCGCCGTTTTCCCGTCCAACTCCGTGCACGGCTTGAACTCGCCCGCTTGAAACGGAACATCCTCCGAAATGCCCACCCGTGTGTAATCGCGGGCGTGCAATCTGAAAATTCCGTTGGACGCCGCAATCTTCAGCCTCATTTCAACGCCCGAACAGGTCACGTCGCTTATTCCACCTTCGGCATCCACCCGCGTATGCTCGGCAGTAATTCCGTGGCGTGCAGTTCGCGCGGCGGGCGACGGGAACGCCAGCGAAACGCAAGCCATCATCGTCAGAATCAGCAGTAACCGAGCCATAAAGTGTCAGCTTTCTACTACGTCTGTTTTCTCGCGTCAACAACTCGCGTTTGAGCGTAGTACTCTAATTTTCCTCGCGAACATCCGCCGCCGCAGTCTTTCAGGGGGTCGGAGCCGACCGCCGCCTGTCTTGTTTTGTCAGGGCACGGCTTCAGCCGTGCCGTACCGCCGTCGCACTCGGAAGGGGTCTTAACCCCTGAGGGAAGATCCCCAGCAATTGCCAATCTGAGACCGGCACGGCTCAGGTTTTCGTAGCGCCGGCGTCAAGCCGGCTCTTTTGATTTTCTTGACCGCTCGTCAACCCGCCAGCGCCGCAAAAAGCAAAACGTCTCAGACCTTTCAGGGGGCGGAGCCTGCCAGCCGGCAGGCAGGCTTTAGCTCCGACAAAAAGCTGTGGCGCGCAGCGCCCGCCTTTCGCGGCGCAGTTCCCGCGAGTTGTCGATCTTTCGGCTATCCAAGCTCCGACACTCCCCGTCAGCATTCCTTGCGAACATCCGCGCGCCGTTTCGCGTCTTGTCACCTGCGCGTGCGTCCGCTTACACTCTTTGCGCCATGTTCAGCAAACGCCTGCGCGCCGATCTCGCTCTAGGATTCTGCGCGCTCATCTGGGGCGCAACTTTCGTGGCCGTAAAAGACGCCCTCGCCGACGTTTCGGTCCTCGTTTATCTCGCAGTCCGCTTTGCGCTCGCTGCCGTAGTGATGGCGATTTGGTTTCGTCGTTCACTTCGCGGCATCAGCAGAAAAGCCACGTGGGCGGGAGTCCAAATCGGCCTCTGCATGTTCACTGCATATGTCTTCCAGACCAGCGGCCTGAAATACACAACTCCTTCGAAGGCCGCTTTCATCACCGGCTCGAGCGTCGTAATCGTCCCTCTTCTCCTGGCTTTCTTTGCGCGACGCCGCCTGAATGTCTGGATTTGGTCCGGAGCCCTGGCTGCTCTAATCGGCCTCTATTTCCTTACCGTCCCACCGGAAGGTCTCGGCGGACTGAACCGCGGCGACCCCATCGTCTTTGGCTGCGCCGTGATGTTCGCCGTGCACATGATTCTCATAGGCCGTTACGTCGGGTTACATTCCGTCGGCGCCCTGGCGGTCGTGCAAGTAGCCACCACCGCAATTCTCGCCACCGTCGCTCTTCCGTTTTTGGCCGTCACCGGTTGGGAACCCCCACGATTCGTCCCCACCGGCACTTTGATCTTTGCGATTCTCGTCACCGCAATCGGATCCACCGCTATCGGCTTCTCGTTCCAAACTTGGGCGCAGCAATACACTTCGCCCACGCACACCGCAATCTTGATCAGCCTGGAACCCGTGTTCGCGGCAATAACGTCATGGCTTCTGGCGCGCGAACATCTCGGAGGTCGCGAGTTACTCGGGGCCGCCCTGATTCTCGCCGGCATCCTCCTCGCCGAGTTGAAGGGCCACGCTCCCGCCATCGCCCCCGAAACCCTGGAGCCCGCCGTGCACAAAGAATCCTAGCGAGTCGGCGCTGAACGTCGAAATTTCTTCAATCTGCAGTTAATTTTGTTGCGGAGGTTCTTGCTTGTGGTATTTCACGTCAACCGGATCGTACATGACGGGAAGTTTCAGATTCTTACCTTCAAAACCTGTGATGTGCTGGTCATGAACCAGCGTCAGCCCAATATCGTCAAGCCCGCGCAACAAACAATCGCGCCGAAACGGGTCGACCTCAAATGAGTACCGCAGTCCGTTGTCGTCGGTAACTATCTGCTGCTCCAGATCAACCGTCACTCGATAGCCTTCTTTTTTCTCCGCGCGCTTGAAAAGTTCGTCCATCTGCTCGTTCGAAAGCGTCACCGGAAGAATCCCGTTCTTGAAACAATTGTTATAAAAAATATCCGCATAACTCGGAGCCAGAATCGTGCGAAATCCGTAATCGAGAATGGCCCATGGCGCGTGCTCGCGGCTCGATCCGCATCCGAAATTCGCGCGCGCCAAAATTACCGAAGCGCCTTTATACCGCGGCTGATTCAAAACGAAATCCGGATTCAGCTTTTCCCCCGGCAAATACCGCCAATCGTAAAACAGCACGCGCCCATATCCCTCGCGCGTCAGAAATTTCAAAAATTGCTTGGGCACCATCTGGTCCGTGTCAACGTTCACGCGATCAAGTGGCGCGACGAGTCCTGTGTGCTTGATGAAAGGTTCCATTACTCGGCTCCGTCCGCGTTCTTCCAATCGCGGATGTCCACAAAATGCCCTTCAATCGCGGCCGCCGCGGCCATCACCGGGCTAACCAGATGAGTTCTCCCGCCCTTGCCCTGCCGCCCTTCGAAATTTCGATTCGATGTGCTCGCGGAACGCTCTCCGCTAAGGAGAACGTCGTCATTCATGCCGATGCACATGCTGCACCCAGCGTCGCGCCATTCGAACCCCGCATCGCGAAAAATCTTGTCCAGCCCTTCAGTTTCCGCTTCCACTTTCACGCGCCGCGATCCCGGCACCACCAGCGCCTGCTTCAAATCCTTCGAGACATGTTTTCCCGCCACTACTTTCGCCGCCGCCCGCAAATCCTCAATCCGCGAATTCGTGCAGGATCCGATGAAAACCCGATCGAGCGGAATATCCTCAATCCGCGTCCCCGGCTTCAGACCCATGTAAACCAGCGCCCGCGAAGCAGCCTCGCG
>JBAVQA010000503.1:0-1966 GCA_049693595.1 Candidatus Acidiferrales bacterium | reverse complement strand
CGAGCGCTGGATGCAAAGTTTCATAGCTTGGGGAATAGCAAGAACGATGGAACAAATTCGCGACGTAAATCGTAGTACAGAGTGGAGGGGCCATGATGTTTCTACTCTCTGTGACGCTGTTGTATTTCCTGCCCTCGATTTTGGGCCACAAGAAGCGCGACTTCGCGGGCATTTTTATCGTGAATCTCCTTTTTGGTTGGACCGTGATCGGATGGATCATCGCGCTGATTTGGGCTTGCGCGGCCGAAGAGCGGCAGCCCGTTTATGCCTATGCCGGCCCGGCGCGCTACTGCACGCGGTGCGGCGCGATGACTCCCGGCGCCCATTTCTGCCCAACCTGCGCTCGCCCGCTGTAGTTCGCGCGATTCGCGCGCCGGCGAGGGTGCGCTAGTGGCGAACCCGGAAGCCGATCAGCACCTGCGCGAAGAATTCAACCGCTGGGCCGATGCTGGCAAGGGCGAGTCGATGGAGTACGACCACTGGCCCATCGCCAAACCCGCGCTCGGCCTGATGCAGATCGAGCCCACCGACAATATCATCGACGTGGGCTGCGGCGCGGGCTGGCTCTCGCGCATTCTCGCCAAGCGCGTTTCGGAAGGCCGCGTAGTCGGAATGGACATTTCCGACGAAATGATTCATCGCGCGCGCCGCGCCAGCGTCGATCTCGCGAACTTGGTTTTCGTCGTCGGTGAAGTGAACGAAATCCCCTGGGAAGCGAATTTCTTCACGCGCGCGATTTCAGTCGAGTCTTCCTACTATTGGCCGGACCCGGCCAAGGGCATTCGCGAAATTTACCGCGTGCTGCACGAAGGCGGCTCGGCCTGGATCCTGATCAACTATTACCGCGACAACCCGTATTGCCACCAGTGGGGCGAAAAACTTGCCGTCCCCACGCATCTGCTTTCCGCCGACGAATGGAAGAAAGTATTTAGTGACGCCGGTTTCGCGAATGTAGCCCACCGCCTGCTTCCCGATCCTACCCCGACGCCCGAGGTTTACAGCGGCCGCTGGTTCCGCGACGCTAAAGAACTGGCCGCGTTCCGCGCCATCGGCGCCCTCCTCGTCTACGGCACAAAGTAAGTGTTCGCCGGTTGCAGAGCCAATCTTGTGTGTGCCCCCGAATAAACTTGGAGCGAGGCGCGGTATGTTTGCATCGAATACTGCGACGAGATTAGTCAGAACCTGTGCGGCACGGAGACGGCTTTGAACGACACGCAGCACAAGTGGATCGACGAAATGAAATGCGTTCTGGAGACGCTGAATCAGGGCGTGATCATCAACGACCATCAAAGCCGGGTGGTCTTCGCGAACCGCCTGTTCCTGAAGATGATCGGGATGACCTCGGAAGAACTGGTGGGGCGGCTCGTCGCGGAATTGTATCCGCCCGAGGATGTCCCGACGCTTATGAAACACATCGAGAGGAGAGAAGCGGAAGGACAAGGCCAGTACGAATTCTTCGTGCCGCGGGTCGGAGGCGAAAAATTGCCGGTGCTGATTACCTCGCGCCAAATTAAAGACCCCGACGGCAACTCGTTTGCGGTGGTCACGGCCACAGACATTACCGAACAGAAACGCGCCGAGAATGATCTGCGCCAAGCCAATGTTCAGCTCGAGCAGCGCCATCGCGAAATCGAAGAAGACTTGCTCCTCGCTGCACGCGTGCAACAGAGCCTTGCGCCGAGCGGACTGACCTGGGGCAAGGTGTTGGTCGAGACGTTCTACCAGCCGGTGCGAACGATTGGCGGAGATTTCGGGCTCGTCGCGCCGCGCGGCGCCAACCTTAGCCTCATGGTTTGCGATGTCTCGGGGCATGGCATCGGTTCAGCGCTGGTGGCCAACCGTATTTACACGGAGACCATGTCGCAAATCGAGCGCGGCATCGGACTCGGCGCGATGATGAAGCACCTGAACACTTTCGTGAAAGGGAATCTCGGCAGCTCGGTGTTTTTCTTCACCATGGTGGCTG
>JBAVQA010000502.1:0-4133 GCA_049693595.1 Candidatus Acidiferrales bacterium | reverse complement strand
GCATACCCCCGCAGAAAGTGATGGAGCATTTTCCTCGCATCGAAGAGATTGCGGACAAGGTTTTGTTCGGCACCGACTGGCCGTGCCCCGGAGTCCCCGGAGTGAAGGGTAACATCGAGAAGTTTCGCGCGCTGCCGATTGCGTCGAGCGCGCAACAGAAAATTCTATACGACAACGCCGCGCGGCTTTTTCCGGTTTGAGCGAGGTTTGTGAATGGAAATAAAAACCATCGGAGTGATCGGCGCGGGCGCGATGGGCCGCGGAATCGCGTACGCGTCGGCGCTTGGCGGCTACCGCACGGTGCTCGAAGACGTTTCTCCTGAAATGCGGGAGCAGGGCCTTTCTTATATTTTGCAAACGCTGGAAGACGAAGTGTCCCGCGGAAAACTGACGCTCCAGCAGAAAGAGAAGGCGCTTGCGAATCTCTCGACGTCGCGATCGGTGGAAGATGTTTGCCGCGAAGCGGAACTGCTGATCGAAGCCGTTCCGGAAGAAATGGAAGTGAAGCTCGAGATTTTCACGATCTTCGATAAGTTCGCAAAGCCCGGCGCGATCCTGGCCAGCAATACCTCATCTCTTTCGATCACGGAAATGGCGTCCATCACTTTTCGCGCGGAAGATTGTATCGGCATGCACTTTTTTAATCCCGTTCCAGAGATGAAACTGCTGGAAATCGTGCGCGCGCTGGAAACCTCCGAGGCCACTCTGCAGGCCTGCGTGGAAGTGGGACGGCGCATGGGCAAGGAAGTGGTGGTGATCCGCGAATCGCCGGGGTTTGTCACCAGCCGCATCATCGCCATGATCGGCAATGAAGCTTTCTATATGCTGCAGGAGGGTATCGCCAGCGCCGAGGACATCGACAAAGCCCTGAAATTAGGGCTGAATCATCCTACGGGGCCGTTTGAACTCGCGGACTTGGTTGGGTTGGACGTGCAGCTAAATATTCTGGAAGACTTGCACAAAACGCTGGGAGAAAAATACCGGCCCTGCCCGCTTCTGGCGCAATATGTGAAGGCCGGGCGGACGGGGCGGAAGTCAGGCCGCGGCGTGTTTGAGTACGGAAAATAAACGGCGAAGAAATAGTTCGGCGATTTTTAAAGCGACGATCGCGCGGGAAGGATCCTTTTGAAGATGAATTTTGCCGATCGGATTAAAATTATCGAGGGCGACCTGACCGAGATGGACGTGGACGCCATTGTGAATGCTGCGAACAATGATTTGCAGCTTGGGGGCGGAGTGGCGGGAGCAATCCGGCGAAAGGGCGGCCCGGAGATCCAGAAAGAATGTGATGACATTGGCCAGGTTCCGGTGGGTGGAGCTGCGATCACGACGGGCGGAAAATTGAAAGCGCGTTTCGTGATACACGCAGCCAGCATGCAACTTGGCGGAAAAACTTCTCCGCATTCCTTGCGCAGCTCGACGGCGCACTCGCTGCGAATCGCGGCGCAAAAAGGACTCAAAACCATTGCGTTTCCGGCAGTCGGCACCGGCATCGCGGGATTTCCCCTGCGCGAGTGCGCCGAGATCATGTTCCGCGAAGTCGCCAAACATTTCGAGCAACCTACGTCGCTCGAGAAGGTTGATTTCGTCCTGTTCGACAAAGAGGCGCTGGCAAGTTTTGCAAGCGTATGGACGGAATTGCAGGCGAAGAGCTTCAAATGAGCGAATTGCTCGCGGAAAGAGTCCGGCATCAGCTCGCTCACTACGAGCATCCACTATTTGATTTCGAAGCGCGCCCCGCGGAAGGGGGCGTAGAGGTAGAGATCCGCTACAAACCGACGAACGCGGAAGTGCACAATTATACTTTCAAGCTCCACCCGCGTGAAATTGAACACGCGCAATTTCCATGGACATTCCAGAAACAACTCTACGATTGCCTGCACGATTACATCATCGAGATGTTCACGCGGAACCCGCAGCGCGTGAATTGATGGCTTCGCGCAGCGAGCCCACGCCCCTCGCGCTCATCCTGGCGGAACGCATACGTTCGCACGGCCCAATTATCTTCGCTGAATATATGGAGGCGTGCCTCTATCACCCGGCGCACGGGTATTACACCAAGGCGGAACAGGAGCCCAGGCGCGACTATTTTACGAGCGTGGACGCAAGCCCCCTATTCGGGCGGCTCTTGGCGCGGCAGTTTCAGGAAATGTGGTGCGCGGTCGGGCGGCCAGATGCTTTCTGGCTCGTCGAAGCTGGAGCCGGAACAGGCCAACTGGCGAAGCAGATTCTCGATTTTGCAGCCGAGGCATGGCCCGATTTCTATCAGGCGCTGCGATTTCTGGCTGTGGAACGATCTGCTGCGCGCCGGAATTTGCAATCGAAATTAATGGGAGCGCATTTCGCGCGCGGCAAATTTGTGTCTCAAGAAGAATTGCGCGGCGAAATCGCGTGTGGTTGCATTTTCTCAAATGAACTGATCGACGCGATGCCGGTTCATCGTGTGATGCGTGAAGGCAACGAACTGCGCGAAATGTATGTTGCGCTCGGCAAAAACGGGCTGTGTGATGAAAGGGGACCGCTATCTTCAAACGCTCTCTACGAGTATTTTTCGGATCAGCAAATCGTTTTACTGGACGAGCAGCACGCAGAAGTAAATCTCGCCGCTGGCCGGTGGATCGAAGAAGCCGGGAAAAAACTTAAGCGCGGATTCGTTTTAACCATCGATTATGGACATGAAGCGAAAGAGCTTTACGACCGGCGGCACATGAGAGGAAGTCTGCTGGCCTACGAGCGTCACCGTGCCGGCGAGGATTGGTTTCGCGCGCCGGGCAAACAGGACTTGACGGCCCACGTTAATTTCACCGCGCTGGACTTGTACGGGCAAAGAAGCGGACTCGTTCGCGCCGGATTTACATCGCAAAGCAATTTTTTGCTGGCGCTGGCGCGGCACGGCAATTTTGAGGACTTGCAATCGGACGAGATGAGCGAAGCGGAACAAACGCAGAGGCGGCTACTCTTCAAGACTTTGATCAACCCGGAAGGAATGGGTGAGACGTTTCAAGTTCTCATCCAACATAAGGGCATCGAGCCTGTAAATCTGGCGGGGTTCCAATCTCTCTAATCCGACAATCTCGAAGGCTCCGTATCCTTCGCGGCTCTATGGCCGTTTCTTGAGGACTGGCTTGTCCGGGTCCGCGGCAGAAGCGGGCGCATTCGTGGTGCCAGGAGGTGCTGCGCTGGCGGGAGCGGCGTCTGCGACCGCGTCACCGGTGTACGGCCGCTGCAAATACTTTCCAGCTTCTTCCTGCGCTCCGGCGGTGTCGTCTCCCAAATGCTGCGCCAAACTGTATTCGTTGACCGCGCGCTCGCGCTGGCCAAGAATGTCGTAAATTTTTCCGATGTAAATGTGGCACCAGACGTCGACCCACTTGGGATCAAGATCGCCACCGAGCGCTGCGCGAAACGCATTTGCGGCGGACTGGTTGTTCTTCTGGTTAAACATGGCCTCGCCCATGCGGAAATGAGCGAGCGAGTTGGTGGACTGCAAGTCCAGAGCATGCTGATATTCCTGAATGGCCTCGTAGTATTGGCCGTTTTCGGCGAAGCCTTCCCCGCGCGCGACGAAAGCGCGAATTCGCAAGCGGGCGCTGGATTTCAGCATGTTGTTGTTCGGATCGATCACAATCCCGTTAGGCTTGGGTCGGCCGAATGTGTCAATTTCGAATTGTTGCGTTGTTCCGGTCACCAGGATTTTCTTGTATTCGGGATTTCCTTCCGTATCTACGCGAAGTTCAACCGGCATGCGAAATGTGTCGAGGTCCTGGTGAATTTTCCCCACCACTTTGAAACCTTTTCTCGTGCGATAGACGATGAATTCGAGCTTGAACTCCGGAATTCCAGTTGAATTTACCCATTGGGAAAAGAAAGAAACAAGATTGATGGGGGGCTCGCCCTTTTTCGGCGCGGGAACTTTGGTGTAAGCCATCTTTTCAAAGTCGGCGATGTTCGCGTTTTTGCCTTCGTATTTCTTGTAGAACTCGTGCAGAAGCGCGGTGAAGGCATCGTCCCCGATTTCGGTGCGGAGCATGTGAAAAACCAGAGCGCCCTTGTCGGCGACAACCGAGCGATACTCGTTCGAGAATGTCTGCAAGCGGCCGGCCTGAGAAATGGGCGCAGTATCCTCATACATC
>JBAVQA010000501.1:0-5424 GCA_049693595.1 Candidatus Acidiferrales bacterium | reverse complement strand
GTAAGAAAAGCGTGCGGACCGATAAAGCCGTAGAGGTTGATCAGCTCACTGAGAGAGCCGGTCTCGTTGTAATTCTTGAAGATTCGACTAAGCCTGAGCATGGCCATCCCTTCGGATTCGAATGGGGCTGAACTTCATCGGGTCGTATTGCGCACGAAGTCGTGCAGCGGTGAGCAGAAATCGCAGAATCTGCGGATCGGTCTGGGTGGCCCAGCGGGCCAGAAAGTACAGCAACAAAAATATCAGCAACCCGCCGAACAAACTGTTGAGCAGGTTGAAGGTGGCCGCGCCCAGGCACATAGCGAAGAAGAAAAGCTTTCGCTCGGCCCCGAGGATCGTCAGTGGCCGGGATAGGGTCCGATGAACTCTGTTGATTCGTCTTGTTTCTGCCATGTGCTTCCCCTTCGGGACGTGCGTGATTCAGTTGCCAGGAAAAAGCCACGAGAGGAAATTCACTGCGGCGATGGCCATTCCGACACCGAAGAGCACTCCGGCAAGCACACGCTTCGAGCCGCCTTCTCCGAAGGCGAAGGTGAGCCCAGCCACGACGATAGCAACGAGCGAAAGGCCGCGAGCGATGGTGCTGGTGAAAGCCTGCTGCAACACGCTGACGGCGTTTTCCCACGGGGAAGATCCTTGAGCGAAGGCCGGAGCGGCGAGGAAAAGTGCGAAACCGACGGTGATGAGAGGTGAACGCAGCCAAGAGCTGCGGAGGTATGTCCAAAGAAATCGCTTCATGTTCGTGTTCTCCCTGACTCTTCCGAGTCTCAGAAATGGGCCGTTGAGAGGGAGTCCCCGTTGGCTGCGGCTACAGGAAGGAAAGCGGATGGCGATTGATGGGACGGCTGTATGCGCCGGTTCCTGGACTTCCACGTCCAGGCACATTTGGAGCGTGTGCTCCGTGTACAGCGTTATCCCACAATCGCGTCCGTCCCCTCTAGCGGGCCGTACGCAACACAGAGCGAAACACCGAAGGAATCGGCTGCGCCCTGTCTGCGGGAGTTAACCGGCGAGAACTCCCCTCATCTATACAGAGGGGAAAAAATGGAAAAACCTCACCAACAAAATGCAACTTTTTTGGTTTTTACACTTTTGGTGGTTCGGGGGATCGGATTTGCGACCTTCGGTTGGTGTGCTTTGCTCTCATCTGCTGGAGGAAGCCACTGTAGGTTGTGTAACACGGTGAACACAAGGTGATGTGATCCAGAACCGAGTCTTCGACCTTTGTTGGTTGTTCGGCCAAAAGTCTTAATACATCGTCCTGGGGGCAGCCTTGACGCGTGGGGTTGGGAAAATCCTCGGCCAAATGTTTCCTGCCAAGTTCTAGAAAGGCTTTGTGCACGGATGGCTTCCGCTTGTGGTCCTTCGACTTGCTGCTGGCAGACGGCAAGGGTAACGGCCTCCTCAACCCTTTCGCCTCCGTATTTTGAACGCTTTTCTGGCGTGGTCAAGAGCTTTGCTAAATCGAGCCTCCGCCGCATGGCTTGAAATGGCAAGTTGTTTCCCGATCTCTTTCCAGGAGAAACCCTCAAGGCGAAGGACAACAACCTCTCGCGACGCCCTGTCACAGGTTTCCATCACTTCGTTCAGGAGCACGGCGGCTTCCACTTGGGCCTCTTCGGTTAAGGGAATCCGTGCTTCGACGGATTCCTTAAGAGATTCCTCAAGAATTTTCTCTTTATACTTTGCATCATCCACCATGCGAATGAACGTGCGGAACAAATATGCTGCGACGTTCCGTACAGCGGGTGCGCCAGAAACCTTCTTCTCCTCGATTGCGGCAGACACGGAGGCCGCTGCCTCCTCAAAGTAGTTCATAGCCAGGGCGGGATCGCCGATGAGGTTTTGGGCGTACGCGAAGGCGCGCGGGCCAATTTCCATCGAGACGGACATCACCGCAGGAGCGATTTGCCTGCCGAAGCGGTCAACCGAGTTCAACAAGAACGGAGGACCGGGCTTCGTTTCTGGCCTCGGGCGCATGGGGACCCATCTCTTTGTCGCCGCGAATCTGCTGAATTGGATGTGGCCAGATGGCTTGGGGTTTGCTGTAAGTCCACGTGATTGTTCTAATACCTATAGTACTTTCGTACCACCTTCGTACTAGCGCGATTCTCGCTGATTTTCGCCTGACGTTTGACTTGGCAGCCCCGCCGCGAAAACTGGGAAGGCGCACAACGTTCGAGGAAAACCTGTCCGAACTGGCGAAGAGTGGGAGCCATGCTGTTTCTGTTGCACATCGACAAGAGATGTCTGTATAGTTCCTGTAGAAGCATGAGGGGAACGCGTGGAAGAACGGACGATTGGTCTTCGGCAAGGGACCCTAGATCTCCTCATCCTTAGAACGCTCGCGCTTGGGCCCGAGCACGGCTGGGCCATTTCTGAGCGCATACGCCAGGTCTCCAGCAAGGTTCTCCAGGTCCAACAAGGGTCGTTGTATCCCGCTCTGCACCGACTGGAGCGTCGGGGCTGGATCAAGGCGCACTGGCGAGCATCCGAGAAAAACCGCCGCGCGAAATACTACGAACTCACCAAGAGTGGACGCAAGCAGCTCGAAGCGGAAAAGAGTGAGTGGAAGAAGCTAGTGGCTGCCGTCGCCCAAGTGTTGGAGACAGCGTAGGAGCGCGCGATGCTGAGTGACATTCTTATTCGTCTGCGTGTGCTGTTTCGACGGAATGCCGTCGAGGGAGAACTTGACGACGAACTGCGGTTTCATTTCGAGCAGCAGGTTGAGAAATATGTCGCAGCGGGCCTGACGCGCGAACAAGCCAGGCGGCGCACCCGCCTCGAATTCGGAGGAGCAGATCACATTAAAGAAGAATGCCGGGACGCGCGCGGCGTCCAATTCCTAGAAACGTTAGCTCAGGATGTCCGCTACAGCCTTCGCGTGCTGCGAAAGTCGCCGGGTTTCGCCGCCGTTGCCATCCTCACCCTCGCTCTCGGCATTGGAGCGAACACTGCCATTTTCAGTGTAGTGGAAGGCATTATATTGGCCCCGCTGGCTTATAGCCAACCAGATCGTCTCGTTATGGTGATGGAGAGCAATCCGCGCTTCGCACATGTCTGGACCTCATATCCCAATTTCCTAGATTGGCAGAGAGCTGCTCGCTCGTTCCAGCAAATGGCCGCCTTCAGGTCGCAGGGATATGATCTGTCCAACCCCGGTACGCCTGAGCATCTTGACGGCAATGAGGTCACGGCTGGTTTTTTCAGCACTCTGGGCATAAAACTAACGCTCGGACGTGATTTCTCACCGCAGGAAGACGAGCGCGGCGGAGCCCACGTGGTCATCATCAGTGATCGCCTCTGGAGAACTCGGTTCTCCCGAAGTTCCCAAGTCCTCGGTGAGCCCGTAACATTGGACGGAATGGACTACACGGTTGTGGGAGTTCTGCCTCCAGAATTTCGTTTCTGGACCGTTGCGGATGTTTACACGCCTCTTGGCCAGGGCGATCCCATAATCCTTGAGGCTCGCGGAAGCCACGATGGTATCGGTTCCATCGCGCGCTTAGAGCCTAACGTGACAATATCTCAGGCGCGAGCGGAGATGAATACAATCCAGAATCGTCTAGATCAACTCTATCCCGATAGCAATCGAGATCTGGGAACCGATGTGATGCCGCTCAAGCAGGAAATGGTTGGGGATCTCAGGGGAACTCTTCTGATGCTCTTGGGTGCCGTGGGTCTGGTCTTGTTGATCGCTTGTGCAAACGTCGCCAATCTTCTGCTGGCCCGCTCAGCGACGCGTAGCCGTGAGTTTGCTGTTCGCTCGGCGCTTGGAGCGAATCGCGCACGTCTAATTCGGCAATTGATTACAGAAAGCGTGCTTCTCTCGCTCACCGGCGGGACGCTCGGTGTGCTTGTCGCCATTTCGGGAGTCAAACCACTGCTGGCAGCAATGCCGGGAAGCCTGCCGCGCAGCGAAAACATCGGCGTAAATACTCCTGTTATGCTTTTTACAGTTGTCGTGTCGATTGCGGTTGGGATTTTTTTCGGCCTTGCGCCCGCCCTCAAGAGTTCAAAGGCTGATCTGCAGACCGCCCTGAAGGAAGGGGGACGTGGGTCCACGAGTGTCCACCACCGTGCTCAAAGCAGTCTCGTAATCGTCCAAATGGCTCTGACGGTGGTGCTGCTCGTGAGCGCGGGCCTGCTGTTCCGCACGATTCGTCAGTTATGGAAAGTGAATCCCGGCTTCGACACGGAGCACGTCATCACGTTCAAGGTAGGAGTTTCGCGTTCACTGACGAAGACGGCATCGAGCACTCGAATCGCTTATCAGCAGTTGATTGAGCGTATTCGGCAAATTCCCGAAGTCCAGGCCGCAGACTTTACCGACACCGTTCCGCTGAGTGGTCAGGGCGGAACCATTCCGTTTTGGATTGGCGCTCAGAAACCCGCTTCGTTGCAGGCCGCGCCCCGGTTGGTGGGATTTCTCACTGGGCCGGATTACTTCCGAACCATGGGAATTCCTCTGCTTCGAGGCCGCTTGTTCACCGAGGAAGACACCATCAAGTCTCCCTGTGTCGTTGTTATCGACAGCGTTTTCGCTCGCAAATATTTCCCGGAAAGTGAGCCCCTCAGTCAAACAATCACGTTCGGTTTTTTTAAACCTACCGGCCCGTGCCGGATTATCGGTGTAGTGGGCCATGTGAGGCATTGGGAATTGGACGATCCGAGCACGAACATCCAGTACCAAATGTATTTCCCGCTCTATCAAGATCCGGACGAGTGGGTAGCGGTAGGTTATCCATACTTGACCGTGATGGTTCGCACCCGGCTTGATGACGCGACGGTGATTCCTGCAATCAAGAAGACAGTTTACGAGGCGGGCAGCGACCAGCCAGTCTACGACGTCCGAACCATGCAGCAGATTGTCTCGGGGTCGCTGTCTACGCAACGCTTTCCCATGATCCTGCTCGGGGCATTTGCCTCTTTGGCGTTGCTGTTGGCGTCCGTCGGTATTTACGGCGTGGTTTCCTATTCGGTGACCCGGCGCGTCCACGAGATCGGGATTCGTATGGCACTCGGCGCAGAAAAGCGGGACGTTTTTCAGTTGATAATCGGGCAGGGTTTTCGACTAGCTCTCGCTGGCCTTGCGGTCGGGGCACTGGCCGCGAGCATTCTGGTCCGGCTGTTGTCGAGCTTCTCGCATCTGCTTTATGGAGTTGGTGCAAGCGATCCGCTAACATTCATCACCGTTTCCGTTGCGCTGATCGGCGTGTCCGTTTCGGCATGCTACATTCCCGCGCGCCGTGCAACAAAAGTGGACCCGATGGTGGCGCTGCGGTACGAGTGACGAATCATTCTAGATCCGGGCACACGGAGCGCGCGAGGCTCAGTGACCTCGTGATTCGTCTTCGAGCCCCCTGGCTTGCCATCCCTGGCTGGTAAGCGTCAGGGCCTGATTCATCTGTGTCCTTCCGGCAC
>JBAVQA010000500.1:0-5397 GCA_049693595.1 Candidatus Acidiferrales bacterium | reverse complement strand
CCGTTCGTATTTTCGCGCGCGGACCAGCCCTTTCGCCGCTCCGGCCTCCCGCTGCTGACGGGCATGGCGCTCACTTTCGCGCTGGTCGCCACCGCAGCCGCGTTCGGCGGACACTGGGTCGTCCGCCTGAATCAGGGCGGGCGTTACGTCGCGATAGCCATTTTCGTGGTGTTGGGACTCACGCTGCTTTTTCCTTCGCTGGCCGAAGCGCTCACCCGGCCGCTGGTTCGAGCCGGAGCCAAAATTCAAGGCGGCCCAACGTCCGAAGTAAGCGTTGGAAAATCATTTGTGTTGGGAATTTCCACCGGCTTGCTTTGGGCTCCCTGTGCCGGCCCGATCCTCGGATTGATTTTGACCGGCGCCGCGATTCAGGGCCCCGGAGTGCGGTCATCTTTTTTGCTACTATTCTACGCATTGGGCGCTGCAACATCTCTCGGCATCGCGCTCCTGGCCGGAAAGAAGGTTTTCACCGCGCTGAAACACTCTCTCTCTTTTGACGTCTGGATTCGTCGCGTCCTCGGTGCCGCGGTAATCGTCGGTGCGATAGCCATCGGGCTCGGCTGGGACACCGGCCTGCTCACGAGATTTT
Organism: Candidatus Acidiferrales bacterium; assembly: GCA_049693595.1. Classification (GTDB taxonomy): domain Bacteria; phylum Acidobacteriota; class Terriglobia; order Acidiferrales; family UBA7541; genus Palsa-295. The sequence continues at coordinate 4,808 of JBAVQA010000500.1, read as the reverse complement.
CTTTCGTGAACACCGCCAAAGCCGAAGAACATTTGATCGGCTCGCTCGGCGCTCCGAGATCCGCGTTCGTTCCAGTGAGCGAGGCCGCGCCGCTGGTTCTTCCGGACGAAGGACCCATGCCTGAGCTGTCCGGTGCGGTCGGCTGGATCAATTCGCCGCCGCTCACCACCGAGTCCCTGCGCGGCAAAGTTGTGGTGATCGATTTCTGGACCTACTCCTGCATCAACTGCCTGCGCTCGTTGCCCTACGTGGAAGGCTGGGCAACGAAATATAAGGATGCCGGTCTGGTCGTCATCGGCGTGCACACGCCCGAATTCGCCTTCGAGAAAGAACGCTCGAACGTGGAAAAAGCCGTGCGCGATTTGAAGATCACCTATCCCGTCGCCATCGACAGCGATTACAACATTTGGGAAGCGTTCAACAATCAATACTGGCCCGCGCACTATTTCATCGACGGCAAAGGCCGCATCCGCGCGCATCATTTCGGCGAAGGGAATTACGACGAGTCCGAGCGCGTGATTCAGGAGCTGCTGAAAGAAAATGGCGCCACTTCGCTCGCTGGGGGAGTGCTCAACGTCAGCGGCAGCGGCGCGGAAGCAGCCTCGGACGCACGGGACGTTGGTTCGCCGGAAACATACGTCGGATACCAACGCTCTTCGAATTTCGCTTCGGCTGAACCTATCGCAAAAGATTCGCCCAAGACGTACAGCCCGCAGCCCCGGCTTTCCCTGAATCAGTGGGCTTTGGGCGGAAGCTGGAAAGTGGGCGAAGAAAGCGCCGTGCTTCAGTCCGTCCCCGGCAAAGTTGTTTTCCGCTTCCACGCGCGCGATCTTCACTTGGTCCTCGGCCCGTCAAAAAATGGCAAGCCGATTCGCTTCATCGTCAAGCTCGACGGTACTCGGCCGGGAGACGATCACGGCGCGGACACTGACGCAAGCGGCGCAGGCACGGTTCAAGGGAATCGCCTGTACCAGCTCATCCGCCAAAAAGGCGCGGTAGAAGACAGAACTTTCGAGATTGATTTTCTCGACCCCGGCGTGCAGGCATTTGCTTTTACGTTCGGATAAATTCTAAAAAATGGGAGGTCATGATGCTTTTTCCAAATAAGAAGGACGATCAAAATCCCTGGTCGCAGGGGCGACCGAGTTCCCCTGGACGGCGAGTTTTCTTAATCGCCGGCGGCGTCGCGGCTGTAGGACTTGTCGCGTCGTATTTTCACAGAGGCGCGCCCGTGCATGTGGAAGCCGCGGCCGCCAATCTTCCCAAGATGGTGACGATCGTGGAGTTCACCGACGCAGGCCAGCGCAAAGACGCCGTAACCGTTGCGCGCGTCGAAAAAACCGAGGCCGAGTGGCGCAAGCAGCTTTCCGACGATTCATTCGAGGTGACGCGCCTCTCCGGCACCGAGCGCGCCTACACCAATGAAAATCCCAACAATCACGAGAATGGAATTTTCCGCTGCATTTGCTGCGACACGGCGCTCTTCGATGCCGCCACCAAGTTCGCGTCCGGCACGGGCTGGCCCAGTTTTTGGACCCCCATCGCAAAAGAGAATGTCTTGGAGACCAGCGACACCAGTTTCGGCATGGTGCGCACAGCCGTCTCCTGCCGCCGGTGCGACGCGCACCTAGGCCACGTTTTCGACGACGGCCCGCCTCCCACAGGTTTGCGCTACTGCATGAACTCGGTGGCCATGCGCTTCGCCAAAGCGACGTAACCGGCGCATCAAGACGGCCCAGACATGTTTTGCCGTACCGCGGTTCCGTAGTGGCGCAGCATGCTGCGCCCGCTAAAACGCAGCCCAGCCTTAACATTGGCGACGCACGCGGACGTTTTTCGATTGTTTCGAAAATTAGAAATTTCTAGGAAATTGATCCAAGGAGATATCGCCATGAAACGCTCAACGCTGACCCCGCTTCTGACCGTCTTACTCGCCGTCCTGGCTCTCTTCCTGTGGACGCGCCACAACCACACCAGTGCCGCCACAATCATCCCCGATCCCGCCGTGGACGAAACTCTCGCCGCGCAAAAAGGCCAGGAAACCGTTGTCGTCGCGGGCGGATGTTTTTGGGGAATCCAGGCCGTCTTCCAACACGTGAAAGGCGTCACCAGCGCCACTTCCGGCTATGCCGGCGGCACCGTCAAGGATCCCGACTACGAGCAGGTTAGCAGCGGCGAAACCGGCCACGCCGAATCCGTTCAAATCGTGTACGACCCCTCGAAGATCACTCTCGGCCAATTGCTAAAGGTGTTTTTCTCCGTCGCGCACGATCCCACGGAACTGAATCGCCAGTACCCCGACACCGGCACGCAATACCGCTCCGTAATTTTCTTCGCCGACGCCGACCAGCAGCGCATCGCGCAAGCCTACGTGCAGCAGCTCGACCAGGCCAAAGTTTTTCCGCAACCTATCGTGACGCAAATCGTCCCGATGAAAGAGTTCTACCGCGCCGAGGACTACCACCAGAACTACGCCACCGAGCACCCCGAAAATCCCTACATCGCCATGTTCGACCTCCCCAAGGTCAAGAATCTCCAGCAACAATTTCCCAGCCTGTACGTTGCTACGCAGTAGCCTCAGCAAACCGCCGGGATTCATTCTCCCGTAACTCAAGGCGGTACGGGCAGCGGCAAGAGTGTTCCGGGCTATAATCGGCCAATGCCAGTATCAGGGGATGGTTCCTCACGTTCTGAAGAGTCGCTGGCCATTCGCGTAGTCGTTGACCGAATACCTGCATTTACATGGTCAGCTCATCCGGATGGCTCTGTGGAGTTCGTAAATCAACCATGGCGCGAATACGCAGGCCTTTCTCTGGAAGAATCACAGGGCTGGGGCTGGCAAGTCGCAATCCATCCGGACGATTTGCCGTCGTTAATGCACAAGTGGCAGCGACTGTTGAACTCCGGTGAAGCAGGTGACATTGAAGCGCGCATGCGCCGCCATGACGGGGTCTTTCGTTGGTTTCTCATTCGCTTCGAACCATTCCGCGACGAAACCGGGAAGATCGCCATGTGGTACGGGGTAAGTACTGACATCGAAAACCTCAAGCAGACTGAGGAGAAACTGCGTGAGGATGAACGCGAAGTTCGACAGATCACGGACGCAATACCGCAGACGGTAGTTGTGCAAGACCCCTTCGGCCTACCGATCTATGCCAATCGGGCGGCTCTCGACTATACGGGCCTTACTGTTGACGACGTGATTGCGCCAAATTTTCGAGAGAGAATTTTTCATCCGGAGGACCTGGAAAGATTCCGAAACAAGCGAAAGGCTGCTCTCGCGCGGGGCCTTGCGTTCGAATTCGAGCATCGAGCACTCGGAAAGGACGGCAAATACCGCTGGTTCCTGATTCAGTACAACCCTTTCCGCAACGAGCGCGGACAGGTCACTCGATGGTATGCAACCGGCACAGACATTGATGACCGCGTCCGGGCGGAAGAGAGAACGCGCAACGAAAACGTCGCGTTGCGAGAGCAAATCGATCGCGATTCGATGTTCGAGGACATTGTCGGTTCTTCAGAGGCACTCCGTAAGGTGCTTCGCCAGGTCGACAAGGTGGCCACTTCCGACTCCACCGTTTTAATTCTGGGAGAAACCGGCACCGGCAAGGAATTGATAGCTCGCGCCATCCACAAGCGATCCAGGCGCGCGGAACGAGCATTCATTGGCGTGAATTGCGCCGCCATCCCGCCTTCTTTAATTGCGTCGGAACTCTTCGGTCACGAAAAAGGCGCTTTTACAGGTGCGACGCAACGCCGCATGGGGCGCTTCGAATCGGCCAACGGCGGCACCATCTTTCTCGACGAAGTCGGCGACTTACCCGCGGAAATCCAGATTGCGCTGTTGCGAGTTTTGCAAGAACGCGAAATCGAACGCGTTGGCAGCAGCCGGCCAATCCCGGTCGACGTGAGAGTGGTTGCTGCCACCCATCGCGATCTGGACGCTCTTGTTGCCGAAGGCAAATTTCGCCAGGATCTCCTCTACCGGGTGAATGTCGTGCCAATGCAGATTCCGCCATTGCGCGAGCGCGAAGCTGATATTCCCTTGCTGGTTGAGTACTTCGTCGATCGCTTTGGAAAGAGGGCTGGAAAGAAGTTCAGAAGCATCGACAAGAAATTCCTAAAAGCATTTCAGGAATATGGTTGGCCAGGCAACATTCGTGAACTACAAAATGTAATCGAGCGCGCCGTGATCCTCAGCGAGGGTGACACCTTAATCGTCGACGAGACATGGCTGAAGCGGGAGCCGGCTCAAAATCCAGTGCGGCACCGCACGCTGGGTGGCGCTCTCGTACGGCAGGAGAAGGAAATGATTGAAGCCGCCTTGGCAGAAAGCCAGGGCCGAATTTCAGGGCCCGCAGGTGCGGCAGCTAAACTAGGACTGCCGGCACAGACCCTCGAATCGAAAATCAAGCGTTTGAGAATCAACAAATATCGATTCAAAGCCCACCAGAAGGACCCTTGATGGCGACTCTGCGATGGGCTATCGATCCCCGGAAGAATTTAAGCACCAGAGCGAGAATCAGGTAGACTCGCGAAGCGCAACGATGGAGTTTTTTGAGAATAAGAATGAGAACTAGCAAACTATAGAGGTTCGGCCTTGCCATCCATCCCAGACGACCGGCTCGCAAGTCCTGCGAAGGAACTTGCTGCCGCTTCCACCAAGCAAAAACTTAAACTTTTTGCTCTTGGTTCTGCTCTCGTCCTCCCGGCGATCGCTTGGTTTCTGTACTGCATTCAATACAGTTCGCACAGTCGCACGGGTATTCCCGACTGGCTCGCGTTTTCCGGCCTCGTCTACGTGGTCC
>JBAVQA010000499.1:0-16303 GCA_049693595.1 Candidatus Acidiferrales bacterium | reverse complement strand
TCCAAAGCCGGCCGCGGGGTTTGAACAACTCGAAAATCCGCGGAGCAAGTTACAATGTACCTAACCTCATGAGTCTCCGGCCATCCATGCCGCGCGGCGTCCCGTGGCCCTGGCTCTTCGCGAGTTGTAACCCGCGCAACCGTCCAGTGGGGCTTTGCATCATAGGTTTGAAAATAAACAGGAACTTTTTCTCTTTGAGCGGGAATAACGATATGCTCAAGGCGCGCTTAAAAATGAGATTATAAAGGTGAGCATGAGACCGGAAAACATCAGGACGAAAATTTCAACTTTGGCTGTTTTGTTTCTTGCAGGAGTATTTACTCTGGGTTTGTCGGCATGCGGTGGAAGCGGCAACAGCGGCACTGCCACCGTTACTGCGATCGCAATTTTGCCCACAGCGGCTACCGTTGATTTCAATACCCCGATCGACATCACCGCGCAGGTCACTCTCTCGAACAACACCGACACGACGAATACCTCAGTAACCTTCCAAGTGAATGGCATCGGAGGCGGTAACAGCACGGTTGGCACGATTGTGAATTCTCCAGATGACAGCCAGGTCGGCATATACACCGCCCCCCATGTGGTGCCCCCCGAGAACAACGGGCAAGTGATGATTACCGCCACCGCGCCGCAGGTTCCTTCGAATTCGACCGATACCAACATCGTAACGTCAAATACCGCGATCATCACGGTCGGTGCCGGGCTGGGGCTCACGATAATGCCGGCGAGCGCGACTGTCGGGGCCGGAGGCACATCTCAGTTTTCCGCTCAGCTCAATAATGTCGCGGATCCGAACGCGACTTGGTCGGTAAGCACCACAGCTATTTGCGACAACTGCATCGGTTCGATTAATCGAACCACCGGTCTCTACATGGCTCCTGCTTCTCCTCCTCCCGGCGGTACTGTCACAGTCACTGCGACGGATGCGACCGTCACTCCAACTCAGACGGCGACAGCAACGGTCACCATAGCGTTTTCAGACCATTCGCTGACTGGGCCGTTCGCGTTCTACTATTCAGGAAGCGATCAGTCTGGCTTCATGGCAGCGGCTGGTAGTTTTGTCTCAGACGGCCTGGGAAACATTCAGAGCGGGGTCGAGGACGTTGACAGCTTCTCGAACGGAGGCCCGGTACAGTACCAAATTTCCGGAACGTACACAGTCGGCACGGACGGCCGCACGCTCCTCGTACTGAACAAGGGATTACCGGGTGCAGCAACTTGGCAGTTTGCGCTCACGTCGAATCAGCATGCCGTTATGATTCGTTTTGATCGCAGTATCACGGGCAGCGGCACGATCGACCAGCAGAATCTGGACGATATCTCAAGCCTTCCCAAGATTACCGGCCCATATGTATTCAGCGTTTTCGGCGCGGACCTTTCATTTTTCCCGATGGGAATTGCCGGCAAATTCTCCACAAACGGCAGCGCAGTCCAGACTGCAAATGCCGTCGTGGACCTCAACGATAATGGCGTCGTAAGGCAGGCCGATCCATTGGTCAGCGGTTCCTACTCGCTGGACAACACGGAGTCCGACACAGGCCGCGGCACGATAACTCTGACGAGCGCCATGACCGGCACGCATCAATATGCGTTCTATATTGTGGACGCCACACATCTTTATCTCGTGGAAGTTGACAACAATGACTACCTGGCGGGAAATATGTACAGTGGGTCGGCTACACCAGGAAACCTCGCTGCGGCTAACTACGTCTTCACCGCCGGGGGCAATTCGGCAACTGGCTCCTATGCTTCCGGTGGTGTATTTATCTCGGCTGGAAACAGCAACGGTTCCGGCGGCACCATCAGTGGTGGCGCATTCGACAGCAACAATGCCGGTACCGTCACACCAAATACAACTTTAGGTGCTTGCGCTTTCACTTCGGATGCAACCGGCCGCATCGATCTCGGTCTAAATCTCGGCACCGGAACATGTCCTAGTGCCAGCAGCATTCAATTCGCGGTGTACCAGACGGCACAGGCAGCTTCGACAACCGTTGAACCCGCCGCTGTGATGCTCGAACTCGATTCCACCGCCGTGGCCTCCGGCTCCGCCTATCTGCAGAGCAGCACCACCGAGTTCACCGCAGGCAGTTTTGCGTTGAACCTCGCCGGCCAGGGAATATTCCACAATCAGCCGAGCTCCGTTCAGCAGGACGTTGAAGGACAAGCCACCTTGAGTGCCTCGTCGGTTTCCGGCGGAAATCTCGATATCAATGATTTTAATGCCGGCATCCAAACGGACCCGATTAGCACCACGGATAGTTCAATCGCCGCCCCGACGAATGGTCGAGGAACGGCAGTGCTCGTGGCGACGAATCCGGATGTCAGTTACAATTTGGTCTACTACGTGATCGACGACAACACAGCGCTGCTGTTCGATTCGGACACGAACCGCGTGCTGATCGGCACCATCGCGAGGCAGTTCTAGCCGGGTCGAAGGGCAGTCACCGCTGCAAACGATCCGATCTTTCGTCAGGGCACGACTTTTTACCCTGAGCCCGCGAAGGGTAGTCGTGCCGTAGAGGGCGCAAAGTCAGTGCGGCTTCAGCCGCTGAGGGACGAGTTCTTCGGCGACCAGCCGGGCTAGCGCCGTGAAAGTTGTTACTTGTGCTTTGGTCCCACCAGCGGCGAACTCTTGCCCCACTGTCCCGCGAATACGAAGGAATCGAGCGGTTTGCGCTGCCGTGGAGCAAGCTCGCGCTTGCTCATCTCGTCCCCCAAGGACGCAGGATCGCCCGCGTAACCCAGCGCTATCCCTGCAACAGCTTCGTAGTCCGCGGGAATGTTGAAGAGCTTTCGCGCCTTTTCCGGATCGATTCCCGCCATTTGGTGAACGGAAAGACCGAGCGCCTCCGCCTGAATATTCAGACTCGCGACAGCTTGGCCCACGTCGTGGAAAGCGTGGCGATTCGGTTTTCCATCGTCAAAAGTGAGCTTTGCCACGCTAAGCGCTAGAACAGCCGCTTGCTTTGCCCAACCTTGATTAAATTCGACGAAGGTATCAAGGATGCGATTGTAATTTTCCGGATCGCTCTTCGCGCCGACGATGAAATACCAAGGTTGCGCGTTGTACGACGAAGGAGCCCACCTCGCGGCCTCGAACAAGCTGCGAAGTTTCTCCGGCTCCACCGGCCTGGCGTCGAAGGCTCGCGGACTCCACCGATGCCGAATCAAATCATGAATCGGCGCACTCGTTTCCGCCGGTTTTTTCACTGAACTCATGCTTCCTCCTTAATATATTTTAGCGTTGGTATCGTTTTATCGCGGCGCTGCTTCGCGTTCTTAAATCTCTAAAGCAATTTCCTTTTAAGCTTTTGCCCGCGCGTGATCCACCGAGTATGGCCCTGCGCCGTACGTGGCCAGGATTACCAAACCGCCCATGATCGCGGCATTCTTCAGAAGATTGATCATATTCTCCTGTTGCTCTGCGCCGTGCATGGCCCAGAAGTTATGGAAATAGAATGTGACCGGTATCAGATACAGAAACAGAAGCCACGCTGCAATCTTGGTCTGAAAGCCGGCGATTATCGCGAGCCCACCTGCGAGTTCAATCACGGCGGCACACGCGATGGCGACACCCGCCATCGGCAATCCTTTGGACGCCGAATATCCCACCATCTGCGAATACCCGCCGATCTTGAAAAATCCGCTGATCAAAAACAAAACGCTGATAAGGATTCGGCCCGCCAACGGTGTAAAGCTGCTCGAAGAATCACTCATTTTGTCTCTCCTTTTCCAATTGGATTTACGCAAGGTCGAAAAGCAGAACTTCCGATGGTTTGGTGGCTTCGACGCGCACTTCGGATTCCTCTGAAATGGCCGCGCCGTCGCCTGCTTTTAGTTTTGTTCCATTCACAGCGACCGTTCCATGTGAAACCTGCATCCATGCAGAACGTCCTGCTTTCAACGAGTGTTTGGCCTGCTCGCCTTCGTTCAGACGGGCGATGTAAAGATTTGCATCCTGGTGAATGTTGACGGGCGCTTCCGGACCCGCGACCAAATGAAATCTTCCTCTCAAGTCCTCGTCCGGAAATGTGAGTTGCTCGTACTGCGGCTTCAGATTCTTGCGATCCGGCACAATCCATATCTGTAGCAAATGTGTAGAATCCTTCGGGGATGGATTGAATTCGCTGTGCAGGATGCCCGAGCCCGCGGTCATGTGTTGCAATTCACCCGGACGGATCACCGCGCCGGTGCCCATGCTGTCGCGGTGTTCCAGCGCTCCATCCAGAATCCACGTCAGAATTTCCATGTCGCGATGCGGATGCATGCCGAACCCTTGTCCAGGCGCGATGATATCCTCATTCAACACACGCAGCGACCGGAATTGCATATGTTCCGGATCGTAATACTGATCGAACGAAAATGTGAATCGGCTGTCCAGCCACGAGAGCTTGTTGTGGCCGCGCTCATTACCGGGTCTCACTTGAATCATGTTTTTTCTCCCTCTTGGTTTTTTCTGAACTCGATTTCCCACCGCGCCCCAACTTGCGGCATAGTCGGCGCAGGTCCTCTTGTTCGCTCGGTTCTAATTGGCTCATCTCTTTCAAAATCATTTTCGCGTGTCCCGGGAACACGCGCTTGATCAGCCGCAGCCCTTTCGGAGTGAGATGTATCACGATCGTGCGGCGATCTTCCGTTTGCCGCTCCCGGCGCACTAATCCGTGTTTTTCCAGATTGTCTATCACCAGCGTTATATTTCCCCCGCTTCGCAGCAGCTTTTCGCCCAACGTACATTGGGACATAGGGCCCAAGTGCAGTAGCGCTTCCATCACGCCGAACTGGCTCACGGTCAAGCCCTGCACTTCGAGCTGCACGGTGAGCCTGGCTTGAACCGAGTTCGTAGCGCGCGCCAGATTGATGAAAGCGCTGAGCGCGCGCTTTGTTTCCGCCGATCCTTCGAAGTGAGTTGGCAAAGTCGTTTAACCTGGAATTGTTTGATATCAAAGCATCAGATGCAGGAGCATGCGTCCGGGATTCAGCGTCGCAAAGGCTTAGGGTTTTTGCGTGGGCCGCAGCAGAATCTCGCTGATGAAGCTTTGTGGCGACTGCGTGACGATAGCCTCTACCGCATGAGCTATGTCTTCTGCTTGCAGCATCTTACGGACATCTTTTCCCGCGTGTGGCGAAAAGTCCGTCGCCACCGTTCCAGGACAAATCGCGCTAACTCTTATCCCATATTGCCGAAGGTCCTCCGCCATGCATTCAGTCAACCCTAGCAGGCCCCACTTGGAGGCGCAGTATATCCCGCCCCCGGCGAAGGCATTCTTGCCCGCCAGCGACGCGATATTGATAATGTGGCCCGTCCGCCGCTCGATCATTCCTGGTGCTACAGCCTTGCTCAGCAGGAACACCGCCTTCAGATTGGTGTCTAACACTGCATCCCAATCTGACTCCGCCGCGCCCTGGAAAGGACCAAAGTATCCGATGCCCGCATTGTTGACGAGCACGTCGATCGCACCCAGAGATTGCTCCGTTTTCTGCACCAGCTTTCCAATATCATTCGAACGCGTAACATCAGCCGCAGTCACGACGACGCTGACGCCTTCCCCTTGTAGCTCAGCCGCCGCGCTTTCGAGCTTGTCCGCATGCCGGGAACACAAGCTAAGCTTCGCTCCCAGGCGGCCGAGACTTCGCGCAATGGCCAGCCCGATTCCGCGGCTGCCGCCGGTGACGAGTGCGACTTTGCCCTTCAGTGGTTTTTCCGCGACCATCAGTTCGCTCCTGCGAGGCGACTCTTTACCGAGATATAACATCATAACATTGAGGTGGCGGCGTGCGCGGACGTCCGGCAAACCCGTAAATTGAGAACCATAGGTCGATTCACCTTGCGTGCTGGAATCGCTTTCCCTATAATCCCGTGGATTCCGTTTACCCCGTTTTTCTAAACGGGTCGCAGCATAATCTCGATTCTATCCCAGTGAGTTTGGTCCAGGAGGCAGGGAACAACATGCGAAAGTCTTTTGCCATGATAGGAGCATTCCTCACCGTCATCGGAATGCTTTGTCTTTTCGTGCGGCCTGCCGCAGCCCAGGGCCAGCAGGATCAAAATAAGCCGGTTCCCTATACCATGCCGGAATATAACGGTTTCCAGGCCTGCCATGCGGAAACCAACGCGCAAATGCGGGTCAAGTGCCTCGACGATTTTGCGGCGAAATTTCCCAATTCTTCTTTGATGCCTTACGTCCTTCAGCTCTACTATACGACTTACAACGAGCTGAAAAATTATCCGAAGACCGTCGATTATGCCGATAAGCTTGTCGCGCTCGGAGATAAGGCGGGAGACGCGGGAACGCGCTTGCAAGCGCTCTATATCCGTACGCTTGCATTCAACTACGCTTTTAGCGAAAAGGCTTCCGACGCAACAGACCAGCTGAATAAGGCTCGCGCGGCGTCTCTGGAAGGGCTGAGGCTCATAAGCAGCATAACCACCAAGCCGGCGAACGTGACCGAAGATCAGTTCACCCAGCAGAAAAATGCGCTTATCGTCTTGTTCAACTATACAGCGGGGTCCGCATCGTACACGCTGAAGGATTACCCCGGCGCGATCCAGTATTTCAAGGCAGCGCTAGCAGTGAACCCGACTGACGCCCTTACCAACTACCGACTCGGGCTTGCTTATCTCCAATCCACTCCTCCGCAGTCGCTTGATGGTTTCTGGTCGCTCGCACGAGCTATTGACCTGAAAATTGCCGATGATGCCAAGGTCAAGAGCTATCTGCGATCGAAGATTTTTGATTACGAGCAGCCCGGATGTGACTCGCAAGTGGATGCGCAGTTAGCCGAGTTGCTTCAGCTGGCGGCGAATTCTCCCGATCGGCCGGCAACCTACTCGATTCCCAGCGCCGACGATCTGAAGAAAATCCAAACATCCAGCAACATTTTGACCGTGCTCACCGATCTCAAAGCCGGCGGCGACAAAGCCAAGATGACCTGGCTGGCCATCTGCGGCGCCGAGTTCCCCGAAGTTGCCGGCAAGGTGATCGACGTCACTCCTGGAACGGACTCTGTGGAGTTGCACATCGTTACCGGAGCTACCGCCGAAGAAATCGAGGCGTCCAACACCGCCAACCTGGACGTAACGGTTGTTGGACAGCCGGACGCGGCTCGCTTGCAGAAAGACGATGGCGTGCGCTTCAGTGGCACGCTGTCGAGTTACGATCCGGATCCAGCCTTCATGCTGCACTGGGACAAGGCCAAAGTGAACCCGGAAGACATTCCAGCCGAGAAGGGCAAGCACACCCCTCACAAGGCCGCGCCGAAAGCTCCGGGCAAGTAAGGTTCAAGACCTAAGTTCTAAGAAAAATGGCCGGCTCGCAACGGAGCTGGCCATTTTCTTTTGATTCCGATCCGGCTGGCGTGGCCCCCAATAGCACAGACACTTGTAGCAGTGTTCCCCCGCTGATCCAATAATGTGCAAGGAAATCTAGCTGCGGCGGCGGCTAACGTGGTCCAGCTTGTACTCGCCGACTTTACGGCTGAGCGTGTTGCGGTGGATTCCCAGGGCTTTGGCGGCGCGGGACTGGTTTCCGTGAAGCCGTTCCAGCACTCGCTTGATGAATTTTTTTTCGAATTCCGTAACCGCTTCTTCGAGTAAGATGCCTCGCTCGACCATCATTCCTACCAGCGATTCCAATTGATCTTTCACGATTGCACGCTCCGCAGTCATACCCGGGCGAAGGTATCTTACTTTCCGTCGAGTGAGTGGCCGGTAATCTGCTGAAACGCTTCTCGATACTTCTGCTGTGTTCCGGTGACAACTTCCGGCGGCAGGGCCGGGGCGGGAGGCTGCTTATTCCAGCCGATCCGTTCCAGATAATCGCGAACGTACTGCTTGTCATAGGATGGCTGGGTTTTCCCAGGGGCATACTGGTCGGCGGGCCAGAAGCGCGAGGAATCAGGGGTAAGCGCCTCGTCGATCCAAATCATGTCGTTGCCGATCAAGCCGAATTCAAATTTCGTGTCAGCGATGATGATCCCGCGTGCCGCAGCGTGTTCAGACGCAATGCGATAGATTTTCAAACTGGTATCGCGCAGGCGCTCTGCGAGCGGGCGGCCGATGCGCGAAATGGTTTCCTCGAAAGAAATATTTTCATCGTGCCCGCTGGTGGCCTTGGTCGAAGGAGTAAAAATCGGCTCAGGCAAGCGATCGGATTCGCGCAGGCCAGCAGGGAGCTCGATCCCGCAGATTCTCCCGCTCTTCTGATAGTCCTTCCAGCCGGAACCGGAAATATAGCCTCGCACGACGCACTCGATCGGAATCGGCTCGGTCCGCCGCACCAACATTGCGCGGCCCTCAAGCGAACTCTTGAACGGTGCCAGCTCGCCTCCAAAATTCTCAGCCGTAAGAACATGATTCGGGACCACGTCAGCGAGCCTGTTGAACCAGAAAAGTGACAGTTGCGTGAGCACGCGTCCCTTATCGGGAATCGGCGTCGGCAGCACCACGTCAAAAGCCGAAAGGCGATCGGTGGCTACGATGAGCAGGCGGTCGCCAAGCTCATAAATATCGCGAACCTTGCCTCGTGCTCGAAGCTTCAAGCCCGGAAAATCTGTTTGTGAAATGACGGCGCTCATTTGTGGAGAAGACACGGGATATTTTTCCTCACTGGAGGCGGATATTCTAGCTCAGCCGGACTGGATGTCAACGCCTAAGAATTTATTTCTAAGCGATGATCGGTCGAATGAATTCGACGACAATTTCGCGATTGTTTCGCGAAGCGCTTGGGTGGCGAAGAACTATCCCGCGCTAAGCCGCGTTGCTGGCGGCCTTCGGTGCGGCCGCGGACGCGGCGTCTTCCCACTTCACGGAAACCAGCTTTGAGACGCCGGGTTCCTGCATCGTCACGCCATAGAGCACCGAGCCCATCTCCATGGTCTTGCGGTTGTGGGTCACCACGATGAATTGCGTTTGCGCGCACATCTCCGCGAGCATTTTGTTGAAGCGCCCGACGTTTGCTTCGTCGAGCGGCGCGTCCACTTCGTCGAGGATGCAAAACGGGCTGGGCTGGTAGCGGAACACCGCGATGAGCAAAGCCAGCGCCGTAAGCGCTTTTTCGCCGCCGGAGAGCAAGAGAATATTTTGCAGCCGCTTTCCCGGCGGTTGCGCCGCGATGTCGATTCCGGCTTCGCCCGAGCTGTCCGGTTCGCTGAGCCGCATTTCGCCGTGACCGCCGCCGAACAACGACTGAAACGCGATCGCGAAGTGCGCGTTAATAAAGTTGAACGCTTCTTCGAATTTTTGCCGCGAGACCTGATCCAGCTCCGTGATGGTGAGCCGCGTGTTCTCGATAGCCGCCACCAGGTCGTCGCGCTCGCGCCGCAGGAACCCCTCGCGCTGTTCGCATTCTTGAAATTCTTCGAGAGCCATCATGTTCACCGGCCCCATGGCGTCCACGCGCGCTTTCATCTCGTTGTAATTCGTCTCTGCCGTCACCAAGTCTTCACCGATAAGCAATTGCGCTTCCTGCGCCATCAGATCTTCCGGCTGAGCGTTCAGCTCGGCCACGCATGTCTGGCGCAGGTAATCGCGGTCCGCGTCGTTGCGCGCCTTTTCGATTTGCCGCTGGCTGCGCTCGGCGCGAAGCTCGTCGAGAGATTGCCGCTTGCCTCGCACGGATTCTTCCAAATGGGTTGTGCGTGTGCGAGCCGTTTCCCATTCCTTTTCCAGCGTGTCCTTTTGTTCTTCCAGCCGGGATTTCTCTTTGCGCAAATCTTCAGCCTGCAGCGAGAGCTGCCCGCAGGAAGATTCCAACTCGGATTTTTCCTGATACATAGCCTTCTGCTGCTGGCGCAGAGACAACAAACGCTCGTCGGCTAGGCCGATTTCCTCCGAGACCTTTTGTCCCGCAGCCTCGGCGCTCATCAAGCGCTCGGTCATCGTTGCCAGCTCTTCGCGTCCCGTGCCCAACCGCTCCTGCAAACCCTGGAAATCGTGACGCACGCGCAGAAGTCTTTCGGAAGATTCGGAACTCTCCGTCTCCGCAGCAGCTCGCGATCGAACTGCTTCCGCGTGTTGACGCCGGGACTGTTCCACCCGCAACCGCGCTGCTTCCGCTTCGGAGTTCAGCCTGCTGATTTCTTCGCGTTCCGCGGAAAGTTGAAGTTCGATTCTCTGCAACTCTGTGCGCGCCTGATCGAGAAGATGGGTCGCCGCGACCAGGGATTTTTCCGCTTCCACGTGCTGTGAGTTCGCCAGCGCGACCGCAGACTCGCCAGCGGAGATTTCGTGCCCGAGTTGAGTGAGCTGCTCCTGTCGTTCCTGCGAGATTCGCTCCAGGCGCGCCGCCTCAGCCTCATGCTGCCGAAGTTCGCGCTTCAACGCCAACGGCCCCGCTTCACCTGCGCGCCCGCCGGAAACGATGCGTCCGTGGTAGCAAGTGCCGTCCAGCGTCAAATAATAGCTATGCGGATTTTCGTGCGCCAATTGCTCGGCGACAGCAGACTCAACCAAATACGCTGTGCGAAGCTTGGTGAGAAAATGCTTCGCGGTCGGCCCCAGAGGATCGCGAAATTCAACGAGCCGATCGAGTCTGGCCACCACGCCGGGCGCCAAAGGAAGGGAACCGTCCGCTTCGTGCGTCTGAATGTCCAGATTCACCTGCGAATCGACGAAGAAACTTGCGCGCCCGCCCATTTCATTCCGCAGCAGCGCGATTCCTGCCCGTGCGTGATCGAATGACTCGACCACAATGTATTCCAGTTCATCCCGCAGGAATTGCTCCACGGCGCTTTCGTATTTTTCCTGTACTTCCGCATAATCGGCCAGCAATCCGATGGCTCGAAAGCCGCCGTCAGAGGAAGCCGGATTATCCTGCGGGTTGACGCTGAATAGTTTCTGCACCGCGTCGGCTGTGTAGGCTCGATCGCTTAGAATCTGCTCGATCGACGTCCGGCGCGCCCGTTCTGCGGAAAGACTTTCGCGAGTCCCTTCGAGTTGCTTCCCCGCTTCACGCTGGCTATTCCGAAGCTCCGCGAGCCGCGCTTGCGAATCTTGAACCGCATTGCCGAATACCCGAGCCTGTGTTTGCGCTTGCTGAAATGCGCCTTCCGCCGCCGCCACTCTTTCTTTCAATCCGGCGCACTCGTCTTCGATGGCTCGCAGCGCAATGCCGCGCTGTTCTTCCGCGGCTGCGTGTCGAGCGGCTGCTTCTTCCGCCTGCAGCGATTCGGCCTGTTCGCGCGCCGATTCTTCCACCAAACGCGCCGCTAGCTGATGGAGTTCCGCAATCCGCGCTTCCAGCCGCTCTTGTTCGCTGGTGCTGGAGGCGACTTGCTCCGTAGCTTGCCGCAGTGCCGTTTCCAACAGCGCCGTTTGCTCGCGAAGGGAACTTGCCGCCTCGCGCTGTGCCGACATTCGCGCGGTCAACTCCGCAGCTTGCCGCTCGGCCTGTTCCAATTCAAACGCAAGACGTGCAGCGCGCGCGTCAATTTGGGACACCTGCTCGCGGTTGAACGTGATTCGGTTCTCCGCGCGATCGAGGTCGAGCGCCGTTTGCCCCAGCAGGTTATGAATTTGCCGCAGTTCACCGTCAAGCTCGTAGCTCCGCGCGCTGAGTCGTTCCTGTTCGGATTCGAGTTCGTGCACAGAGCGCGCCTCGCGCTCTTCCGCCGAATCCATCTCGCGCAATAAATTTTCAAGTCTCGCAGCTTCGATGTCGAGATGCTCCGCCTTACTAGCCAGAACGCTGCGCAGCAGCCCGCGCATTTGTTCCCGCAGCTCGGCAAAACGCCTCGCCTTCGACGCCTGCCGTTTTAGCGAAGCGAGCTGCTTTTCCACTTCCACCAAAATGTCGTTCACACGCGAAAGGTTCAGCTTCGACGCTTCCAGCTTCGCTTCCGCCAAACGCCTCTTCGTCTTGTACATCGTGATGCCCGCCGCTTCTTCGATAATGGCGCGGCGGTCCATCGGCTTCGAATTCAGAATCTGCCCGATGCGCCCCTGCTCGATAATGGCGTAGCTGTCAGGCCCGAGCCCCAGCCCCATGAAAAGCTCTTGCACATCGCGCAAACGCGCCACGCGCCCGTTAATCAAGTACTCGCTTTGCCCCGAGCGATAAAGTCGCCGCCCAACCACCACTTCGCCCGGTTTCAGGGCGATCGCAGGCTTTTCCGCAGCGCGCTTTTTCCACGGCTTGCGGCTATCCGCGCTTTCTTCCGGCGCGACGTCCGTTTGTGTGCACGCAATCTCAAGAAATCCGTCTTCGTTCGCCACAGAGACTGGCTGCTCCACCAGCGTGGGCCCAGCCTCCGCAGGGGCCTCTTCCGGAGCATCCAGCACCTTCGCCACCGCTTCCGATAGTTCCGGGTCCACCAGCGTCAGCGTCACTTCAGCCAAGCCCAACGGCGGCCGCTTGGCCGTGCCGTTGAAGATGCAGTCAGACATGCGCTCGGCGCGCAACTGCTTGTGGCTCTGTTCTCCCAGCACCCAGGAGATCGCGTCCACCACATTCGACTTGCCGCACCCGTTCGGCCCCACGATGCACGTGATTCCGCTGCCGCTAAACGTGATCGGCGTCTTCTCGAAGAACGATTTGAAGCCCAACAACTCAACTTTGCGCAGTTTTAACACCAGTTCCCTCGCACAGTTCGCTCCCAACGCCTCATCGGCAGAAGGGGCTTCGATTTGAAATTTCCTTGGAGGTCTTTCGAGACAAAAACGTGGGAGGGTCGCTAGTCAAAGGCCCTGCCGCCTGGCGCTATCGGATCGGCGGTACGGAAAGAGAAATTAGCATGGCGCGCGAGCGGTGTAAAGGCCGCTCTTGCGAATTGTTTCAGAAGCAACTTATCCGCGCCGCAATACTTCCTGTTTCCATAGTGGGCCAGTTTCCGGTAAGTCGACTTCGCAGGACTGATCTGGATCACTCCCTTGCTAGACTGCCGGAAAGCTGGAAGTCGAGGATTACCGACCAACCGGATGCGCAATCGCCTTAAGTGTCGAGATGACCTCACCCGGTTCCGCGCGACCGGTCATGTAGTCCACATCGACATGCGCGAAGCGAATGACGCCGTTCGTATCGATGACGTACGTTGCCGGAACTGGAAGTTCATACGAGTCCTCGCCGTTGCGGAGTGCAATGTCGTTCTTGAAGACGTTCTTGGAAAACTCCTTCAGTTCCTGGCCGATCTGGAAGACGATGCCGAACTGCCGCGCGACTTTGTTGCCGAAGTCGCTGAGCACTGGAAAGGTCAGCTTGTTCTTCTCGGCGGCGACGATTCCGTGGTCTGGCTTCTCCGGGGAGATGGCGATCAGAGTCGCGCCCAGCTGCTCCATTGTCGGCAGCGCCTGTTGCAGCGCGCGCAGTTCGATGTTGCAGAATGGGCACCATTCGCCGCGGTAGAAACAGATGACCACCGGGCCCCGAGCGAGCAGCGTGCGGACCGCAACGGGATTGCCGAACGCGTCGGGCAGTGTGAAGTCCGGCGCCATCTGTCCAACCCTCAACGCAGCATCGATTGTGCCAGCTGCCCGGACGCGGTCCATGTCCCCGGTAATTATGCTGAACTTCTCGCCCAGCCTTTCCTGGACCTTGGCCTTGTACTCCCCTGCCTCCTGATTTATCGACATCGGATTCTCCTCGGATTGGTGATTCGTAATTGATTTATTGTAGCAACTGCTACAGAATGAACGGAGGCATTGCTTCTGTCAACGTTTTCTTTGGCAGTCGCTACAATTAGCCGAGGGTCACAGCATGGCACGCACTCTGGAGTTCGACTACACGACTACGCTTGAGCGCGCTACCCGTCTCTTCTGGACGAGCGGCTACGCTACCACGTCGCTTCGCGATCTACTGAAGAAAATGGGGATCGGAGAAGGCTCGTTCTACAACACTTTGAAGAGCAAGAAGAACGCGTACTTGCAGTGCTTGAAGCACTATAACGCGACAGTGAACCGCCGTCATTGCGAAGCGCTGTTTTCGGCACCTACCGCTGCGGCCGGAGTGCGGGCGTTGTTCAACGCTGTGCTTGATTGCCTGGACGACCCGAACACGCCCTCGCGACTTTGCCTGATGGCGGGCAGCATCACGCACGAGGTGATGGATGAACCGGACCTGCGTGAGTATGTGAAGGAGCAGATGTCGCTACTCGCCGAGCGCATGGTCGCTCGCCTAAACGCCGACAAGGAAACGGGCGTTTTGCCGGCGGAGTTCGACCCAGAACTTGTTGTGCCGGTCGTCATCACGTATCTGCAAGGCCTGTGGCGAATGGCGCTGGTCTCCTACAAACGACCCCGATTCGAGCGGCAAATCGACATGTTGCTTACGGGACTGGGACTCTGAGATCTCCAGCGCAGCCTCCGTGCTCCATGCGAATCGACGAGACGGCTAACCGCGCACGGTGAGAACCGGGCAGGCGGCATGCGCCACCACTTTATGCGCCGTAGCACGCTCTAGATGAGTAGCTGCGCCCATGCGTCCTGCGGCGTCACGGACGCCAAGGACGATCAAGTCCGCACCGCGCTGCTTCGCAACTTCTACGATCCGATCAGCCGGTTCACCGTATTCCACAGACACTTGCGGCGGGAAATCAAGGTCCGTGTTCTCCGGGACCATTTCGTAGAGGCGATGAATTGCCTCAGCCACCGACAATTCAAATATCCTGTTGTCAGAATCGTTGAGTTCATCGGGCTTGCGTATCACGGTGATTAGGAGAAGATGAGACTCGTTTTGTTGCGCGAGCGAGACCGCATAGGGCGCTCCAGCAAACGACTCTGGACTGAAATCCGTAGCGAACAGCACGCGATGGAACCGAGCACCATTATGTACAGAGCTGCGAACACCCGGACCGATGGTGAGTACCGGCACAGGCGAACGGCGAAAGATTTCTTCAGCGACAGAACCAAGCAGCAATTTCTCTGCGCCGGTACGCCCGTGCGTTCCAAGGACAATCAGGTCAACATCGTCATCTTGGATCGCTTGCTCGACTGTCGGCCAAACGTCGATTCCTCTTGCAATCATCGTTTCGTGCTGTAGACCGGCAAGCTGAGACTCGACCCGCTGCATTTCCGCATGCGCATTTTCGTCCTCGGCTTGGATTGCGAGAGCTGTCAAGCCGGGCGTCGTATAAACACAAGGCTCAGGAATCAAAACGTGTAGAGCGTGTACTTTGGCGCCGTATCCGCGGCCAAGAGTGACCGCAAACGGAAGGGCTGCCTCGGAGGGTTTTGAGAAATCCGTGAGATAAAGAATGTTTTTCACTTTTACCGTTGCACCAGCCGTGATAGTTCGCATGTCCCACCTCCGCTATCTACGATGCGCCAAACCCGGATTGATGCGCTGTGACCTACATCACGATCAACGGTGACGACTGTCACTGGGGGTTGTGGGCGTTTCGGGTTAATTAGAGCGCGTCACTTTCGCTGCGCCTCGGTCAATTCCTTGCGAACTTCGGTGAGAGGGAGTTCCATCCAGAGCAGCTTGAGCACTACTCCAGACTCTCGGTCATACACTAAAGTAAAGATGTGGCTGCAGCGTTCGCAGAGCCAAAAATGCTTCACTCCATGCAGATTACTTGCCGAATCGGTCACACTAGGACTTGAGTTTACAGCAGCGTCGCCGGACCGGAAGCGGAAGAACTTGCCGCCTTCAAGCCAATGAAACGCAGTCGGGCACGCGGGGTTCGCACATTTCGGGCGAAGGTTTTGATGTAAGGCTATTCCTTTGATGGCTTCGGCGCTCGCTGGCAACCGTTCGCCGCCAGCCGGAGGTAACTCTTTCCGCCGTCCTTCCAGTTGGGCAATAGTAGCCTTTAGCCAGCTTTGGAGTGTTTCTTCAATGTCGTGTTGATCACCCCATCGATAGAGAGAATCGAGATTTTCGCCCGTAATGTTGAGTGGAATTTGACGGCACGGCATTTTCCCGGCGCGAAGCTCAGGCGGCACCAGCTGCATCAAAACGCAATCGCTGCACGGCGCCGGATCGTCCTTGCGGTCGTAATTCATGCACGTGGGAGAGTCTTCAAAGATATACACCGGTCGCCAGGCCTCTCTCGTCGAACGGCCATATCCGCCCTTTTCCAGGAAGCTAAGCTCAAATTTTAGGACATCCAACAGGTCTCGCTCATCCTTTTGCATGGGATCCTCCTTTCTCTTCCCCACTATCCATGTTCCGCAACTGGGCCGCAGTGACAGCCGTCACACACAAACGTGACGCCTGTCACTTGCCACTTTGAGGACTCGTAAGAGACTCGCTAGTAGGCAAAAATGACTTGCCTAAGAGTGGAAAAGTGACCAGCGGCTTCAGAATTGTTTCGTACGGGGAAAGGGATAGAATACAGGCCGGTCTACCTATGCGCGCCCCTT
>JBAVQA010000498.1:0-20445 GCA_049693595.1 Candidatus Acidiferrales bacterium | reverse complement strand
CCTTTAGGGCGTGTTCGCATTCGTGCCGCAAAACAAACCAGAAATTGTCTATTCTGTCGTGTTGAAGGGACATGCCAATTACCGGGACGTCGTTTAGCCAAAAACAGACCCCGTCAATTTTCGCGTTGGGTAACTTTTCGACGATAACGAACTTCACGCCACATTCCATCAAAATGCGCGGAACGTTCCGAACCTCATCTGCAGAGAACAGCATTGAAGGAAAATCGTCCGTGACTGCTTTGCGCAGAGCCTTTTCAGAATAAGCTGGCACACTGATTGACCCGGCGATTTGCCGAACACGATACAACCATGCGCACTGAGCTGGCGACATTTCGCCCGGAGTCTTCTTAGCTGCATGTGCGAAGTAGGGAATCTCATCCGAGGTTTGACGTTCAAAGAATCGAGTCAGTTGAGTTTCGAGCATCGCAGCATCGCTTTGCTCAATCCATCCGCGCTTAATCATCTCCCGTACGGGATAGATACTCTGCATCTTGCGGCGCACGGCGACGCTCGGATCAGGTGTCCGGGCCTGTGCTAAATCGTAAGCCTGTTGAAGATTCGCAAAAAATTCTGCCGGAACATCGAATGCTTCACCGAGCGTTTTTGCCATTTCGGGACTGATGCCGCGCTTCCCGTTCAAAATCGGGTTGATAGCCTGTTCCGAGCAACCTAAAATGAACGCAAGATCACGCTGTGACCAATCGCGCTCTTCCATCTCTTCCTTGATGTAGTAACCTGGATGCTTCACCCATGCTGCATTCATGGTTTCCATGGTCTGCCTCCCCTTAATGATAATCTTCGACCGAGAGCACCCTGATTTTGTTTGGGCTGCATTCCGTGTTGATAGTAAAGACGACACGCCATTTCTTGTTCAAACGAATTGACCTCCGTCCATCTTGAAAGCCCTCCAACTTCTCGTAATGTAGGCTCTTCCAATTTCTCAACACTCTCTCGTCCGGTGCTGCGCGAATGACCACAAACTTGTCGCGAAACGAGTTGATAACCGAGACTTGCAGCCCTGTTCTGGGTGCATCGTCGGTTTCTATGAGAGCTAGGTTCTCGTCCGCGAATTCGACGTCCATTCAGCATATCCACCGAGATTAATTGTAAGATACTGATAGCGCGTTGTCAAGGTCTAATTAGCGTAAGTTGTTAAACTGACTTATATGCTTGACGAATGGGCTAGAACTCAGTATCCTGCTCTACATGAACCGCCTACCACTTGAGAAGCGAACCCAGATTCTGGGATTGCTGGTTGAAGGGAATAGCCTTCGCGCGACCTCGCGGCTCGCCGATGTCTCGATAAACACCGTCACGAAGCTCCTAGTTGACGCTGGGCAAGCCTGTTTGGAATACCAGGACAAGACACTCCGCGAACTGACCAGCAAGCGGATTCAGTGTGACGAAATCTGGAGCTTCGTCGGGGCGAAGGAAAAGAATGCGAGTCCTGAGAAGAAGGCAGCGGGCTGGGGAGATATTTGGACATGGGTAGCTATTGATGCGGATACGAAGTTAGTCCCTTCTTTCATGGTAGGGAGCCGCGGCGCTCATACAGCGAAATTCTTTATGGATGATCTTGCAGCTCGGCTTGCCAATCGCGTCCAATTGACGACGGACGGGCATCGCGTTTATCTACAGGCCGTCGAGGATGCTTTCGGCTCAGAGATTGACTATGCGATGCTGGTCAAGATTTATGGACACGAAGCGGCGAACGATACGAAGTACAGCCCCGCAGAGTGTATCGGATGCCAGACTGTCGGAATCACTGGTCGCCCCAATCCAGCACACATCTCTACGAGCTTTGTGGAGCGCCAGAACCTAACGATGCGGATGAAGATGCGCCGTTTTACCCGGCTAACGAACGCATTCAGCAAAAAGGCAGAGAATCACTTGTGGGCGATTGCGCTGCACTACATGCATTATAACTTCTGCCGCATTCATCAGACACTGCGCGTTACTCCGGCAATGGCGGCTGGAGTTTCAAGCCGCGTTTGGGACATTTCAGATATTGCGGCGCTTTTGGATTCAAACTGAGACACTACCAGACGCTAGGTAGTGTCCAAATTTGCCTCGCGCACTTACTCCGCCGCAATTTCTGGTGTCTATCTCCCGGGAACGCCAATCTCCCGATTGGCGGTCGCGTGAGAGAACCGCTACTTTGGAGCCGACGCGATGCAAAGCGGCGGCAAGCTGCGGCACTCCAAAAGCGCCTCGGTTATGGAGTGCGGGAGCCTGCCCGCCGTGGCGGGCTTGCTCCCGCTTTCGCGGCTGAAGCGTGGCTCGATGGAAGAGCGCGTAGAGATGGAGCGCTACAACCAGAAATCGCTGCGCGCACACGAGAAAGATTATCGTTAGTGAGTGCCGGCGCTCTGTCGAAGACACCCCAACGTCCTGTTCGTTTTTCACTCCGGTCGCTAGCTCCTGTGTAGCCACATAGTCGGAGAAGTGGTTTTGGCCGGAATTCCACTTGTCCGGTTAGCGCTAATCAGGACTTGTCCCGCGAGCCCGTGCATATATTCGGTGCGCGGGACATGCACGTTGGGGCAAAGCCGGCATGGGCAGAATCTCCAAATCTTCGCCTGCCGACCGCGTTAGCCAGCTACAGGGCGGTGAGGTAAGCTCACCTCCTTTTCTAAATCCCTCCGGTGACGCGAACCGTTTCGCCGGTCATATACTTCGAGTCGGACGACGCCAGGTACACCGCCGTGGGCGAAATGTCGTCCGGCTGCCCGATGCGGCCCAGCGGCGATTGCGATTCGATCCACTTGCGGAAGTCGCCTTCGTCGTTGCCTTGTGCATGAACCCCCTCGGTTTGGATCAATCCAGGGTTGATGGAATTGACACGAATCTTGCGTGGGCCCAATTCTTTCGCGAGAATTCCGGTAATCGCATCGACGGAAGCCTTGGTGGCTGTGTAGATCGAGGTGTTGGCCGGCAACAGCGTACTGACGCCCGAGCTGATGTTAATGATGCTCCCGCCTTCGGGGCCGATGAGTTTCACGGCTTCCTTTGTGGTGAGCAAAAGGCCCAGCACGTTCAGATTGAAGTGGCGGTGGAAAAGCTCTTCGGTGGTGCCCTCCAACGGCGCGAATTCATAAACGCCGGCATTGTTTACGAGGATGTTGAGTTTTCCGTAGGCTTTCTTGGTTTCGGCGAAGACTCGAGTGATATCCGCCTGTTTCGAGACATCGCCCTGCACGGCGATGGCTTTGCCTCCCTTGGCCGTGATTTCTTGTACCACACGGTCCGCACCTTCCTTGCTCGACGAATAATTCACCACCACCGACGCGCCTTCGGCCGCGAGCGCCTTGGCGATTCCCGCGCCGAGACCCTTCGAAGCGCCGGTCACAACCGCGACTTGACCTGTAAGTTTGCCCATGCTTGTTCTCCGTTTCCTGATGTTGTTGCCTTAGTGCCAGTACGTTGGCAACTACCTTAGTTGATGTATGGGAGTCGAAGCGGGACTCTAGAAAGAATCAAAGTCTTCGGGTGCGTCCCCAAGCCGCTCCTCGAAGGCTCCTAACTTCTGGGAAGTAAGGCGATAGTACGACAACTATCTGCACAACTGTAGTCGGCTCCGAGCGCCTTTGCGGCTAGCAGGCGGCAAGAGGTTTTACCGGAGACATTCATTGTAATTCGCCGCGCGCTACTGACTTGCCATTCTTCGATGGCTTTACTCCCAGGTGCTCGAGAAAATGCGCGCTCGCCCGTGTCAGCGATCTCCCCTTCAAAGTAACTGCTCCAATTGTCCTCTCGGCGCGCACGTCCGCAAGACGAATAAAACAACATCCAGCGCGTTTTTCCACCGCCATCGCCGGAACCACCGAAACGCCCAACCCCGCGCAAACCATGCTCAATATGCTGCTGAATTGCCCACTCTCAAATACGATCCGAGGATTCAGCCGCGCCCGGTTGCAAGCCTTCAACGTAGTTGCGCGGAAGCAATGGCCATCGCGCAGCAAGAGAAATGGTTCACCGTGAAGCTCGCCGAGCGACACCTCGCGCCGGTTCGCCAGTTCATGACCCTTCGGCAGCACCGCAAACAGTGTCTCGGTCATCAGCGGGAACGATTCGAATTCCTGGTTGCGCACTTGCACCGGCAGCGCCACGATCGCAAGGTCGATAGCACCCGCGCGCAGCTTCTCGAGCAGCAAGGTCGTGATTTCGTCCACCACGGTAAACTGCGCCAGCGGCCACTTCCGCGAAAACGTCGCCAATATCGACGGCAGAAAATACGGCGCGATCGTCGGAATCACTCCCACGGAAATCACACCCGTGATCGAAGTCTTTTTCTCGACAATGTCTTTCCGCGCCGATTCCAGGTCGCGCAGCACGGCCTGCGCCCGTGGAAGAAACGACTTCCCGAGTTCGGTAAGTCTCACCGAGCGGCCCAGCCGATCGAAAAGCCGCGTTCCCAATTCATCTTCTAATTTTCCGATCTGCTGCGAGAGCGACGGCTGCGACACGTGCGTCTGCTGCGCGGCGCGGCTGAAGCTTCCCGTGTCGGCAATCGCGCAAAAATATCTAAGCTGATGGAGTTCCATTAGTCCTACCTATCTGTCAGATGGGAAACAAGTATTGGATGCACCAAACCCGCGAACTGTAGGCTTCAAGTCGAAGAGAAACTTCTCATGTCTGCGAGTGCCGGGACGGCTCGAAGTTCGCTTTTCAAATACTGGAGCTACAGTGTAACTGAACTGTAATACTCCCAAAAATAGGAGATATGCGATGAAGCCTTCGGAAACTCTGTTTAAGAAGAAATCGAACCGCCGCTCGTTTCTCAAGAACGGCATGGTGGCTGCGGGCGTGGCCACTGTCGGCGCCGGACTTGCCGCCAGCGGTGTGTCCACGTTTGGGGCTCAGAACTCCCAGTTTGGGGCCGAGAATTCAGGTCGTTTGACACCCGGAGACGTCGCCATCCTTCGCTTCCTCGCAGCGGCCGAGCTCATCGAATCCGACCTTTGGATACAGTATGCAGAACTCGGCGGTATCGGCAATAATCCCCCTGTTGAGATTGACCCGAATCAATCGATGAACAACTATCAGATTGCATTGTCGAACCTCGATGGCGATGGCCCGCAATATATCTCCAGCAACACGCTAGATGAACAGAGCCATGCTGCTTTCCTCAATGCCTATCTCGAGTCCAGAGGCGCCGAGCCCGTCAACTTCGACGAATTCCGCACTCTGGAAGGCAGCAAAGCTACGGGATCATCAGGTATCCCGCGCCTCACCAACCTCATGCATCTTAACGTCGATACCAGCTGGTTCGTTCGCTACCGCAGTACGACCAATCCAGACCTCGGCGCCACATTCCCTCAGGCGATCACTCTCAATAATGTTACCGCCATACCCCGGAACGACAACGATTTCAACGGCGCTTCCAACCCCAACTTCCTCGGCAACGAGCACGTTCAGGCCATCGCGAACGTAGCAGGCTTTCACTTTGGCTACATTGAGCAAGGCGGTTCGAGCCTCTATGCAAGCATGAGTCAGAAAGTGACGGATCCGCAAGTGCTCGAGATTACCCTGGGCATCGGCGGAGACGAGATCGCGCACTTCCTGGAATGGGTGGATTTCGCAGGCAACGGCGTGCAAGTCCCCGTGGCGCCGTTTACCGACGCCATCTCTGGCCTGACCTTTCCCGATTTCTTCGGCAATCCACCGCTGCAACCGGCCAACCTGGTTCAGCCCAGCCTGATCTTTCCCGTTCCCTGCGAATTCATCAGCCCCAAGCTCCCGCATGTCGCCATCATTCGTCCGCTGACCGATAGATTTGCGGGCGCCGTGGCTACCATCGCAAGCTTTACGGCCGATGGCCTCTTCGCCGGGCAAAGCAAGCAATTCCTTAACACGCTGCAAGTTATGGCACTAGAAGCGGATGCTGCCTTCCGTTTGTCGCTGTAACCCTGTGAACTATGAACGGCCGTCGTCGATTTACAAGCCCGGGGCGCCTGATAAAGGCGTCCCCGGCTCGACGGTTTCGACCCAGCGCGCCGCTGAACCTTGGGCCTCTTTCTCGCCAGCCAGCCGAAGGTCGAACTGACGCGACGTTCGACTCGGACACCGCTACGCACTAAGAATTTTGAGCGCAGAGTCAACACCCGAACCTTTTCTGCAAAGACCGCGGGAAATATTCGGCACCTCGCGAGTTTCAAACATGCATGGGTTCACTCCGGCGCAGCGCGGAACGGTTGGCCACCCACCCGTACCATTAGTCCACATGTCCGGTAAGCGCTGCCAGCTCAGGAGTTGGCATCCGCCAGAACAACCCTTAGCGTTTGCGACGTCTTTTGGCAGGCTTGCGGCGACGGAAGGAAACGTCGCGAAAGTCGATTGTAATAGTCGCGCCTGAGGCAAAAAGGATTTCATGACGGAAGAGTTTCTGCCTTAGGGGACGTAAGGTCAACACATTCAATCCAGGCGACGGCGTTCTGATGCAAGCGTGGGCCAGGGAGCAAAGGACGTTGCACGGTAATCCCGGCTTTCAGAGCTACCTTAATTTCTTCAACGTTTTCAATATCATCGATAAATTTGACAATTCGTCAGTGCAATATTGGGGTACTCTACCTGGAACTGATGGTAGTCAAGAATCGTTATGGTCAAATCCGCCGACCTGCTCGCCCCTGCTTGGAAGCTGCGGTCATTCGAACCTGATAAGACAATGGGCAGAATTGGCCTATTGGTTTCCCTCGTTGTCATTTGCAGCTGGTAATCGTGATCTAACAGGTTTGGGAATTACGAGTCAAAATCTCGGCGGTAACAATGGAGCGCCTTCCGTACTAGATTTTGCGAATTTCGCGAGCGATTCGCAAGCGTTCGAGGACTCCCACGATTATACTTATACCGTTCCATTCTCGCATGTTTATCCTGCCTTCCAAATACTCGTCGGAGATTTGCAACAATAAAGGCTGGGATGGCTCTCGAATCGCATCACGAAGGATCAAGAATGTGGCTGTCGATAGTGACGGGCATCCTGTCGATTCCTGGGATGGCGGTAGGACTTGCTTCCACGGCTTACCACTTCTGGTATTGGGCCCCGGGCACGAATCGGAATTCGGGAGGCGGAACTTTAGGCAGGTCGGTGCAACTGATTCTATTGTTGAACCTCGGTCTGTGGACTGCGATTCCGGCCACAATCTGTGTGCTAGCGTTATGGATTTCAAGCAAAACATCCCTTCGCGCCAAGATTGCTGGTTCCATTTTCATAATTCTTGCCTGGACCGGAGAGTCAATGTTTTTCATTTGGCACGATCCGCAATGACTCATATTCCGTGATTCAGTCCGTCACGGGTTAATCAGAACCTCGTCTTTGGCGGGCTGTGACCTGGAAACTGCATGCATACTTCCGATCGCGCCTTGAGCCCGAAGAGGTCTTGGTTACATCCCCTGGTTCTGTGTGTATGTCTAATCCCCTCAGTATTTATGTTTGTCACCAAGGCTTTCGATTTGCTCACCAATGCGCCGGGAGGTTCGCGTTGGTCCTGGCATCACCGGCGGGTGGACAATCCTTCCGCGCGGCACCGGAGTTTGCTTGAAGCACGATTGAAACTCGCGGGGGTGCCGCATCCCTTCGGTTTGTGAAGGGGTGCGGGTTTTGACTTTGGCTTCTGAATCTTGCGCCTTGAACTTTTACTCCATCGCATTCATAACCGCATTGTGAATAAGGCACTTAACTTCTCGCGATTTTTCCTCTTGACTTACGTTTACTACTATGATAACATACATCAGGGC
The DNA here is from genome assembly GCA_049693595.1 of Candidatus Acidiferrales bacterium. GTDB lineage: Bacteria > Acidobacteriota > Terriglobia > Acidiferrales > UBA7541 > Palsa-295. The sequence goes on along the minus strand of JBAVQA010000498.1, from coordinate 12,711 downwards.
ATGTATTTAGGCCCCGAGAGGAAGCGACATGCAGCACGGCGCTGGTGCTGGGGGCAGAAATACCGGCGCCCGAATACCATCCGTGCGAGCCTGCCTTTCCGCCTCAGCGACCGCACCCATCCTGAACGGTCTTGACCAACTCCCAACAAACATTCACCACCGTTTTCTCGCATTTCTACCCGGTTCTTGCCTACGAGTAGAATGCGACGTAACTTACTCAAAAAAAAAGGCAGCGCCATTTCTACCCGGTGCCAGAACCGCACCGCGTGGGTTAGGTCAGGGCACGGCTTTTTACCCTGAGCTGCGAAGGGCAGCCGTGCCGAATGCCGCCCAACCCTCAGGGGTTTCAACCCCTGAGGCTCGCTGCCACGCGCGAAGTTCAATCTCGATCGCACTTTCTAATCGAGAACTGCAATTATTAGAACCTCGTCTAACCCACAGAAAACAAACGATCGCACCCCGTTCTAATCGAGAACTTTCGACCAATCGCTGTCGCGCCAATTCTCATGCGGTGTCCCCGATCCTGACATTTCTAACCGGCTTGCCCAGAGCGTCTTTTGCGAAGGGTTCGGTGTGCACAAGTACATTTCTAACCGGTTCTGCCCCGCAAACAGAATTCGCCGTAACTCACTCAAAACAAAACACCGTGACGCTTCTAACCGGTTCTAGAATTGCACGACGTGTAAGTGCGGAAGGAACGGCTTTGCTAGCGGCTCGAGCCGGGGGGCGTGTAGATGAAATCGACCAGGCCGTCGCGGTAGTCAATTTTTATGTCCAGCAGGCGCAGCATGCGGAAACCGAGGATGCCGGAAAGTTCGGTGCCCATCGAGTTGCTGATGTTGTCGAGGTTGAAGGTGACGAGATCCTGGCGGTCCTGCTTGAAATGCGCGAACTGCAAATTCGCTTTGTCCGCGCGATAAATGTCTTTCACTTCCCCGTTGATTCCCTTCACCTTGAAATTCTCCTCGCGGCTGATTTTGGTTACCTGCTTCGCGGCGGCCGGAGTAATGGTGTTGTCAAAAGATCCCGTATCGATCAAAAAGAGCATCGGCGCGGAATCGTTCACTTTGGTGGGGATCAGCAAGGCGTGACCGAAGCGAAAAATGGGCGTGTACCCTTTCATCTCCGGCGCGATGTAGCGATCGTGCAGATGGGAACTCGGCGACGGCCGCGATTCGAGCGTGGTCTCCGCCGGGGCCTCGTCGGGGTACGGCGCCAATTGCGTGAGTTTGAATTTCGTGTCGGGAAAATCGATGTCCACCAAATAGCTGCTGAAGACGTCTGCGCCGATCAGTCCGTCGTCATCCATCACGGAATTTCGGTCGAGGACGTCCACGTAACAACCTTCGAACTGCAAGTCGCCGATCTCGATGGAGTCCGCGAATCCAATGTAGCCTGCCGCCGCGGCTTTATCGCCAATGCCCTTCGAGTCGTGCTCGACGACTTTCCTCACGCCCGCTTTGTCCGCGATTTTCTGGTCGATAACAATTCCATCCGCGCCGGTATCCAGGAGAAGTCTCGCGGAAGCACCGTTGACCTTCACTGTCAATCCGTAACCGCGGATGCGCCGCGGGCCATCGAACATAGCTTCCAAAGCGGTTTGCGTCGCGGTCACTTTCGACGTCGGGTGGCAGGTGTGGACGGGCTGCCCGCTTTCCCGTTCGAAGAGAGCCATTTTGCGCTCCAGGGTGTCGCGATTCCTGGCCTCCTCGTTCGGTTCGCGGCCGAGATTTTCGCGGAGAACTTTCAGCTCGCTGGGGCTCAGCGTGGCAATGTATGCGCGCCCAATTTCGGGGTCATCGGGGTCAAGGTTATACGCCCGAATCACGGCGCTCTTTGCGCGGTTGTAATCGGAAGTGGCGCGATCGATTCGCGAGAGTCCCAGGTAGGAACGCGCATCCGCGTCGCAGTCTTGGAGCGGTTTCAAAAACAATTGTTCGGCCTGCTGCAGTTTCCCCTGGCGAAAGTATACTTCTCCCAGCGCGGTGATCGCCGGCGTTTTTCCCGGAGTGAGACCAACGGCGTTCGACGCGGCGTCGAACGCGTCGCTCGGCTTATTCTGCTTCAGGTAAACGCGCGCAAGTCCGGTGTATGCGAGGACCGCGTCCGAGCCGCCGGATGCGGCGATGGCGTTATAGGCTGCTGCGGCGGCGTCGAATTTTCCGGTGCGGTAAAGATGCAGAGCGTCCGCCAGCGGAGCCGAAAGAGGTTTGGGCGAGGTATCTACAGTGCAAGTGACGGTCTGCGTTTGGGTCTGCGCCGCGGCGGGCGGCTGAGGTTTCGCCGCGTCCTGAGCCGGAGCACCGGGCGCCTGCTGTGCTTTCTCCGCTTCTTGCGGCTGCAAGGATGGCGCGGACGCATTCAGCGCCAAGGCAATGAGCAGTCCGAGCCGCAGTCCGACCTGGCGCATTCCCACCTCAACAAACAGTGTAACAAAATGCTCCGTTCGCTACGTCCTCATTGCACGTTAATGGTCAGTTTGATCGTCGTTCGGCTGCACGACGTGTCGCGCGACGGGCGTCTTCTGCTCTCGAGCGTAGTATGGGCCACCGGCATACAATTCCGCGGCCCGGGAGATGCCAAGGAACGCGACTTGTCCTGGCTCGACGGCACAGTGGGAACGGATATTTCTTCTGACGGCGCGAAACTTGCATTCGAGGAAGCGGGTGTGATCTATCCGCTGGCCGGAGGAGTACCGGCCGGGGTGCCGGGAATGACGCCGGAAGACATCTGGGCAAACTGGACCAGCGACCGAAAATCGGCTTACGTTTATCAGAATATGAAAGTTCACGATTTGGTGTTTCGTCTGGACCTGGGAACCGGAGAGAGGCAGCAGCTCATGGAGGTCGCGCCGCAGGATACCGCGGGCGTCAATGGTCTGGTGCCATTCAGGATCACGCCCGACGGCAAGGCCTACGCTTACACTTACAATCGCGCTTTGTCGACCCTCTTTATTGCGGATGGCGTGAAGTGACGCTGGATTGCGCGTCTTAGCGGAAATTGCTGATCAAGATCACGTCGCTGTTGATTTCGCCCTTGGCTAGAAACAACTGCTTGCCGTCGGGCGACCAGTCAAAATCGAAGATGTGCCCGGAAGCAAAGTTGGTTATCTGGCGACGCGGGCCGCCCGTGACCGGTTGCTCCCAGATATTGGCAGCGCCGTCGTGAGTGAGTATAAACTGCACGCCCTTTCCATCTGGCGACCAGCGAAAGCGATTTGTGTCCTCCGGCAGCGGAAAAAGGTGCACGGGCGCTCCGCCGGTCGCGGGGATGATGGCGATCTGCTGCTGCGCCGGACGCGCTTCTTCGTACAGATAGGCAATCCAATTTCCGTCTGGAGAAATCCGAAGCATGGGATCACCATTTTGATGGGAGACGGAGATTTCGGTCGGCGTGCCCCCTTCAATCGGAAGGCGAAAGAACTTCGTTCCAAGGGCGTTCGAGTACACCAGCCATTTCCCATCGCGCGAGCAATCGGGAAAGACAGCGTCGTCCGCGAGCTTCGTGGGATTCGAGCCGTCTGCCTCGGTACGAAACACTGCCATTTGGGTTCCCAGCAAGGAATCGAACAAGACGTATCGATCACCGCAGCTCGAGAAAGACCCCAGGTTTTTGGCGCCCGCAAACAACGGAGTTCTTTGGCTACCATCCGAATTCATTAGAACCAAATCGGCGTTTGCCGCACGGGTCAGGAGTTTTCCGTTCTGCAAGGAAGTTAGACGGTGGTCTTCAGTTTCTCCGGAGGTAACCTGCTTCGCTTGCTCTGCTCGGCCTTGAGGAGCAATCCAGATATGTGAAATTCGTGTCTCTTGGATTGCCACCAGCGTCCGGCCGTCGCGCGTGAGATCGATCGATATCCGATAATCCGCCAGATCATTCGTAAAGCGCCGCCGTTCGCCGCCAGGGTAGGAGATGATCCACAATTGACGCGAGTTTCCCATTACCGGGCCTATCGGAACGAGCAACGAGTCTCCATCGGGCATCCATACAGGTTTCCCGACATATTCACTGCTCGAATAGAGATCACTTACGTGGCCATCATTCACCTGTACGACACTTAAGACCCACTTTATTTGCTTGCCGAACTGGACTGCGGAAGCAACGATTGTTTTCCCGTCCGGAGACCATGCGGTGCCGGCATAGAACGGGCCTGGGGGCAACGAGGCGAGCAAGCGTTCTCCAGTACCGTCCGCGTTCGCGATGCAAACTTGTACCGAGCCGCTGGTGACTCCTCCGCGCATGAACGAGAACTGCTTGCCATCGGGAGAAAAGCTGATGCTGGTGTTCACGTTCCGGATCAATTGACGTGGTGTGCCACCCAGAACAGGCATGACAAACAGATCAGCGGAGTCGTTGCTGTTGGTAGCACGCTCGAAATAGATATAATCGCCGTCCGGAGAGAAGTTCACACCAGTGAAAACTATCGAGGCTGGCGCCAGCACTTGCACGTCGCTCTTGGTGGCCACGTTGCGGACCCACAAACTCTGCTTCTCGCCGTTCACGAGGACGTAAACGATCTCCCGGCCGTCAGGCGAGATCGCCACACCCGCGGCATTTCCGCTATCGGTGAGCTTGGTAATCTGCATGTCTTGCAGACTAAAGGCGCGAGGGCGGTTTAGCAGTTTGTAGGCGCTAAAGGCGGTGATCGCGAGGACAACAATTGCGGCGGCCAGAATTGGTTTCCACAGGCTGCGTTTTGCGGACGGCGCAGCAATCGAAGTGGAACCCGAAGTTGCCGGCACAGTTGCGCCCGATTCGGAGGCTGCTGCATCGCGGTACGATCCGCTGCCGACATTCACGCGGCCGGAGCTGGTGTCGCGCTTTAGACGCTTTAAATCGGCGCGCATCTCCGCGGCGCTTTGGTAACGGAGGTCGCGGTCCCTCTCCATGCCCTTGTGGATCACTCGCGCGAGTTCGGCGGGGACTGCGGTGTTCAGGCGGACGGGATCGACGGGATCCTTGTGCAGGATCTCGTCGAAAATCGCGCCTGAACTATCGCCCTTAAACGGAAGAATGCCCGTGGCCATCTCGTAAAGCATGCCGCCGAAGGAGAACAGATCGCTGCGCGCGTCCAATTCTTTCCCGAGTACCTGCTCAGGAGACATGTACAAGACAGTCCCCAGCGCTGTGCCGGGACTGGTCAAATGAGCCGAGTCCGGCGCCAAAGTAGCCGTTCGCTCGCCGATGCTGTCGACTGCATCCGCCAAAATAACTTTTGCGAGACCGAAGTCGAGGACCTTGGCATGGCCGCGAGAAGTGACAAAAATATTCGCGGGCTTGATGTCACGATGAATGATTCCTTTCGCGTGCGCTACATCCAAAGCATCTGCAATTTCGATGGCCAGATCGAGAAGCAATTCAAGCTCAAGAGGCCGGCCCGAGATGCGATGCTTCAGCGTCGAGCCTTCGAGAAACTCCATCACGATGAAGGGATGGCCGTCCTGCTGGGCGATCTCGTAAACCGTTCCAATATTGGGGTGATTCAGGGCGGAAGCGGCGCGCGCTTCGCGGCGAAAACGTTCCAGGGCTTGCGGATCGCGGGCAACATCTTCAGGAAGGAATTTCAACGCAACGAAACGGCCGAGTTCAGTGTCTTCGGCTTTGTACACCACTCCCATCCCGCCGCCGCCGAGTTTTTCGAGGACGCGATAGTGAGAAATTGTGCTGCCCGGGATTGGCAAGGGATCGGTCATCGGCGAGGGGTATTGTGGTGCGAGCCCTGAAAATATGCAACTTGCAACGAGAGCCGAACTCGCAGGTTGTCGAAATGAGTGTTATCTCTGCGAAAACAAAGGCAAAAGTGAGCGCTACAAAGCTGTGGAACCGGTGTTAAATCAAATCAAGGGCGCCTCAGCGTGTGTCCTTTGCTGCATAAATCGAGGGTGAGGATAATTCCGAATGAAAATACTTGTGAAAGTTTCGCTCATCGCAGTTGCACTGGCATGCCTGCTGCCTATGGCCTCGCAGGAAGTTCTTGCTCAGGGAAAACACCCCCACTACCTACACGCTCTTTCCGATCTGAGAGACGCCCGGGCTCATTTGGAACGCCCCAACGGCGGAGCGCTTCGCCAACAGGAAAAAGACGCGATTCATCAAATAGATGAAGCCATCGGTGAAATCAAACGCGCTTCCATCGACGACGGGAAAGACATAGCCGATCACGCGCCGGTGGATGCGCACATCCCGTGGCAAGGGCGTTTACACAAATCACGCGAACTGATCGATAAGGCCATCGCTGATTGCAGCAAGGAAGAGGACGATCCGCACACGCAAGGCTTGCAGGCGCGTATTCTGGATCATCTTCATCGAGCGCATCATCACGTCGACGAAGCGATTGCCATCGTCGAAAGCCGCTAGCGCTTTCGCCGGCAGCGGCGGTCGAACGCCGGAAACCGCAACCGAGGGACATTCTGGAGCAGCGCAATTGCGCAACGCTTTCGGACGTCCCTTTTTTTCTGACTCTTGGTGACGCAGCAGACGTGTTCTTCTACGAATTACTGAGGCAGCGCGGAGCTTCCGAAGAACACTCTCATCAGCACAACTCCTCCCACAAACGCAGTGCAAATGCTGAGCAGAGTGCCGATGAGAAAATATTCCGCAAATTGCTCGCGACGAAACTGCGGATAACGCGCAATCGATTTCGCGGCAATAATCAAACCCACGGTGGCGGGCGAATGCAGCAGAAGGGCGGTCAATACCAGAAACCTCTCCAGCCAGCCGATGTACATGCCGGCGTTGCTTAATTGCGCGGGCGTTTCACTCGGCGCCGAATCGGAAGCCTGCGGTTTGGCCTTGGCGATGTGGCGCATCAGCGGCTTGGTGACGAATCGAATCAAGTAGCCGCAAGCGAACATCACAAGCACGTACACAATGAGCAGCAGCAGGATTCGATTGCTCTGTTCGCGCAGCATCTGCAAGCTTGCTCGCGCGATAGCGGCCAGCGGAGTTCGCTCGATCCAGCACGCTGCCAGCACGACGGTGATGAAGTGCACCGCCTGATCCACTACGAAGGCGAGCGCTCCATCCGCGACCGGCCGCGACTTCGCAAACTGAATCTTGCAAACATCGATGAAGAGATGGACGAGCGTTAATGCGATCACCGCTGCCTGAAAGCGCAGCGACAAAACCATGCCGGGAAGGAAGAGCGCTGCTGCGAGCACAGCGCAGAGGTAATGAATAGCGCCGTGTTTGACGTAGCCGATAAACTGCCCGTCTTTCTTTTGCTGCACCAGATAAGAGCTTTGAAAAACAAAATCGGTCAACAGGTGGGCTAAATAAAGCGCCAAAATAGCGCGAATCGTCGTTTGCACGTTTTCGTCCGAATAATGATTTTAGGACGTTTTCGTCCTAGAGGCCTTTGGAGCGAATCAATGCTTGCATACCCGTCACGGTCTGCTCCAGCTGCCAGAAATGTCCGCGTTGCAGATTTCGCGACACCGTAGAATCGACCACGCGCAACGCGCGGGCCGCAGTGTCCAGCCGGCGCTTGGCTCGGAACATTTTGATAGTTTCCCACTGCTTGTCGGTGATGCGCAAGAGCAGGGTGTCGTGCAGACCGTAAATCAAATTTGCGGTCGAGTCAAACACTGCATTTTTCGAGCGAAAGGAAGTAATGACGCTGAATTTGTGGCCTGCTCTTCGTTTGACGCTTTCCAGCGCCGCGCGAGCAAACACGAATGCAGGGCCGCCGAGGCGGTTCACCGGCGGCTCCACACGAGCGGGTGCGGGGCCAAATCCAATTCCGATACGAAGCTTCAGCGGTAGCAGCCTGATGCGCAAATCCAATAACACTTCAGGAATGCTCACCGGCGAGATGCTGATGGTCTGAAACTCATCTCCGGCTGTTACCGAATAGGGTAAGCGGATCCACTTGCGCTTCAGATGGTCGCGCGAAACGGCGGTGAGCCGTTGGCCCAAAAGCGAGCGAAGCTCGCGGAGCGAGCTCGAGTGCACAACATCGGCGATTAGCACGGCAGCGTGGTTTTGTGACATTGTACGAATACGTACGATTATATGTATTCGCACGAATATGTACAAGCGATAAAATGCACGTGTGTGCGGCATGGCGAAGGAGGAACTATTCCGGGCGCAGGCTAGGGTTGCAAATAGGGAGCAGTCGCAACGCTAAAAGCGGGCTTCGTCCCGAGTACCTGCTCGAACCCGGCAGAGTCCTTCCGGTACTAGATTGCCCCCTTAGAGACCTAACCCTCTATCTTTCTGTAGCCTGCGAGGCCGTACTTTAGTACCGGTGCGGGCACGGACTGAGTACTGCGAGAATGTGACTTTCACGCTAGTGCATGCGCAGGGTCCGCTTGCTACATTTGCCTTTGAACATGTTAACGCAGGGAGTTCAAGCCGGATGAGTGAAGCGAGCGATTTCAGTATGCACGATCCAAAGACACCAGAAAACATTCCAGCGGGACTGGCGGCGGAGATCGAACGCGGCCTCGCCGAACAGAATCTCGCCACTACGAAATCCAACGATCCCGATGGGCGCCTCCTGGACGCGATTTGCGACGCTGTGATCGCCGAGACGCCTCGCGTGGCGGCTGAAATCGAGGCGCAAAATAGCGCCGAGCCTCTGGCCGGCCTGCTGCACACGATTCAAGCTGGGTCGCACGAATACGTCAACCCGGACACGCGCCAAGAGTGCGCGGAATTGCTTGAGGAAATTGACGAAGCCGCGGAAGCTTGCGTCGCAGAGTATTCGCTGAACGATATTACCCAAAGTTCGAAAGAATCCGGCGAGTTGCTTGCCGATGACGCTTCCGAAAGCGTTATGGATTCTTCTGCGGATTCCGCTGCGCCACAGCCAGTGAAATTGTCCGCTAGCGAACCGGCCAAGTCGCCGGTGGTACATCCTGCGGCGGACCGCCGTCGTCGCCGCCGTGCTTTGATTTCGGCGCCCGTCCGCGTGCGCGGGGTTGACGTCACTAATAGCGGCCCTGGTGAGATCTCAACCACCGTGGACGTTTCGCGCTTCGGCATTCTCTTTGTTACTTCCCTGGATTGCTACTCTCGTGGAATGGATGTGATGGTCACCTTTCCGTACAGCAGTTCCCCACACGTGGTCCAAGCGGAGCAGCCTGGGCGCGTGGTGCGCATTCACGAAAGTCCTGACGGCCGCCGCCGCGTTGCGATTGCTCTGCGGATTGGAGTCGGAGAAGATCTGGTGGACTCCGCCGGACGAACATTCGATGCTGCGCCGGCGGCCCAAACCGCTCGCGCGCTGAAGCTCGAGCCCGTGTGTATCACCGATCTCCCGCCGATGGATCCTTCGAAGAGACCTCTTATTCTCACGGTGGACTCCGACGTGGCCCTTCGCGATTCGTTGAAAGGGTATCTGCAGAACGAGGGCTATGAAGTGATCGCGGTGAGCACGAACGTGGAAGCGCGCGAAGTTCTGGATATATTCACGCCCGCTCTGGTGGTCGCGGAAGTGGAAGGCGAGAACCTGCCGGGATTCGATGTTTGCGCGCATGTGAAATCGAGCTCGCGTCTGCGTCATATTCCCGTAGTGCTGATTACGCGCTCCGCTTATCCCAGCGATTATTCCAACGCGCATTCGATCGGCGCAGTCGTTTGCATGGCCAAGCCTTTTAAGCAGGAACGGCTGGGTCACGTGGTGCGCTTGCTGGCGCCTCTGCCGGTACACCTGCAACCTAAATTCATACCCCGGCCGGGCGATCCCACGCGCCGTCCAGGGTGCGACACGAATGCAAGCGGGCGCAACAAATCAACTGTCATTGCCAAGCAAAACGGCAAACGTTTCAGGTTTCCCTTCCGCTAAATCACTCGATTTCTCTCAGACAGGACGTCGCTGCGAAAGCATTCGCTTTCGTAGCGGCGGGATTTCCTTTACCCGCATCGCTTACAGACCTCACCCAGATTCCGTCGACTGTACGCAGGACCAGTGTTAACCGCAAAACCGCATTTTCGTTCAGCGCTGCATTCCGGGCGCGGTTGTAGAGCTAAAATACATACATGACTGGAAGCTTTACGCCCGGCAAGCCCGGAGACGCGCCCGGTAAAACGGGCGCGGGCAGCGTGCCGCGCGCTCGAATCGAATCGCCGGCGAATGCGAGCGCTCCTGCGCAACGCATGATCAAATGTTTTAAATGCGGCGCGGACGCTCGCGAGATCGCGCGATTCTGCCCGCGTTGCCATGCCACGCTGCGATACGAGTGCCCCGCATGCAAGCACGAGCAACGCAAAGGCGGCTCGTGCGAGAAATGCGGAGTCGACTTTCTGAAATACATCGGCGCGGTTGTCGCCGGAAAGAAAATCGAGGCAGATCAGATTCACGACCGCATCGAGCGCCGCACCGGCATCATCAAACAGGTTTTCTTGCTGCCCATTACCGGCGGCTTTTCCTTGATTAAGTATTTTCGCAACCGCTCGCGGACGTAACCCGCCCTCTGTACGTCGCATTCGGGTCGATTCGACGACGCTTTGCTCGGTCAGAAAGCGGCGGCAAGCCGCCGCACTCCAAATGTTCCGGCGCCACGGTCATATGGAGTGCGGGAGCTTGCCCGCCGGCAGGCAGGCTTGCACCCGCTTTGGTCTGCAACGAACGAACATCGGTATCGCCAAGCACTTATTCCGGGCGCAGCATGCTGCGCCCCTACAAAGACAATTCCCTGGGCGATGCAGTTGATGCGATTCGTTCTGCGCGGCGAATCGCGATAGAATGATTGTGGCGTTCCGTGGTGATGCTTTGCGGAGCCGCTGGTTCCGTCGGCAAGGCGCGGCGCGAGCCACGTATTTGAAATCCTAGATCACTAATCGGAAAAGGAGTTGCGATGTACCCTGAAGAACTGCTTACACCCATGCGACAGGAACTGACGAGTATCGGCTTTCGCGAATTGCGCACGGCGGATGAAGTGGACGCCGCGCTGAAGCAAGAGAACCGGACGGCGCTGGTCGTCGTGAACTCCGTTTGCGGATGCGCCGCGGGCAGAGCGCGCCCCGCGATCGCAAGAGCAATCGCCCGCGCCGCGCGGCCGGAACTTTTGTTTACGGTTTTTGCGGGACAAGATGCGGAAGCCACCGCTCGCGCTCGAAGCTATTTCACCGGCTACGCACCGTCGTCTCCCTCGATTACGCTGATGCGCGACGGGAAAGTCGCCTTCATGCTGGAGCGGACGAACATCGAAGGGCGCGACCCTTCCGCCATTGCCGCAGATCTTACGCGCGCGTTCGATCGCTTCTGCGCCCCGGCAGCCGCCGGCGCCGCGCAGTAGCGTCGTTTTATAGAGGCGTCCGGCTTCCGAACGATCGGCGGACGTCTCCGCCAGGCTTTGTAGGGGCGCAGCATGCTGCGCCCGCTGAAGCACCGGCGACCTTGGTCCAAAAGCATCCGTTCTTAACAATCACGCAGCGAATTGATTGCTGAATGGCAGGTCACCGGCACGCACTCATTCCGGGCGCAGCATGCTGCACCCCTACGAATGCGAGTCTCGGAAGAACATTGCTGCTGAGATGATATAGGAGGAACCGCGTGTTCTTAATTTTGACGATTGTGCTGATCATCGCGCTGGTGGGCAGCCTGCCCCGGTGGCCCCACAGTAAGGATTGGGGCTATTACCCGACCGGCGGCGTCGGACTGATTTTGATAATCCTGCTGGTCCTGTATCTCCTCGGAAAATTATAGATCGCACAACTGCGACCGACCTTGCGAACGAAATACTCATCGCGAATGTGAAGTGGTAGAGTGGACGAAATCGTTACGCCGAACCGCCTTCATTCCATATATTGTCTGGGATTGTTGAAACGCGCGATGGTGCCTTTCGCCCCAACTGCCCAGACATGGTAATAATCCAGAGTGAAGGCAGCGTTCAGATCCAGCGAATCGGTACGGCTCCAGTTGACACCCCGGTCTTGCGAGATATCTTCCCCGGTCGGGCCCACGGTAGCGAACATCCCACCATCGATGGACACGACAGCCGAACGATAGCCGCTCGGCTGTTGCACAGCAAGGCGCCAAGTCGTTCCGACGTTTGGGGAATAAGCGGCGACGAGATCGGAGCGATTCGGATTTTTGTAGTCGCCACCCACGATCACTACTGTATCCGTCAGGGCGAGTACTGAAAATATTCCCGACGAGGCGCTGCCGGTGACGATCGGTGTCTCCGTCACGCTCCACGTCTTGCCAAAATCGGTCGAGTGAAACACGCGCGCTGATTTTCCGCCGCCCGTGCCGAAGTATAAGTTTCCGTCGTTGTCCATCGCGAGTGCAGTTCCGCTGGCGGCAAACGCTCCCTCACCAGGAAGCGCACTGGGCATGCCGTCGCTGGGGAGTTCCTTCCAATTCTTATGGTGATGCGTCGCTACGAGCACGAATTTTCCGTCGACCGGATCGCTGAGCGCGTAGCATTCAGATTTGCAGACTAGAGCATCAAGAAAAAAAGATGGGCGCTTGTCGGTAAATTCCAGCTTCCAAGTATTTCCGCCGTCCGTCGTCTTGTAGATACGTGATTTGTCTCCTTCTCCGCTCGACATCACGAGCGCGGCCTTCGCATCGAACGCTACAATGCTGCGGAAATCGAGCGAGTCTCCGCCAGCTACGTGCAATCGCTTCCAAGTCCTGCCAAGATCGGTCGAACTCAGAATCACTCCGTTGGAGCCGCAAGCCCATACCGCGATGTGGCGCTTCTGAAGGACATCCCCCGGCTGGCCCGCCATCGGTTTACCGAAGTATGCCGCGCTGAC
>JBAVQA010000497.1:0-5286 GCA_049693595.1 Candidatus Acidiferrales bacterium | reverse complement strand
CCGGAAGCGAACGCGGGCGGCGATGTCACCAACATGCTGTTGGACTATGAGCTGCAGTTGGGACAGATCCAGAAAGCCGCGGAGCGTGGACGTCAAGTGATGGCCCGGGGACATGCGCATTTTGGGCCGCTTTACAAGGTAGCCGAGACGCTCATCGAGAGCGCACAACCGAATGCCGCGCTTCCTCTATTGCGCGAGCTGCGCGGCGCCATGATCGAGGCGGGCGAGCAGGACAAGTTCGTGAAGTCACTGACCACGGCGAGCGAGCGCCTGCCGGGAAATGCCGAACCGCTCGAAATGCTCGTCGATTTTTCCCGAACTACAAGCGACCCCTTCCGATTGAACGCTGCGCTCGGCCAGCTTTCCGACATCTATGCCGCCGCGGGAGACTTTCCGCGCGCGGAAGCGCTGTTGCAAGAGCTCGTCGAGCGAAACAAGGACGACGAACGCGTGGTTGCTCGTCTGAACCAACTTCGCGAGCGCGCGGGCGGCTCACCGGTCACGGCACCCGAAGCATTGCCGCCTGAAACCGAAGAGGAAAAAGCCGAGAATCGGATTCCGCAGGCTTCCGTAGCGGTGGTGTCGGTCGTTGAAGAGCCGCTCGATGAAGAAACACAGCGGTACATCGCGCAGGCTTTGACGGATGTCGATCTCTTTTCGAGCTACGGCTTAACTCAGAAGGCCACGCATCTCCTCGAGAACGTCTTGCAACGAGCGCCGCGCCATACTCCCACGCTGGAGAGGCTGCTGGATCTTTATCTAGGCGCCGGCAACGAAAGGCGCACGGCTGAGCTGGCAGGGCAGTTGGAGCAAATTCATCGCGAGCGCAATGACCAGGTGAATGCCGATCGTTTCGCGGAACTGCGGCAAAGATTCCAGAAGGCGGCGGGAGTATCGACGGAAGAGCTGCAGGCTGCTCCGCCCATGGCTGCGCCGGTGATGCCGGAAGCCCAAGCGACCGCGGAGACCGCGCCCGAGACAGCCGTACAGGCAGATAAAACTGCCGAGATGAGCGCCGCCGATATCGCCGCCGAATTCGGCATACCGCTGACCGCTGCTCCCCTGGAGCCGGTTGTTGAAGAATTTGCTGTTGCCCCGGTGCCCATTGAAGAGCCCGCGACATCCGTTGATGCATCGCCGGCCCAACCGGTCGCAGAAAAGCCCGTGACGGCCGGGGAAGAGCTGGATCTATCCGACGAATGGGAAGCCATTTCGCAAGATGTCGTCGATACTGAGAAAACCGCGCTGGAAGCGGCTCCGGCTGCAGCGGAGACGGAAAGCGAAGCCGCCCCAGCTGAGGCTGAGATAGAAGTCGCCTCACAGCCTGAGCCTGAACCTGACCCAATTTTCGTCATAGAGGAATCTGAGGCCGAACCAGTCATTGAACAGGTAGCTGTCCAGCCCGAGCCCGCCGAGCTAGAAGCCGAAGCCCCGATCGCGCTGGAGATTGAGCCGGAAGCGGTGCGGGCATCGACTGACGACTTTGCCGTTCAGCCGGATTCGTTTGAAATCAACGAGAGCAGCGTTGAAACAGCCGAGACCCCCATAATCGAAATCATTGAGGAGCCGGCAGCCGAAGCTCTCCCCTCCGAACCTGTTGCTCCAGCCAATGGCGAATTTGAATTGGAGCTGACCCCGGAACCCAGTGTGGTCGATAGCCATGCGGGCCCGGCAACCACGGAGGATTTTCTTAACGAACTAGCCGCCGAAGTGGAAGAGCTAGAAGCGCCTGCGAGCGACCGCGCCTTTGTCCCCGCTACTGAAGATATCGACGAACCGGCCCCAATCTTCGCAGCGAGTTCGGTGCCCGCCGCTGCAATTTCAGAGAACGGAAGTTCCAAGACATCCTCCGCTCCCATGCCTGAGATAACCACCGAAAGTTTGAATGAATTGGCGGAGGTTTTTCAGGAATTCCGCAGCGAGCTCGGCGAACTTGGCGAGGAAGACGAAGACTTGGAAACACACTACAACCTGGGCATCGCCTACCGCGAAATGGGATTGCTCGACGAAGCCATCGGAGAATTCCAGAAAGTGGCCAAAGCTGTGCAGAAGGGCAAACCGTTCCGCTACACCATGAACTGTTCGACAATGCTGGGGCTTTCGTTCATGGACAAGGGCGAGCCGAATATCGCCGCACTGTGGTACCAGCGTGCACTGGAAGTTCCGGGCCTAGAACACGAGACGATTCTCGCGCTGCGTTACGATCTTGGCTTGGCGCTGGAAGCGGGCGGAGATTCGTCAGCGGCGCTCGATTGCTTCCGTCAAGTCTATGCCGCAAACATCGAATACCGCGATGTCGCCGACCGCATCTCCACGCTACAGAAACGCTAATTCGTCTTACCTTTCAGAATAGTCGGATGAATCGCTCGATTTCTTCCACGGATCCCTAGTGCGCGGTCTGGCTGTGTACTTCAGCGATGTAGCCACCCGGGAATTGGATCATCGCCGTAGTTCGGTCGTTCGTGGAGTAAGGCGGAGATAATATCTTCGCACCGGCAGCCTTGGCTTTTTGCAACGTTGCGCTGAGATCCTGCACTCGATATCCGGTTATTTCGCGGCCGAACGGATACGGCAAATGGCCGTCAGTTACCATCACCTGCATGTTTCCAAATAGCGACTCGATGCGTATGCGGCGATAAGTCTCTCCCACGCGCCCGATTTCGCCTGCGTCCGCGCGCTTGTCATCTGCTCTCACCTTGCCGTGGCTGAAGCGTACGAATCCGTTGACGAAATTGTCGGCTTGATCGCCAGACACGTAGACCCGATTGTCGGGAATCGTTGCAAGCGGCGCGTATTTGGGTGGAGTGAAGTGCCAATACAATTGCATCTTCAGGCCTCCGGGCCACTGGATGACGGCATCGATTCCGATCGGGTCCTTGAACGGTTCCACGATGACTTCGGCACCAGCGGCTCGAGCGGATTTGAGCGCCTGGTCCATGTCGGTCACCAGATACCCCGTCCGCTCCTCTCCGAATGGAAACGGGATTGGGGTTTGGAACGCGAAGATCGATAGCGTGCCGACCGGAGTCCATAAATATTGAAACTCTGTGCTACTTGGCACAGGCAGAACGTTTGTTACTGACCGCTTGGACGGCTGGCCGCCGAACGTAGCAGCGATGCTGTCGACGAAAGCATCCAAATCAGCAGGGGCAACATATACATGAGTCGAATCGTATTGCGCTCCGACCGCAACACCTCCGTCGCCAGGGACCTTGCTCCCGGTCGCTGGATCTTGAAGCGAAAATAATAAAATGGCGGCTAGAGCTACCGCCCAGCCGAACGTGATGGCGTGAATTCTCTTTCGGTCATGCATCTGCTCGAACCACCCTCCCATATTGCTTACCTCGATGCTGTCGGCCCGCGTCGCGAGGATGTCTTGCTCGCGATGGAGGTTTGCCGCCAGCGAGCACACCAGATACGTCGCACTTCATTCCGATGAATTCTTCGCCAGTAGCTGTAAGATCCGAGTGGCCCGGTCTTCGAGCAAAAAGCGAAAGGCCGGGCCGTCGGTGCCGTTACGCTGAGGCAGTAGTCGCTACACCTTTGAAGAAGGTAAGCAAATCCGCGTTGATCTGGTCCGCGTTGGTCGCGGGCATGCCATGCGGAAAGCCCTTGTATACCTTTAGCGTTGCGTTCTTCAGTATTTTCGCAGACTTGAGGCCGGCGGCGGCGATAGGCACGATCTGATCATCGTCACCATGCATTACTAGCACGGGGATTTCAATTCTTTTCAGATCCTCGGTGAAGTCGGTTTCCGAGAAGGCCTTGATGCAGTCGTAGTGGGCCTTCATGCCTCCCACCATTCCCTGCAGCCACCAGTGCTCGCGAATGCCCTCTGAGATCTTGGCGCCCGGACGGTTGTAACCGTAAAACGGCAGAGTGATGTCCCGGTAGAACTGCGGCCGGTTGGCTGCGAGTTGTGCCCGCAGGTCATCGAAGACCGATATGGGGGCCCCTTCAGGGTTCTTGTCGGTCTTGAGCATCAGCGGCGGAACCGAGCTTATGAGTACGGCCTTCGCGACACGCTTGGAGCCATGGCGGCCCAGGTAGCGCGCGACTTCACCGCCACCGGTGGAGTGCCCGACCATAATTGCGTCCTTCAGATCGAGCTTTTCAAATAACCCGGCGAGGTCGTCCGCGTAAGTATCCATCTCGTTTCCATCCCAGGTTTGGCCGGAGCGGCCATGGCCTCGGCGGTCGTGGGCGATCACGCGATACCCGAGTTGACCGAAGTACAGCATTTGCCCGTCCCAGTCGTCTGCAGTCAGGGGCCAGCCGTGGCTGAAGACTATGGGCTGTCCCTTTCCCCAATCCTTGTAATAAATCTGCGTTCCGTCTTTTGCCGTGATTGTCGCCATGAAATGCTCTCCTCAATCTTGGTTTGCCTGATGTGCGTGTGTTCTGTCCAGGAATTCCCTGCAGGCCTCGAATCGGGCCAATTGTACTCTCCTCTTGCTTGTTTGCGACATAGCGAGCGATGGCTGGAGAGTCCGGCCGGCTGATGACCCGGAGTAGATGTTGCGACCGCCGGAATAATCTCCCATAATCCTTACCCTGATGATGAACCGGGTTCTCCGTGTTGTTCTTCTGCTGCTTTGGCTCGAATTGGGGTTGGCGCTGATTTTGGTTCCATGGTCCGAGGTATGGGATATGAACTATTTTCTTTACCAGTACCCGGCGCTGGCGCTTTTTGTGAATAATCCCTTTCTGCGCGGAGCAATATCGGGGCTTGGTCTGATGAATGTGCTGTTTGCGCTTGAAGCGTTTCGCCGCCGGACTGCCATCGTTGAAACCCGCTAATAAACCGATCGTTTGCTACGTCACCGACCGGAAGTCTTTGACTGGCAATAGGAACGAAGCCGCTCTCACATCGACAATATTGCAAAACATTCAAGTAGCCCTTGTCGCCGGCGTCGATTGGGTACAGGTCCGCGAGAAGGATTTGCAGGGCGTACAACTTCTAGAACTCGGGCGCGTTGCTGTAGGTCTGGCGGCTACTCATAGGAAGAAAACCGAACGCGCGCCGCGAATAATTATTAACGACCGCTTGGACGTGGCGCTCGCGGCCGGTGCACATGGCGTGCATCTAGGACGCGAATCCGCACCAGCCCACGAAGTGGTGCGTTGGTGCCGTGCAGGAAACGCACCAAATGGATTCGTAATTGGAGTTTCCTGCCACAGCATCGAAGAGGCCCGCGAAGCGGAAAATGCGAAAGCTGACTATATCTTGTTCGGCCCGGTCTTCGAAACGCCTTCGAAGTTGCCTTTTGGCGCGCCCCAAGGCAT
>JBAVQA010000496.1:0-2554 GCA_049693595.1 Candidatus Acidiferrales bacterium | reverse complement strand
CCCCGAAGGCTTTCTGAAACTGGTCAAAGACGCGAAAAAACGAATCAAAGAAGAAGATTACCGCGAAGTAAAAAAGAAAATCGACTCCGGCCATCCCCTGGTTCTCGTTGACACTCGCGAGGACAGCGAATGGGCCCGCGGCCACATTCCCGGCGCCGTCCATTTGAGCAAAGGCATCATCGAACGTGACATCGAAAAGGCCATTCCTGACAAGGACGCTGAGATCGTTCTTTATTGCGGCGGCGGATTTCGCTCCGCCCTGGCCGCCGACAATCTTCAGAAAATGGGCTACCGCAACGTGACTTCAATGGACGGCGGCTGGCGCGGCTGGACCGAATCCGGTTTCCCCGTCATCAAAGATTAGGATTCTTACGCCCCGTTCTCGAATTTCGGAAGTGGCTGGGGCGGGTGGATTCGAACCACCACCGTCTGCATTAACAGTGCAGCGTCCTACCAATTGGACCACGCCCCAACAGAAGCTCTCATCATCATGCGTGAAAGGCTGTTGATCGGCAACCCCTCCACCCAATGGCCCCGCTAAGAATCCGTAAATAGCTGCCCGCGAGGCTGCCCTTTTGCAAGAGGCGCCGGAGCGCTAGCCTCGCTGAAATCCTTCGTGTAACTCCAATTCCGAATCTCCGGCATATCTTGAAAATGCTGCCGGATATACGCATGGTGCTCGTACAATTTCCGGTTGAACATATCGATCGCGTCCGACGCCTCCGAACGCAACCTCCCCACATGCTTCAGAGCATCGATGGCCAGATGAAACCGGCTCATCTTGTTGAGCACGACCATATCGAATGGAGTAGTAGTCGTTCCCACGTCATTGAATCCGCGCACGTGAAAACGTCCCTCGTTCGCGCGTCCGTGCACCATGCTGTGGATCAGCCACCGATAGCCGTGGAATGCGAAGACCACATCCACATCCGGTGTAAACATCGCGTTGAATGAAATATTGTCCATGCCGTGGGGATGATCATCCGGGCTCATCAGCGCAGTTAAATCGACGACGTTCACCACCCGCACCTTGATACCCGGCACATACTTTTGCAGCAGCCACGACGCCGCGCAAGCTTCGAGCGTAGGAACATCGCCCGCACACGCCAGCACGATATCCGGTTCCCCTCCGCCGTCGTTCGTCGCAAATTTCCAAATCGACGCTCCCTGCGAGCAATGCGCCAGCGCTTCTTCAAACGTCAGCCATTGCAACTCCGGCTGTTTTCCGCACGTAACTACGTTGACGTAATTCCGGCTGCGCAAGCAGTGATCGAACACGTTGAGCAAGCAGTTTGAATCCGGCGGGTAATAAACTCGCACCACCTCGCTGCGCCGTTGCATCACGTTATCTACAAACCCCGGCGCCTGGTGGCTGAAACCGTTGTGATCGTTCCTCCACGCGTGACTTGTAAGCAACACGTTCAGCGACGCGAGCGGCCTACGCCAGGGATATTCCAGGCACTCCTCCATCCACTTCGCGTGCTGCGTCACCATCGAGTCAACCACCTGCGCGAACGCTTCGTAAGAAGACCACATGCCATGCCGGCCAGTCAGCAGATATCCCTCGAGCCAGCCTTCGCAAAGATGCTCGCTGAGCACTTCCATCACTCGTCCGTCGGGAGCTAGGTGATCGTCGATCGATACGATTGGCTCCATGGTGCAACGGTCAGTAGCTTCGAACGCTGCATTCAGCCGATTCGAGTTCGTCTCGTCCGGACAAAAAAGCCGAAAATTGTTCGGGTTCAGTTTGATGACATCGCGCAGATACTCCCCCAACTTGCGCGGAGCTTCCGCTACAACCTGCCCCGGCCCAGGTATCGACAATGCGTATTGCGCAAAGTCCGGCAGATCGAGCGTTTTCAGCACTCTTCCGCCATTTACATGAGGGTTCGCGCCCATCCGTCGGCTTCCCTCGGGCGCCAGCGCTGCAAGCTCCTCGATCAGACGTCCTTCTTTGTCGAATAGCTCATCGGGTCGATACTTGCGCATCCACTCTTCGAGCAATTTTAAATGTTCCGGATTCTCGCACACGGTCGAAAGAGGAACCTGATGCGCCCGGAAGGTGCCCTCAACGGGAATGCCGTCCACTTCCTTCGGGCATGTCCAGCCTTTCGGAGTGCGCAAAACGATCATCGGCCAAGATTGCCGCGCGTAGTCTTTATTTGTCCGCGCTTCCTTCTGGACTTCCCGTATACGCGCGTAGCAGCGATCGAGCGCACTCGCGAGAAGCTGGTGCACGATTTCGGGATCGTCCCCTTCAACGAAAATCGGCGCGTACCCATGCCCGGAGTAGAACGAACTTAGTTCTTCGTCGCTCGTGCGCGCCATGACGGTAGGGCCAGAGATTTTGTAACCGTTCAAATGCAGAATCGGCAGCACTGCTCCGTCTCTCGATGGATTCAGAAACTTCACGCCCTTCCAGCTTCCTTCCAGCGGGCATGTCTCCGCCTCGCCATCACCGACAACGCAAGCCGCAATCAAGTCAGGATTGTCAAACACCGCTCCAAACGCATGCACCAGCGAATATCCCAGCTCCCCTCCCTCATGCATGGAA
>JBAVQA010000495.1:0-1719 GCA_049693595.1 Candidatus Acidiferrales bacterium | reverse complement strand
ATCATGCCTACCGCAGCTGCATCTGCGCGCTGCAAATGGTGCGCGGCTTGGAAAAACTCAACGTGAAATGGAGCCGTGAAGGACGTCCGCCGATCGCCGTCGGAATCGGACTGAACACCGGCCCTGTGAACGTGGGAAACATGGGATCAGACAGGCGACTGGCGTGGACGGTGATGGGAGACAACGTCAAACTTGTTTCGCGCCTGGAAGGAATCACCAAGCAGTATCACTCGAAGCTGGTCATCAGCGAGGCGACTTACAGGCAGGCGTCAACGCAGTTTGTCTGCCGCGAACTCGACAAAATTAAGGTGAAGGGGAAGAACCAGCCGGTGAACATCTACGAGTTGATGGACGTGATCAAGGAAAAACCCAAATACGAAGCGCTGCTAACCCAGTTCGAGCACGCGATGGCCGCTTACCGAAACCAGGACTGGCAGGAAGCGGAACGGTTCGCGCAAATTCTCACAACCTGTCCTGATGACGGTCCCACGCAGGCATTTCTAGAGCGCGCGGTAGAATTTGTGGAGCAAGCACCGGAAGCCGGCTGGGACGGCGTTTATGTGATGAAGACCAAATAGGTTTGTAAAGATTACTTGCGACGCTCCCTGGAAGCAAAAAGCTCAAGACCTTGCACGCTCTGATTTACGTGCCTCTTTTTACCTTCGCGGAAAATTCATGGCCGTATCGCCCGCAACTATGCTGATGGCTGAGGCAGCGCTCGACCCCGGAGCAGCCGAACCGTAGGTGATCGCCACCCGGGTTCGCGAAAGCGGCGCATCATCCACAAAACGGACCGTGCCACCGTCCCGTTCAATCCCCAATTGCTTCCATAGCGCAGGAAGATCGACTTCGTAGGGTTGATCTTTCATCTTTTCGTAAAGTGGACGCAAAACCGCGACGCCGGTCGCCTGGTCTCCGGCATCCAAAGCCTTTTCCAGCGGCCAGTCCTGCCGGATATCCCCACCGGCAGCGAGGATGCCGCGCAGGGCATCTTCCAAACCTTTTCGGTTCGCCGTTTTTTGGTGGATCTCAATATCCGCGAGGAAGCAAAAGAGCGCGCCGCCCCAATACGTTCGTGCCCAGGTATGCGTGTTGTCGAGACCTTTGTCCCCGGCGGTGGGAAGTCCCTGATGCAGGTCTCTCACGAGTTCGAACCACATTTGCGTCGCGTCCAAGTGTTTCGCTCTCACGCGCGCTATTGGCTCGACGTAGGTCGCGATTCCCTCTTCAATCCAGTGATGGTTGTCCGCAACGGACGGGAATGCTAGATGGACCATTTCGTGAGTCAGCATCCAGTCGGTGGCAAGACCCTCGAAAATCGTGTCGCTGCCCACGTGAATGCTGATGAATCCGCCCTTTTCTCCGAAAGTCTTGCCGCCTCGCACGCCTTTTCCGTCGGTCGGAACGATGCGCAGTAAAAGATGAGGGAGAGGAAAACGGCCATAGTAGGCGCTGACAGATTCCGCGGCCCACTGAACCCACTTGAGGAGTTCTTCCTTCGAGACTTGAAGCGGACCTTTCTCAACGACCACGTCTATCCGCGAATTTCCAATAACGATTGTCGAGGTCATTTCGTCAGCCGGAAAGGCGCCCGCGGAAGCTAGGAAGAACACCAATAGGCATAGAAGGGTTATGCGTTGAAACGTCTTGGAATTTCTGTTCGCATCTTTCATGAATCGGGCGATCGCCATTTCATCTGGCGGCCGTCATGTAGCGGAG
>JBAVQA010000494.1:0-1811 GCA_049693595.1 Candidatus Acidiferrales bacterium | reverse complement strand
ACGTAGCGGCGATTCCAAACCGGCTCGAAAATGCCGTTCGCGAAGCGGAAGGCCAAAATGTTCTGAACCGTTTCCTTCCCGAGATAATGATCGATGCGGTAAACCTGGTCCTCGCGCAGCACTTGGCCGATTTCGTGATTCAATGCGACCGCCGAATCGAGGTCGTGTCCGAACGGCTTTTCAATCACCACGCGCTTCCACTTGCCGTTTTCTTCATTAGTGAGCTTGGCGGCGCCAAGTTGTTTCACCGCGATGGGGAAAAAAGTCGGGCTGGTGGCCAGATAAAAAAGGCTGTTTCCCTGGGTGTTTTGTTCTTTTTCCACCTGGGCAAGCAGCTCGCCCAGTCTCTTGTACATCTCGGGGTCCTGAAAATCTCCCGGAGTATAATAAAGGCGCTTTACAAACTGATCCCAAGAAGCTTGGTCTATTTCGCCGGTCGCATATTCCCGAATCTCCTGCGCTGTGCGCTGCCGGAAATCTTCGGACGAGAATTGTTCGCGCGAGACGCCGATAATCGCAAATTGCTGCGCAAGTAACCCTCCTCTCGCAAGGTTATAAAGCGCCGGAATCAACTTGCGCTTGGTCAGATCGCCGCCCGCACCGAAGATAACCATTGCGCACGGAGGAGTCGGGCGTCCGAGCGTTTCCTGCGACACCTTCACTGGGCTGGAATCCTGAGTCAATTTTTCCTCCGCTTAAAACGCATTATGTGGCGGCCTTCTCCGTGTGCTTGCTCACTGCTGCCAGCAGCTTGTCGAAGGCGTCCGCAAATTGCTTGACGCCGTCTTCGGTCAACTTGTCTGTGGCCTGCTTCATCGATATTCCCACGCGAGCTAAAGTGCCCATGGTCGCGCGAGCAGACGGGACGTCTTCTTCCAAACTTGCTCGCGGTCTTCCGTGGTCACGAAATGCGTCGAAGGTCGCGGGAGGAATCGTATCAACTGTGTCGGGGCCGATCAGTTCTTCCACGTAATAGGTGTCGGGAAAAGCTGGATTCTTGGTGCTCGTGCTGGCCCAAAGGACGCGCTGTGTTTGCGCGCCACGAGCAGCAAGTGCGGCCCAACGTGGGCCGCTGAAGATTTTCTTGTAACTCTGATAAGCAAGCTTCGCATTGGCGATCGCTACCTTGCCCTTCAGACCGCGCAGCGTTTCCAGCTGGGACGGATCCGTGGTTTTCTTGAACTTGTCATCGATCTCGCTATCGATCAGGGTGTCGATCCGGCTAACGAAGAAACTTGCCACGCTGGCGATGCGGCTCAAATCAGCGTTCTGTCTAGCAAACGCTTCCAGTCCTGCGATGTACGCGATGGCTACGTGCTCGTACACTTCCTGGGCGAACAACAGTGTTACGTTGACGTTGATGCCTTCGCTGATGAGCTGCTGGAAAGCAGGTACGCCTTCCGGCGTGCCCGGAACTTTAATCATCGCGTTCTCGCGCCCCAGGATCTTCCACAAACGCCGCGCTTCATCCAGAGTTTCTTTCGTTTTGTGCGCGAGATATGGCGAGACTTCCAGGCTGACGTAGCCATCGCGTCCCTTGGTTTGCTCATACACCTGGCGGAAAGCATCGGTGGCATCCTGAATGTCTTTCGCCGCAAGCTGCTCGAAAATGCCCTTCGCATCCAAGTCTTTTCTTTTTTCCAGATCTTCAAGAGCTTTTGTATAGTCCGTGCTTCCTGCGATGGCCTTCTCGAAAATCGAGGGGTTGGAAGTCACTCCTCGCAGCCCGTCTTCTTCTATGAGTCGCTTGAGTTCTCCGGTCGAGATCAGGCTGCGACGAATGTAATCAAGCCAAACGGACTGCCCGAATC
>JBAVQA010000493.1:0-27205 GCA_049693595.1 Candidatus Acidiferrales bacterium | reverse complement strand
TAAGTTACGTCGCATTCTACATATTGGGCTGTGCCGGGTAGAAATGCTCTGAAGTTCACGAATCGTGCGTGACTTTGCGGATTAAGTGCCGCAAGATTTTGAGCGGATATTTGCAAAATCTCGAAAGGCTTAATGTGCGTTCTGGCCCCGGGTAGAAAATTCTGGGTGCTTTGTTTTCTTTGAGTTACGTCGTTTTCTACATTTTGGTCAGAACCGGGTAGAAGTGGGCGGTCACTCGGCAAGAAACGCGTCGTTTTCGACGGGGGGTTCCACAGTGGGTTCCTCAGCTTCCGCAGCGGGAGATCTCGGTTCTGAGACTCAAGGGTAGCGAAATCCTGCTCGACGTTCGTGAAATTTGGCGAAAGCCCGCCACGGCGGGCAGGTCTAATGTGTGTTCTAGTGCCGGTTAGACAGGGTTTAGTTGTTTGTTTTCTGTAACTTCTATTTTTCACCCAGAACCGGTTAGAAATGCAGTTCTGTGAGCGGAACCCTTCGCAAAATGCGCTCAGGGCAAGGCGGTTAGAAGTGGGTGCCCACTTGGCCAAAACCGCGTCGCTTTTCTGCGTCAAGCAGCCGGTATTTTGAGCGCTGGCGTTGGCGAAATCTCGTCCGGATAAGCGGTCGGACAAGGGGTCTGGAATTTGGCGATTTAATTTTGTGAGGTTGCGTTCAGAGGGAAGCTTGGTTGCGAGAGGAAAGTGCGGGAGGTATGGCTTTGCTGCGTTTTGTTGAAGCGCCCGATGCTGTTCAATTCTAATCACGCCGAACGGTAGCATGTTGATTTACGAATTTCAAGGAGTCGTGTGTGTGGATGGGCTAGTACTTGGTAGCAGCGAAGCCCATTTTGGGAATGGGATGTGAAGGTCAGACATCTACCGTTTCAATTTGCGCGTGAAGTTACTTGTGCAGCACCATTAGACACAAACCAAATCCGAAAGCCAAGCTGGCCACCCCAAAGTAAAACATTTTCAAGGCCAAGTCGACCCCGGAGACAATTAGTGCTTGCCTTTCTTCGTCCGCTTCCGCCTGGGCTGCTTTACGCAGTCGGAGAAGGTTCGAAAAGAAAACATAGGTTCCTATTGCTAACAGAAACGCGGCCATCAACAGCAATTGCTGGAACGATCCGCCCAGAACGTGTGTCCTTTGGGTGAATCGCCAGAGGTCCACCAGTTTCCAGATTGCCAGAACCAAGAACAAGGCGACGCACCAAAACGAGACAGACGAAAACAGAGAACCTAAAACAAACTTTCGAAGCGCGGGTCGAATGTCTTTATTCATGGCATTGCCCCCCTATTAATCCTACCTCTGATTTAGTGTTGGAAACAACCACCCAGTGTAGCTTCCAAGCGATAGCCAATAGCGGCGACTTCAAGTGCGAGCGCAACCGGTTCGGCTCCAGAGACGGCGGCCGCAACTGCTAGAACCTCAGCTGTGTTCTCGTATGAATTCAGGTTGGAGCATTGCTGGCTGCTAAGCGAGCCTGGTTGACCGTTTTGCGGAAAGATTTGTTGGGATTGCTGGCAACCAGTCGTAGGATCGCAGCCTGATGGCAGCGAGGGACCCGCTCCACAGGAGCCATCTGCTTGCGGTACACCTACGCCCCCCCCGCACTGATTCTGGGTCGGCTCTGGCTCAATTGGGTCGGGCTGATTTGGATCGCCGGGGGTGCAAGATGTGGGGTCGGGGCAGCTGGGATCGACCGGATCACCACCGAAGTCTACACCTGTAAGAAAGCAATCGACACTTTCCGGGCACATCCCTATGTCATCCAACGGGTCCAACCCTGATGGGTCGATGTGGTTGAGCGGACTGTTGTTGACGTAGGCGTAGCGGTTCCAGGTCTGCGGGTTGCGAATACGAACTGCTGAAATTCCAGCGGGGTCGGGTGAGGGCCAGCGACCATGAATGTCGTTGTATTCGCGAGCGGGAAAATCGAAGAGATTCGGGACGGTGTCCTGGTTCATCCCGGTAAAAGACAGGTCTGCCGTCCCAGACTCTGCATAGGGCTCGCCGAACGGCCCATATGCTCCGTCAAAGTACATCGTGCGAGTTGGCGTGGAGGCAAAGCGCGAGGAACCGATCCAGTCCGAATGGCGATAGTAAGCCAAGCCACTCGATGTATACACCGCTGGCCACGGTACTGAAAACTGACTGAAAAATAGGCTGTCTCCACTATAAGGAGTTTCTGTGGCACTTTTGACGCCCCGGCTCACGTTAGCATTAAATGAGGCCGGGCTTCTTCAAGTTTCTCAGCCCGGCGGGAAACATTACCGACACCGGACTTGCCAAAAAGTCCCGTCCTCTTGAAATTAATTCGACGTTTTATTTTACCGGCCCGCTGATCTTCACCCACCGGATAATCACACGAAACATCAGGCGCGCAACAAGAATTCCGAACAAAAGCGACAGTCCAAGACATACGAAGACCGCACTTATTCCTTCAAATGTCGATTGGGCCGGATAGAGGATATGAACCTTGACCAGTCCGGACAAGAACATAAAGCGGATTGTAATTTCAAAAGAGCACCAGAACGATGTTACGCCGCACACCAGACTTACGATAAGGGCAAGCCCCAGATTTGCATCTTGCGTTTTGGACGATTGGTAGCCCATCGACCCGTCAATTTCAGAGGTAGCCAACAGTTTGTTAACTCGAATCGCCCGGCATACTACGTTTAGATCCCGATGATAGCACGGAACGGGCCTTCTACGGTTCGCCGGTGCCAGACTTGATTTGCTTGGAGATACCGATGATTCTGAAACGGCTGAGGTTTCTCACCTGCGCTCTCGATCTCGATTTTTCAAAACTTCGTCCCACAACCCCACGAATAATCCTTGAGCCATCTCCGCTTTGCAGCTGAGCGTGGACATCATGGCAAGTATCAACCCTTCGGATTCAATCGCTCCGGAAACGTCAAGATCGTTGCGCGCTCCCTAACAATCCTCGACAGGTATTCCAGGCGTTCGCTTGTCAATAGATGGAATCGGGTCTAGTCACCAGAACAAAAATGCCAGTCCAAAGTCGTCGGGGTCGTCTTCTTGGCAAGGCTCGGTACAGCCCAGCGCAATCAGCGTCAATTCTGTCTGGACGACGAATCGATCGCTGTCGTCGGCGGTGGACTGTAAAGAAGAACATGATTCTGAACCCTGTAAAACCGGCCCGTTTGGCTATCGAAGGAGCGCACCGCTGAACTGAGATCCTCAGTGTTCGCCGGTGTCCAACCATCGCAATTTAGAATGTACGATTCCTGTCTGAGGACAATAATTCGGCACTCCTTCGCATACTTACTCAATTTTTCTGCCCAAGTTCCCGGGAGCTTGACACCGTTCTGCAAATCTTGGAGGTTCACTGGCAACCGCTTCTGTGATGACTCGAAAACGGTAACATCCCTTCTAAGGTCGAGTTCCTCGGATTCGGCAAGCTGCGAACCAACGCTCGAACTATCAAATTTGCGCGTTGGGAGGCCACCATCGCTAGCAAGTTTAGTAAGCTCCTTCAACTGCGCTTGCACAGCTCGCACCTGAGGAGTCGGTGTCGAGATTTCCAGAGTTCTTAGTTTGTGCCGCACGTGTAGTAGCAATGCTATGGATGCGACGCACAGGATTCCGAGGATAGCAATCGGTATCTTCCACTTCCAGCCAAGCTTCATAGCTTTCACCTATTGGAGGAACTTGCCCGAAAAAGCGCGGGACAAAGTTTCGAGACCATCGAGTACAGATTGATTATTGTTCAAATAACTCTGAATGACAGATGAAGTGAAAGGGAGGGGCACGACCCCGAAAAGCACTCCATTCGCATTTAGACTCGTGATCTGCCCGTTGTTATATTCAAGATTCTGTATTTGGATATTTCCCAACGACCCGAGGTCGTCGTCACCGAGGGCAACACCGAGGTCAATCGTAATATACTTCCCATTTGTAACGCCAATAGCCAGCGAATCAGGGTCACCATCGTTGGCCACGACGACGTTTGAGTATGCAGGGATGAAGACGCCTCCCCCCAGGTCGATTTGCTGGTCAGTGTACAACGTAACGCCGTCGAGATCACCACTCTCTGACAAGGAATATTGAGTTACCGCAATTCTGATAGTAGGTGCCACTTTTGT
This sequence comes from Candidatus Acidiferrales bacterium, assembly GCA_049693595.1. Classification (GTDB taxonomy): domain Bacteria; phylum Acidobacteriota; class Terriglobia; order Acidiferrales; family UBA7541; genus Palsa-295. Next base: position 23,099 of record JBAVQA010000493.1, on the reverse strand, counting down.
CCTGCTCGGCCATGCGCCCGAGAGCATCGTACGTAAGGGCGACAGTGTCAACGGTAACTGGCCGACTCGCAGCATCCCATGTATAGGTATGGGCCGTGTCGTTGGTTGCGTTGCCATTGGCATCGTAAGTGGGCGTGGAACTTCCCACCTCGGTCATGTGGTTGGTCAGATAGGAGTACGTTGGCTGGAAAGAGACTGTCCCGCTCTTGCTGATGTTTCCGAAAGCGTCGTAGCTGAAGGTCTGCGACCAGGACGAACCGCAATTCGCACTGGCGATGCGGCTCACGTCATCGTGGCTGTAGGTGCACGTCTGGTTGCCGGCTCCGTAGAACGGATCGGTAATCGCAAGCGTCTCCAGCGTGCCGATGGGGTTCCAGGTCAATTTTCCGATCACAGACTGTGCGTCCACGGTGAACTCGTACTGGGTCATGCGATTGGTGTTTGGATCGTAAGTGAATGAATCGCTATCGGACGAGCCAAGAGTCACCTGCGTCGGCTCGCTAGCCACATTGTAAGTAGTGCCCGTCACTGGATTTTGTCCCGCACTGGCCGACACGGTATTGATTCTACCTTCTCCATCAGGAGCATAAGTAAACGCGGGCATCGTGGCAAGGTTACTCGCTAGTGTCCCTAGGCGACGACATTGCGCGAGTGAAGCTGCGCAAAAGGTAGAAAGATAAGAGCGCGACGTCAGCGCGAGTGTGAAAATCACAGCCTAGTGATCCCGCCACGGCGGGCTCGGCTCCTTTCTTCCGAGCCTTGGTCGTCCGTCAGCTACCAAGTCTACTCGGTCGCACTTCGAAGCTCAGTGTGACAGGAGCCGACAACGCCATGAAATCAGCCAAAGAATCACGTCGCCGGCTCTTGCCGCCTTCTGGGTGTGATCCGTTCAAAGTAATACCACAACCACGAGTTCGGGATTAAGAGGGGCACGAGGATTACCGGGAACACATGTTTCTCGTGGCGCACAATCTTGAACAACATCCACCACCCTCCCAGGCCTGAACCCGTAAAGGCCACAAGAATCAAAGGAAAGAGAATGGGATGATTCTCAAGGTTCATGGGGCCAGATCGTGCAAATACAGCCCAAACCTCGAATCCAGTAAGGCAGACAGCGAGCAAAATCCATCCGTAGCGCTTCATCCGTATCATCCACCTCCTTTAGCGATGCACGCCTCGTTTGCCTTCGCTTGCTGATTCATGGTTTTCGTGTTGAGACTCACTTCGCCCCCAAAAAGGACTTGCAGACCCAATTTTCCAAAGGTCTGCGAGGGACTGAATTCCCAGGGTCCGCCGGTGGTCAAATTCTTTTGAAAGCCGAAGAACGAAATGGTCCATTGCGTCCCCTGATTACCGGTCAGACTCCCTCCAGGTGGCGTGGGAACATTACCCTCGATGCTTAAGACCCCTAGGTTAAGCTCTCCCTTGGCTCCGCCCTGGCCAGTCGTAAAATTGTCGTAAAATGAAAGGCCAGCCGTAAGTGGACCAAGCTGAACCTCGGGCCCTGCTTTCCCCGTGTATTCAAGACCGCTGAATATAGGGTCGCGGACCACGCACGTAGACTTTTGCGGCTCAGGGGCCGGGCCGATTGTGGGCACGCCGCTACCGCCGCTAGGGTGAACGCTCCCGCCTGTGATTCCTTCTCCAAATATCAACGGGATACCCGGATTGAAGAGAGCACCGTCATCTACATAAAAACAGGGCGGATGGCCGATGACCTCGACACTGGTGTCAGAGGAAGCGCCCGGTTCGTCCTGCTCGTCGCACAATCCCCACTGATCAACTAAGAACAAAGGGCTATTGCGGACATAGGCGTAGCGGTTCCACGATTGCGGATCCGTTAGGCTAACCGCGGCCAAACCTGCCGGATCGGGGGAAATCCAGCGGCCCTGAATCGGGCTGTGTTCCCGGTACAGAAAATCGTACAGATTCGAAGCGGTGTCCTGATTTTGGCCGGTGAAAGACGGATCAGCCGTACCTGACTGCGCATACGGTTCGCCGAACGGGGCGTAGGCGGTGTCGGAATAGATAGTCCGCGTCTGTGTCGAGGCCAGGCGCGAGCTACCCAACCAGTCCGGATGTCTGTAATACGCCAACCCGCTTGACGTATAGGCTGCGATGCCGCCATCAGGCAAGGGAGCAAAGGCTTTCTTCAGGGTTTGCGCGTTCATCAATCCAAACTTTTCTCCCAGCGGATCGTAAACGATCTGTGTGTAAGTCCCTGCATTGTTCTGTTCCACCATGCGGTCCTATTCCCATTTTGGAACGAGCCAGGAGTTCGAGACGAAGCGCTAAGGCGACGACATTGCGCGGGTGAAGCTGCGCAAAAGGTGGAGAGATGAAAGAGCAACGTCAACGCGGGTGTGTAGATCACAGACTAAAATCATCGTGCTGCGGCGGGCTCGGCTCCTTTCTTCCGAGCCTTGGTCGTCCAACCGCTACCAAGTCTACTCGGAGGAAGAAGCCGACAACGTCATCCAATCAGCCCCACCCGCCTAATCATTCGTTTCGTCATTGGAAGACGAACTGTTCGACATAAAATTCTCTGCTAGCTTCAAAGCTCCCGAGATGATCAGAAAGTCCGCGATCCCGATAGGCATCGCGTAAAAAATCGTAGGCGCATTTTTGGGCCATTGAACCATGAAGACTAGCGGGACGTGGAGCGCCAAGATAACAGCGATCATCGCCCAGAACCAGGCGTGCTTCCTTAAATGCCAGCGGAGTTTGATGGCGAAGATTACCACACATAGCACGATGCAGGCGGCCAGACCCGCATCGGCGTTATACAAGAAAGTAATGAGAAAAAACACCGGCAACAACGCGAGCCCGATTTTGAGGCCTGTGTAGTCGACAGGTTCTTTCTCCTTAGGCGATTCGTAATCAAACATCTGTATTCACCATCGGTGAACCACTGGTCTCCTCAACTCCTCACTTGGAGGTAAGAACCGACAACGTCATCTAATCAGCCCTATCTATTCGTCACCCGCCCGTTCATTCTTAGGCGTCTCCAAGCGAACATTCCCACGAGGTAGAACATGAATAAGTCCACCAATTCGAGCGCGATGTTTGGTCGAATCCAGTCATAAGTCAACGTTGTAACGGCAGCAAAGACTAGGAGCAATGTAAGCTGCCTCCAATTCCAATTATTGAACTGTCTTGCGAGTTCGTCCGATACTTGGTCAATCTTGACAGATAAGTATCCCGAGAGCTCCTTCTTGATAGCAAGCTTTTGGCCAGGTCTAAGGGGCGAAGGCCAGCGAAGCGTGTTTAGGCACAAGCCAATAGAGGTCAGCGAGATGGCAGTTACGAACATCCTCCCAGCGATAGTTCCTGAGAAGATCCTAAGGACGAGATATAGAAAAACGGCTAATAAAAGGCCGGCAAAAATTACTCGTCGGCGGTTCCCATAGCTAGCTATTGCTTCGCTGTCAGCGATCTCGCTTGGCGAGACCCCTCTTTCTGCTGCTTCATATTCCTTTAGCCACTTTATGTCTTCTATTTTCATGTTCTTACCTGCAACTGATTGCAAACGCTCCTTCTAAGCCTAATCCTACTGCAGTGATGATACCAGAGACTTTCCCCAAGAACCCAGCGGCCCCAGTAATTTCGGCCGCTGTAGACGATGTGGTCGCCCCTTCAGCTCGCCCTATGGAAGCCAATTTCCCAATGAAAGACGTCTGGGGATTGGGTACGGTCTCTAGGACGCCCTGGACAACATTGGTCCCTGGTATTGTGCCAGCTGATGCAAAGGCAGTCGTCGTTCCTACAGGCTGAGTGAAAAATGAGGTAACGGTTGACGCACCCGTGGCATCGTTGAGGACTGCCTGTCCCGTGTTTCCGAGCAGCGCTTGCTGCACGCGGTTCACGCAAGCAGAGAAACTCTCGCCGGGAAGACGAAGGCTGCTCGGAAATAGCTGAAAATGGAAGCCACCGCCGCTAGGGTAAACGCTCCCGCCTGTGATTCCTTGTCCAAATATCAGTGGGAATCCAGCCTTGCGACCGCCACCGCCGCCGCATGCCGTAATTACGCACCCTTGGTCGCTTGTAACACAAATAGGGGGCGGATATCCCGGCGGTATAATAACCGTTGGGTCGCAGTCGTCGAGGCCCAGAGGGTCGACAAGCAATCCCGGGCTATTTCGAACGTATGCGTAGCGGTTCCAAGACTGCGGATCCGTTAGGTTTACTGCGGCTAGACCTGCGGGATCGGGCGAAATCCAACGGCCCTGAATCGAGCTGTCTTCCCGGAACAGAAAATCGTACAGATTCGATGCTGTGTCCTGATTTTGGCCGGTGAAGGAAGGATCGGCTGTCCCCGACTGCGCATACGGCTCGCCGAACGGTGCGTAGGCGGTATCGGAATAGATTCCCTGGGTCGTTGTCGAGGCCAGGCGCGAGCTACCCAACCAGTCCGGATGTCTGTAATATGCCAACCCACTTGACGTATAGGCTGCGATGCCGCCATCGGGCAAGGGAGCGAAGGCCTTTTGCAGGGTTTGCGCGTTCATCAACCCAAACTTCTCCCCCAGCGGATCGTAAACAATCTGTGTGTAAGTCCCTGCATTGTTCTGTTCCACCATGCGGTGAAGAGCATCGTAGGTCAAGGTCACAGAATCAATCGTAACCGGACGGCCGTCTGAATCCCAGCCATACTGGTGTTGCGGGTCTTTGGTTAGGTTCCCGTTCGCATCGTAGGTTGGCGTGAAACTCGGCAGAGAAGCGATGCGATTCGTGCTGGGATTTGCATACGTTGGCTGGAAAGAAGTACCGCTGCTTCCCGATAGCACAGTTTTCGTGATGTTCCCGAACGCATCGTAGGTGAAACTCTGGCCCCAGATCGTTCCACAGTTCACGGTAGCAAGCCGAGTGAGGTCGTCGTGAGCGAAAGAGCAATTCTGCGTGTCCGTGGAATTGAATGCATCAGTAATATCCAAAGACGACGGAGTTCCCAGGGGGTTCCAGCCGATGGTTCCAGTAAGAGACTGGCTATTCACATTGAATTGAAATTGCGTCATCCGATCCGTGTTGGGATCGAAGGTGAAGGAGTCCGAGTCAGTTGAACTCAGGATCATGCTGGTGGGAAGGCTGGCGGGGTTATATGTCGTGCTCGACACAGGATTCTGACCCGCGCTGGCCGTGACGATTGCGGGCCTGCCTTCTCCGTCGGGAGTATAGGTAAGCGTCGGCAAAGTGGGAAGCCCGCCAATTGTATCGAGAGCTCCGTTGGGCCAATAGGTCGCGCTCATGCTGTAGTAGCCGCCGGAATGAGGTGTGGATTCATAGACCGCCGAAATTTCTCCGCGAACAGAATAACTATAGCCGAGGTCGGTGATCTTGGTGCCCGTGGAACTGGTAGCTGTATAAGCCTCGGCCAAGCGGGTTTTGGATTGCTGCTTGTTGCGAATGAGCGCTGAACGGAATCAATAACAGGCAGAAGGCGACGGCGAGCTGCTTTAGAGTCATAGGACCTCCGCGCAGATCAAGTGTGGCTGCGGTATATACGGAACGCGTGTTTACTGTCAAGTTAAAATACGAATCCCGATAATCTTTCTTATCTATATACCCATCGAGGTAAGTACCAGTAATGGCTACGTCGGGTAACAACTTCGGATGCGGCGGCGAAGGAGAGGCACGTACGAGGATGGATCTCGCGGAGTTGTCTATTGCGAAGCAGAGGCGAAGGGGGCGCGTTGGAGTGTGGCGGAGGCTATGCTATAAGTAGCGGGCTGGTTAATTCGAGGAAATAGTGCCATTTATTAATTTTCCCGCGCGGGAAATCAACTGCAAGCTGGTGTATTACGGTCCCGGCCTTGGCGGGAAAACCGCCAACCTGCAGTGGATTTACGACCACACGGGAACAAATCAAAAAGGAAAAATGGTTTCGCTGGCGACCGAAACGGATCGCACGCTGTTCTTCGATTTTCTTCCGTTGGATTTGGGGACGGTGCGAGGATTTCGCACGCGCTTTCATCTGTACACGGTTCCGGGGCAGGTGTTTTACGAAGCGAGCCGGCGGCTGATTTTGAAGGGCGCGGACGGAGTGGTGTTCGTGGCCGATTCGCAGGAAGAGCGGCTGGACGCGAATCTGGAAACGCTCGACAACCTGCGCGAACATCTGAAAGATCACAACCTGAATTTCGAGACGATTCCTTACGTTTTGCAACTCAACAAACGCGACTTGCCGAATGTTTTGCCGGTGGAAGAATTGAAGACGCAACTTGGAGTGAAAGGCGAGCCGACGCTGGAAGCAGTCGCCATCACGGGACAAGGCGTGTTTGACACGTTGAAAGAAGTTGCCAAGCTGGTGCTTGCCGAGTTGAAGAAGAACGCGTAATACCTCGTCCGATCCCAAACTTTAGTGCAGTGTGTTCAGATAGTGGTACTCCGACTTTGAATTCTTTTAACGCCCTGCCATCTTTTACACTGTAGGTATCCACAGTAATGTTGAGATTTTCTCCGTCAGGCTCGAGCGTTCCCAAAACCATCGCTGCCGCAGTCAGCTTTTTCGCGAACCAAAGTTTGAGTTCGGCGTCGTAAAGGCTTTGGGGTGCAAGGCGATTTTCCTCCAAAGCTTGAGCAATCTGAGCCCGACCGGCGACACTAAACGAGGCTGATGATTTCTTGAGGGCCTCGCTGAAATCGTCGGCAATTTTCTGGCCGAGAGCGGTGGACTTTTTGTCCCGGTTGACAAAGTCGAACACAACGACCGTTTTCTCATGCTTTTTGTTGAGCTCTTCAGCTACACGGGCGGCGATGGCCTCGATTTGAGGCTGCTGAGCGCGGGCGCACGGAATTACTGCGGACGCGAGCAAGAAAACGACCGAAATGCGTAGTGCACAAAACCATGCAATTTTATTTTTGAGATGACAATTTGAAAACATTCGTATTTAAGCCGATGGCTGCTCGCAGCTAGGCGTGGGCGGTGCCGCCGCGGAAGGCGGAGATGGCTTTCTTTTCGTCGGTGAAGGTGGGGATGGATTGAATCAGGCGCGTGAGTTCGAGGACTTCACGGACGTGGCCGGTGGGATTCAGGATTTTCAGGCTGCCGCCCTGGCGCTCCAGAGTTACGAAAGAGCGCACTAGGGTGCTGATGCCGGAGCTATCCATTTGAGTGACGCCGGCGAGATTTACGAGGACGTCGGACGGGCCAGCTTCGGCGAGTTTTCGCAATACCGTACCCAGCTCGTCATTGCTGGTGCCTATGATAATGCGGCCTTGCAAATCGAGAACGGTAACGCTGCCGGATTTCCTCGCGGCAATCTGCAGGCCCATGACAGCCTCCTTTGCAACCTATGATGATGCGCCGTCAAGCGAATAACCGCTTGGCCGCCGCTGTTGCGAAACAATCTGCGCATTATAACCCCAGCATGCGCGCAGGAAGCAAGGTATCAAAACGGCGAGTAGCGTCTTAGTTCTCACGCCAGCCACAAGATCGACGAATTCGCGAGAACTGCGCCGCGAGAGGCATTTGCAAAGGCAAATTAAGAAACGACGAAATTGCGCTACGGATGCGAAAAGTTTGCGACGCGGCGGTCGAGCATTTCGCGGACTTTGCGGCCCAGATCCCGAGGAGAATAGGGCTTTTGCAAAATGGGCAAACCCTCCTTCTGTACTGTATGGAGCAAGGGAATATCGGAACTGTGCCCGGTGGTGAAAATCACGGGCATTTCAGGTTTCTCAGTTCGGATTTGAGAAAAAACCTCGAGGCCGCTCAATTTGGGGAGCATGACGTCGAGAAGCATCAGGTGGGTTCGATCGGAGTTGGTACGAAATAGCTGCACGGCTTCGCGGCCGTCGGTTGCGAGCAGAACTTTATATCCGAGGTTTGTGAGCGCTTCGCGGGCAAGTTCGCGCAAACCTTCGTGATCTTCCGCGACGAGAATCGTTTCAGACCCGCCGCGTATCGGCTGAGATGCTTCCAGCGGACTCACCGTGTTTTCCAGCATGGCACTGGCCGGAAGATAGATGCGGAAGGTGCTGCCCATTTTCAGTTCGCTATAGACATGAACGAAACCCTGATGCTGCGTGACAATGCCGTAGACAGTGGCGAGGCCGAGACCAGTTCCTTTGCCTGATTCCTTGGTGGTGAAAAACGGCTCGAAGATGCGCTCCTGGGTAGCTGCATCCATTCCGGTACCGGTGTCGGTGACCGACAGCATGGAGTAGCGACCAGGGCGGGTCAGAACGTGAAGCGAACAGTATTTTTCGTCGAAGACGACCGCGCGCGTTTCAATGATCAGCGAGCCGCCCTCCGGCATGGCGTCTCGAGCGTTGATGCACAGGTTCAGCAGGACTTGATTAAGTTGCGTGGCGTCGGCGAGGACCGGGGCAAGATCCGCGGAAAGCGCGACCTTGATTTCAATGTTTGCTCCGATCACATCTTCGAGGGAATCGAGTGTTTCGGTGACGCTGCGATTCAAGTCCACGTGGCGGGGTTCAAGCGTCTGGCATCGGGCGAAAACGAGTAGCTGCTTTGTGAGAGCAGCGGCGCGCTCGGCTTGGTTACGAATTTTTTCAAAATGAAGCTTGGTGCGCGAACCGGTCTTAGCTTCTTCGGCTCCCATGTCGGTCCAGCCGATAATGGCGCCGATCATGTTGTTGAAATCGTGCGCTATGCCGCCTGCGAGTTGGCCGATGGCCTCAAACTTTTTCGCCTCCAGCAGTTGTTTTTCGAGCGCCAGGCGCCGGGTGACATCTTCAATGATCACCTCCAGGCATTCCTCATCGGCGGCAGAGCGTTTCACACGACGGCCATTCATTCGCACCGTAATGATCGCGCCATCTTTGCGCTTCCAGTCGACGGTGGTATCCACGCGACCGTTGCGGATGCATTCCGCGACAATCTTTTTCGTGACGGAAGGGTTGCGATAGGGGGCGGTGGAAGCCGGGATGGAAAGGAGGTCCTCCGCCGAATCGTAGCCCAGCATCTGAGCTAGTGCGGGATTCACGCGGACCAGCTTGCCTGCCAAAGTGACGCTGCAGATCCCGTAGGTCGCGTTTTCTACCAGACCTCGGTAGGCCGCTTCGCTTTCGCGTAACGCTTCCTCGGCGCCTTTTCGGGCGCTGACAGTTACGCGAGACTTGGTGCGGACCTTTTTCACCGATTAACCTCGGTTCAAAGAGCGAACAAACGAGAGCGTCGTTCCCGCGCGCATTTTGCACAGCGAGAGCATTGGTCGGAAATCGAAGGGGGAAATCCGAGTCAGAACCTGGATATTTTGGAAGGGAGATCTATTGTGGGCGCAAGCGGGGTGATGTTCAAGATGAGAAAGCTTGTTGTATCGGGGCTGGCACCGTGCCAATACAGCACAGCTGAAAAGGAGTCCTCAGTTTCCCGCGGGCTGCTGAGCCGGCTGCGGAGCCGGATGGCTGGCGAAGTATTCGCTAAGGCCTGCGGTGAGTTGCTGTAAACCCGCGCGCACATTCTTGTCCATCGCTTCGACCACAGCCTGGACAGTTTTGCCTTGTGCCGGCTCGTCATGCTCGTATCTGCCGGACCAAACCGTGGTGCGAGTGCTGGGGTCAAACAATTCGAGTTGTAAAGAGAAGCGCGCCATCAATTCAGGCTTGTCAACTTCGGAAATGGCCCACAAGTGTCCGCGAACTACATAATCGCCGCGAATGTTGCTACTGAGAGTGGATACAGCGCGATATTGTCCGGTTGACCTTAAGCTTGAGACGAGCAAGTCCTGAATCATGTCGGCGGGAGGTTCGGCCCAACGGTCATACGAATAAACTCCCAGTTGAACGGGCCCTGAACCGTAGACCAGACGATCGTCGCGATAGAGATGCGAGGCAGTGATGCGTCCGACCAGGAGAGTGACAGGGAACTGCGCGCTGCCTGACGCGGCGGAGACTGGGCCAGGATCGAGGACGTAATACTTCATCGGGCGCGTTGCTCCGCATCCCGAAAAACAAACTATCAGGAAGATCATTCCAGCAAGCTGGGTTCGGCGCCTAGACACTTCCTGCTCCTTTTCGCCTATTGCGGCGGTGCCTGGCCAGGCTCGTGAGATTTGGGTTCAGAACTCCGAATCAACAAATATGGCCGCGCTCTAATCGTTTCGGTAAAGGCGTTCATGTTCTCGGTGATACGCCGGACATTATCGATAATCTCGTCAAGGTTCTCGGAATTGTTTGCGATCGTATTATCAAGCTGCGACACGATCGAATCAGCCTTGGTCAGCGACGAACGCAATTTCTTCACCGATTCGCGAATGTCCGGACGGTTATCCTTAAGCATGGAATCGAGACGATCGAGAGTCTGGTTGGCTTCCAAGGTTGTCTTGTGGAAATCATCAATGAGCGGAGTGAGCTTGGCGCTGGCGGTGTTTATGTGCTCCAGCGTGGAATGAACCAGAGGCCTATCTTCCTGGAGCATTCCGCGGACGTTGGCAAGACTTTCGCCGACGTTTTCGCGATTTCGATCGTTCAGGAGATCGTTCACGCGATTCAGCGTTTCCTTCAGTTCGACCACCCGAGAATTCAAATTAGCGATCAATTCGTTCACCGCGGGAGCCAGATCGTTAATTTTTTCCGTTATATCGGCAAAGCTCACGGGTTCCTTTGACTTGATCGTGGAACCAGCAGGAGCGCGGGGAGCCGGATTCGTTCCTGCGATGATTCCCAGGAAATTCTCGCCTAAGGGGCTGTTGCTGGTGACCTCGACCATACTGTCGGTTTTTACCGGTATGTCCGGATGCACGGCAAAGTCAACCTTCATGCGCGTTGCATCTTGAGAATCGATTTGAACTTTCTTAACTCGACCTACCGGCGGACCGTTCGCATAACGAACTTCCGAGCCGGGTTGCAGTCCACCGGCATTCTTGAAATACGCGTGGAAAGTGCTGTCACCCGACGTGAGCACCCCGGAGAGAACAAAAAGGGTGACGATGAGCAGAGTTCCTGCCACTAGTACAAATAATCCGACGAGAGCCGATTCGCGCTTCGCTTCCATCTGTTTCCTCGATTACTACCGCACGGCAGCTTAGGCGCCGGGGAGTATATCACGACGAACTTACTTAGCCAGATTCATTGCCGAATCGGCGGAACGTCTCCCGTCAACATTTGCAAATAGTCAATTTCGCCGGTCAATTCAGGTTCAGGTATGCGGTCAAGGAACTGCCGCACACGGGGCTGCGAGCTGGCCTGCAGCTCCTTGGTTGTGCCATTGGCGACGATGACGCCTTTGTCGAGCAGGATCATGCGGTCGGCAATCAGAAACGCGCTGGCCAGCTCGTGGGTGACCACCACGATGGTGATCTTGAACGCTTTCTTTAATTTCAAGATCAAGTCGTCGATTCCTGCGGCGATGATGGGATCGAGGCCGGCGGATGGCTCGTCGAAAAACAAGATTTCAGGGTCCATGGAAAGCGCGCGGGCGATGGCGGCGCGTTTTTTCATTCCACCGCTCAATTGCGCGGGCATGTAATTTTCAAAACCAGAGAGACCGACCTGGTCAAGTTTCAGGCGAACCATAATCTCGATGGTGGATTCGTCCAGTTCGGTATGTTCCTGCAGCGCTAGCGCAACATTTTCGCCCACGGTCATCGAACCGAATAGCGCTCCGCCCTGAAAGGACATACCCATTTTCTTGCGCAGTTCGTCGCGATCTTCCTCGGACATCGCCGCAAAATTCTTGCCGCGCATCCAAATTTCTCCGCCGCTGGGCTTTTCCAAACCCACCAGCGTGCGCAGCAGCGTGCTCTTGCCCGAGCCCGAACCGCCCAGGATGACCAAGGTCTCGCCCGCGGGTACTTCAAAATTAATTCCGTGCAGAATTTCTCTCGAGCCATAGTTCACGCGCAGGTTGCGCACGGAGATGGCCGCGCCGGTGGGAGCCTGCGGACTGTCGCCTTTCGATGTCGTGATGGATGCCATGTTCCGCTTATCTCGGGGCCGTAAGGTAAAAGATCGCTGTAAATATCAAGTCCACGACCACGACCATGAAAATGGATTTAACCACGGCAGACGTTGTTGAACGCCCAACTTGCTCGGAACCCAATCCCGTGGAAAAGCCTTCCTGGCAACCGACAGCAGTGATTACGAGGCCGAACATGGCGGCTTTGATCAGACCGTTGGTGATATCGCGGGACTGCAAAGCGTCGAGCGTGGCGCTAATGTAACTTCCCCAGGTAAAACTCGCTGCCGACACGCCGAACACACCGCCTCCGAGCACACCCATAAAATCGGCCCATACTGTGAGGCAAGGAACCATCAGTAGCATGGCGAGGAACTTCGGCGCGACCAGGAAGTCAACCGGCTCAAGGGCCATGGTCTCCAGCGCGTCAATTTCTTCGTTTACCTTCATGGTCCCGATCTCGGCGGCGAAGGCGGAACCCGAGCGACCAATCACGACGACAGCAGTCATCAGCGGGCCGAGCTCGCGTGTCATAGAGATCGCTACCGCACTCGCAACAACTTGCATAGCGCCGAACTTGCGGAGCTCGTAAGCAGCATTCAACGCCAGGATGGTGCCGATGAAAAACGATATGAGGGAGACAATAGGGAGAGCTTCAACGCCAACTGCCATGGCTTGATGGACGGCACGGCCGAAATGGAATTTCTTTCCGCGGATAGGCTCGATGAAAATGGTTCGCACGGAGCTGCCGGCCAGACGAGCCAAGCCGCCAATGTATGCAAGTCCATTGATGGTGGCCGAGCCGATCGTTTCTGTAATTGCCATCGTTGAATCCGAACTCGCTAGAATTCCCGGGGAAATCGTGAAGACCGGCCGAAATTTACCTAACCGGAGCAGCGTTGGCGTTCGGGCTGCCGCCGCGCAGGGCATCCTCTTCGTTGGTATAGATTTCAAAAACTCTTACAAGCCGAGTAAGCTCGAACACTTCCTGCGCGGTGCGGCTCAGTCCGAACAGAGCAAACGTACTCTTCAAATCGCGCGAAAGCTTCAACCCTTCCACTAAGGACGCCACGCCCGCGCTGTCGATGTATTTCACACTGAGCATATTGACGATAACGCGGGGAGATTTCTTCTCTTTCAAGAGGTTCAGCAACACCTTGCGAACCTCTGGCGAGTTATAGAGCGTAATGTCGCCTACAACATCGACAATAGTAGCTGTACCAGATTGGCGCGTAGAGATGTCCATTTAAGAGTGGCCCCCGCAGGACGAGACAGTGTTTTGCCAGAGATTGCGTCCAGATGCAATCACTTTTCGGGGGTACCAGGACGGCTGGAGATATTTGGATGGTCTGCTTCGAGGAGTTCGGCTGGGTGGGCTAATCGCGGCGGTCTAGGGGCGTGTAGTCACGCAATTCGTGTCCCAGGTAAACCTGACGAGGCCGCGAAATCTTTTGCTCCGGGTCCAGGAGCATCTCTTCCCACTGTGCAATCCAGCCAGACGTGCGAGGAATGGCGAAGAGCACGGGAAACATGGTCATCGGAAAGCCCATTGATTGGTAGATGAGGCCGGTGTAGAAGTCGACGTTGGGGTACAGCCGGCGGGACACGAAGTAATCATCCTCAAGCGCAATCCGTTCACACTCCAAGGCGATTTCGATTAAAGGATTCTTACCCATCACGTCGAAGACTTCGTAGGCAATGTGCTTCACAATTCTGGCGCGAGGATCGTAGTTCTTATAGACGCGATGACCAAAACCCATCAGCAGCTTCTCGCCTGATTTCACCCGTTTGATGTAGGCAGGCACGTTGTTTACGGATCCAATCTCGACAAGCATGCGCAGCACGGCTTCATTGGCTCCGCCGTGAAGCGGACCATAGAGCGCGGCAGTGGCGGCAGCAGTGGCGCAGTACGGATCCACATGCGAACTACCCACGCAGCGCATCGCGGTGGAGGAGCAATTCTGTTCGTGATCCGCGTGCAGGATGAAAAGGATGTCCAGAGCGCGCTCAAGGGTAGGATTCGGGCGGTATTTCAGTTCGGTGGTGCGAAACAGCATGTTCAAGAAATTTCCGCAGTAGCTCAGATCGTTGTCCGGGTACGCGAACGGCATTCCCAGGCTGTGACGGTAAGCAAAGGCGGCGAGCGTAGGCATCTTGCCAATCAAGCGATAGGTCTGTTTGCGCCGCGATTCCGGGTTGAAGATGTCTTTTGCATCCGGATAGAACGTGGAAAGCGCGGCAACCGTCGAAATCAACATTCCCATGGGATGGGCGTCGTAATGAAAACCATCTAGAAATTTCTTGATGCTTTCGTGAATAAAAGTGTGATGTGTGACGTTGTAGGACCAATCCGCCAGCTCGGATTTGTTGGGGAGCTCGCCATAAAGAATGAGGTAGGCAGTTTCGATGTAGGTACTCTTCTCCGCCAACTCCTCGATAGAATAGCCGCGGTAACGCAGGATTCCTTTATCACCGTCGATGAAAGTAATCTTGCTGGAACACGAAGCTGTGTTTGTGAAGGCGGGGTCGTAACCCATCAATCCGAAATCTTCTTTGTCTACTTTCATCGGACGCAGATCGAGAGCGCGGATCGTCTCGTTCTTGATGGGAAGTTCGTACTGGCGTCCGGTGCGATTGTCGGTGATGCTTAGAGTTTCTCGACCGGTCGCGGAGGGACTTTTGACGTTGACAGCGGATTCGGGTTTGGTCGAGCTCATAGCCTGACCCTCTCAAGACTCAGCAAATGAAGGCAAAGAGCTGAGCTCCAGCTACCAATGTACACCAAAGTATGTTGCGCAAGGAATGGGTTTTAGCAGGAAAATCCGGAGTGAGCGGATAAATTGCCATACGCTAGCGTATGGAGGATGAAATTGCCAAAGCAGTGGCGAACCTTGCTTCATGCCGAGCCAAAGCCAGACTGTTTCAAGGCTTGCTTCGGACGCGCATAGCCTCGGCGGTCACCCGGTGGCGATATTTGAACAGACGAGTGAGCTTTCGATGTACGAACCAGCCGGCAAGAAGTTTACCCACAACACCGAACGGCAGCTCGTATTGAATGCAGTCAGTCAGGATGCAAGCGCTGGAGCCTTGCGGCTCCATTTTATGGGTGTGATCCCAGCAGCGGAAGGGGCCCGAAATCTGGACGTCACGGAACTGCCGTCCTTCGATGTAATCGCAGTGCTCGAACACCCACCGAATCCTGAATGGGCCCACATGGACGCGCAGAATTCCGCGATCGCCGTCGTGGATTCCCGGCGCCCGCTGTACGATTTCAACGGGCTCCCAGGGTGGTGTTAATCGGTCAAGCGCGTCCGGTTCCGCGTGCCAGCGAAAAACAATCTCCGCGGGCGCGTCAATCCGAGACTGAGCGACGAACTGAATCTCGCGCGGCATACTTTGGCTGGCGTTCCCTCCGGTCTATGGTGTAGCGAGACGCAAGAAACGGAAACTACAGGGACCCGGTTTTGACAGGCGCGATTTCGGCAACGGCAGCCGAACCCGAATCTTCCGAGGCTCCCATTTCGGACCGGTTTCGGCCTTCTGCTTTGGCGCGGTAGAGGGCTTCGTCCGCGGTGCTGAGCATGATCTTTGGATTAAGAGGCGCGGCTTCGCTGCTCACGGCCAGACCTAAACTTACCGTAACCGAGACGTTTCCAACATCTGTCTTGATCGGTTCTGTCTCGATCGCCAACCGGACTCTTTCGGACAGTCGGAGAATACCGTCCGCGCCGGAGGAAGGCACAACGATCAGAAACTCCTCGCCACCGTAGCGTCCCACCGTGTCATAGGCTCGCACTGTTGAAGCAACTCTTCGAACAACTTCCTGCAGTACAGCGTCTCCACACAAGTGGCCATAGGTGTCGTTTACCGATTTGAAGTGATCGACATCCAGCAGAACAATACCAAAT
The DNA here is from genome assembly GCA_049693595.1 of Candidatus Acidiferrales bacterium. Taxonomy (GTDB): domain Bacteria; phylum Acidobacteriota; class Terriglobia; order Acidiferrales; family UBA7541; genus Palsa-295. The sequence continues at coordinate 7,331 of JBAVQA010000493.1, read as the reverse complement.
GAGCCTCCTTCGCGCACCTGGCGGGAATGCTCCCGGTTCAGGGAATCGAGAATCACATCGCGGTTCGCTATGCCGGTCAGCGAATCGTGTGTGGCGCGAAAGAGGAGCTCAGCCCCCGCTACCATCAGGCCGTCCTGTAACTGCAAAATTCGCTGGCCGACGTGAAGACGCGCGCGAAGCTCCTGGGCGTCAAAAGGCTTGGTCAAGTAGTCATCAGCACCCGATTCCAAACCGAGCAGCAAGTCCTGTTTCTGCGTGCGCGCGGAAAGCAACAAAATGTAGGTGTAGGGACGATCCTTGCCTTCACGAATTTTGCGGCACACTTGAATGCCTTCCAGACCAGGCATCATCCAGTCCAGCACGGCGAGGCGGGGAGCATCTTCCTGCTCGAGAAGTTCCAAGGCTTCGGTTCCGCTGGTGGCCACAGCGACCTGGTATCCCCAGCGGGTCAGAAATACCTCCAGCAAACGGCGGGAGATAGGATCGTCTTCGGCAATCACAATTTTCTTTCTTAAATCTTTTTCTTCGTTCACAACGCACCTCCGCTGTGTTGCCGCTGCGTTGCGTCCACGGCCAGACCGTGCGGCAGTCCGAACTTTGCCGTGAAGTGAAATGTGCTGCCGTGCCCCGGCTCGCTTTCGACCCAGATTTTTCCGCCCATCAGTTCCACCAAGCGGCTGGTTATGGAAAGGCCCAGGCCGGTGCCGCCATATTTTCGAGTGGTGGAGCTATCGGCTTGCGTAAACGCTTCGAAAATCATTTTTTGCTTGTCGTTCGGGATGCCGATGCCGCTGTCCTGAACGCTAAAATGCAACTCGACGCTTTCCTGCGAAATCTCTCGCGTTTGAACGTCGACGGCGATCCGGCCGCGTTCAGTGAACTTAATCGCATTCCCCACAAGATTTACCAAAACCTGACGAAGCCGCGTAGGATCTCCGACAACGGACTCGGGAACGTCCGGTCCGGAATGCCAGTGCAGCTCCAGACCTTTTTGTTTCGCGCGGAATTGCATCATTTTCAGCGTTTCGGCTAAGCGCGTGGGCAATGAAAACTCAATCGGCTCGAGATCCAGCTTTCCGGCTTCGATTTTTGAAAGATCCAGGACAGCGTTCAACAATTCCATCAGCGAATCGCCGGACACCTTTATCATTTCCAAATATTCCTTCTGTTCGGAAGTAACCGAGGTATCGAACATGAGATCCGTCAACCCGAGAATGCCGTTCATCGGAGTGCGAATTTCGTGGCTTATGTTGGCGAGAAATTCACTTTTCGCACGGCTGGCTGACTCCGCGGCTTCACTCGTTCTCCGTAATTCTTCTTCGGCCAGTTTTCGCGCGGTGATGTCGCGCGCCGTCATGCAAATCGCCGTGGATTTTCCGTCCGGGGAAGGAATAGCGCTTACGCGCGCGAGAAACCACGTTTTTACCGGTAACGGCAAGGAGTATTCAATGCTTTCCACTTTGCCCGTCTTCAAAACATGCTTGAAGATTTTTAAGACCGGATCCACCAGGTCCGCGCTCAGGAATTCTGTCGCGCGGCGGCCAAGCAATTCAGCCTTGGGCCGAACTAACAGGGACTCATCGATCGTCCAAATATTCTTGTACGTTCCGTTGACGTCGAGTTCGAACACGACTTCATCAATCGTGCCGATGAGAGCCTGCATGCGCCCTTCGCTTTCGCGCGATTCCTGATCCGCCTGATTCCGTTCGGATATAAGCGTTCCCAGGCATAGGCCGGTTACGGACACGATGAGCATCAGAACTTGCAGGGAGATCAGCCGGGCAAAATCCTGAGGGAAAATGCGCAACATCAGAATTGCGCCGAAGTTGAGCAACAATGTTGCGGCGGTCGCTCCGCGCACACCGCGCCGCACTGCAATCCAAATGATGGGCAAAAAGAACAAATAGATCAGTTGATATTCGCGAGCGAAACTCGATCCGAACGCAACGTAAAGCGACGCGAAGATACTAGCGCCCTGCGCAAGAAGCTCAAAGACATCGCCTGAATCCGGAGTTCTCGACCACGGGTCTGTTTTCGGCCGAATAGTCCGCGCGACTTCAGGTGTACTCCGCGCAGTATGCACTTGGAGCCAAGGCATTATGTAAACGAGAAGAAACGGAGTGAGGCAAAAAAGAGCTACCGAGTCGCCTATCCACCAGTTCAAAACCGAACTGCCGTAGCTACCAGCCGGTATTTGCCTGCTCCAGAGAAAACTAAGCACCCCGCAGAATGCCAACCCGAGCGTCGAACCGAGTACCACGAAAATGTATCGGGATACTTCCTGGAGCGAGCCAAATGCGCCGTCCACGCGGGAATAACGCCGGAGCACGATGGCTACTCCACCGTACCAAACGGCAATCAGACTGTTCACGTACCAAATATTCCCGCCGAGAACAGACAGGTGGTAATTGATGGTGGAGGTAAGAAATCCTGCCACAAAAATCAACGGAGTGTAAGAAACTCCCAATCCCAACAAGAGAGCCAATTCCAGCCCGGCGGGTGGATACCACAATTCCGTTCCAATCCAGCTGTGAGAGACGACGGTCGCGCGGTCTAATAATAGATGGAGCGCAACGAAAGCGACGCCAATGGCTATCCGCCATGGATTGCATGTCGGCGTGAAGAAAGTGCGCCACGCGCCCACGATTGAAGCGTCTTTGCCCAATTCGACCTGGGACAAGAGTCTCAAGGGCGCACCGTCCGCTGCACAGTGGAGAGTGCGGAGTACGGCCGGCCGAGGTAGACCAACTTCCCGCGGAGCGAAAAACTGCGCAGGGCCCGCATATCAGCTTCTTCCAGCGGGAGCGTCACGCACTATTTTCGCCAAGGCTAGAAGCTTCGAACTAATCTTTAGACCGGCGCGGTCAGCGGCATCGGGATTTATGAAGAAACGGACGCGGTTGTCCTCCAGAGTAAATTGGATGGCACCTCCGGAAGATGCGAAGTCATTTGTTTCGCCGATCACCAGGACGCACTGGCCACGGAGCTTGGCCAGCACCTCGGGCAGCAGTTGACTCTCAGAAGCCGCAACGAACAAGATTTGGCAGCCGCTAATGTCCGCAACACGCTTTACGCGCGCGACACTTACCGGATGCTCCGCAATTACCTTCCCTTGCAACGCCTTGTCGAGCGCGCCGCCAAACGGGTCGGTCCCGAGTATGCAAACCAAAAAAGGAGACTGAGGGCCGGCAAAGGCATTCGCAGGCCAATCCACGAATTTAGCGAAATTGAAAAGAAAGGCGGCCTTTAACTCATACTCGCTTGGCGGCCTCACCTGCGCCGGCAACGCCGTCGGGAAACTATAGGCCGAGGACAAAAGAATCATTTGTAAAAAAAAGAAACGCAGAGAGAGCTTGGAATTTCCGCGACAGCCGGCGGCAGCGCCAGACGATAGATGGTTCGGGTTTGTGCGACGCAAGTTCAATTTTTAGGCTCCGCCATCAGAATCGCCACGTGACCTTGGCATACGCACTGCGTTTGATCAGTGTCGAGACGGTAGCTCCCGTAGGTTCTATGAACTCAAGGTGGTGATCCCGGACGAGATTTTGTCCAACCACACTGATTGACAGCCCTTCCCGGTAATGCCAGGTAAGCCCTGTGTCAACCCTGGTGTAAGAGGGAATCTTTGGATCGTTGAGACGGCCCACGAAATATGCTGAGGTGTCCCACGACATGTTATGAGGAAAAATAAAGTGCGATCGAAGTTGACCTGAGTTTACCGGGCTGCTCCCCTGCGCGGGGGACACAGACGTAGTGTCCTGGCTCGAAGGATCTAAATGCATATGAATCTGTTCAAAGGCATAACCGGGACTGAGCGTCCACCGATCGGTCACTTTCCAGTTAGCGGCGACCTCCAGTCCGTGAGATTCCCCGTGCAGCAGGTTTTCGAAAACAGTAGGTATGAATAAATGAGGAGGAGCCGGTGCGGTTTCGAAAACGGGCGGAGCTGGTTCGGCAGTTTCCTGGTGAGTGTAATCACCGTAAAAGGCGGCGAAATCGATCGAGAGGCGCTTCAGTATGGTGTTTCGAATGCCGGCCTCATAAGCGGTCAAGTCTTCATTCTTAAAGTGTGGATTGCCCACCTGCCCGATCAAGACGGGGACACCATTGGCGCCGGGAAATCCGGCGAAGTTCAAGCGTTCGGAGATATCCAAACTAGCAGGAGTGCGAGCGGCTCGAGACACCGCTGCCCAGAACATTAGATGGTTATTCGGTTGCCACGCAATGCGGGCGCTCGGCAACAAAACAAACCCGGTGTAGTAATCATGTTCCAGCTTTGTGCCTATTGTGAGATAGAGCCGGTCTGGTGAGAGAGCAATTTCGTCCTGGACAAATGAACCGGCTATCTGGGTGGTAAGGTCCGCGGGGTTCAGAGATATGATGAGACTCCCGTGAGTTTGCGACGATGAGTAGCGATAGTCCAAGCCCCAAATGATGATTTGCCGCTGTCCCCACTCGATGTGGTGTTGAAAATCGAGATTTAGTGTGTACCGATTCTCCGCTAAGGTGTCATTCCGACCGAAGCTATCGTAGGAAATTTGAAGCGTGGTATCAGATCGTGCAGAGAAAGTATGATTCCAAGCTAATTGCAGATAACCGCCAGACAGATCAACCTTCGGGTCGACTTCTTCGAGACCTGGCGACGTAACGGAGGCCAAAATCCGGGAAGGATTCCCTTCGTTTCCTCGGTAAAAGCTTCCTTGGACGTCGAGCGTATCTCGCGGCGAAAGAGTGCTGTCGATTCGAAATCCGCCGCTGAGGAGATGCCAGCTGTCACCTCCGAGTTGGCCGGCAATAGCCGGGAGTTGGGACTGATCTAGATACTTGGAGTACACACGATAGTCGGTGTTCTTGCCCAGCGCACCTCCGTATTGTGCTGTTCCAAATCCCTGGTCGAGTGTCCCTCCGCCGGCGACAATCAATGCTCCGTGCGTGTCAGCAGCCTTCTTCGTGATGATATTCACCACACCATTGACCGCGTTTGCCCCCCAAATCGTTCCCCCGGGGCCGCGGATCACTTCGATCCTTTCAATATCGTCGAGCGGCATATCCAGTACGTCCCAGAAGACTCCGCCGAAGGTGGGCACATAAACCGTGCGGCCGTCTACCAGCACCAACAATTCATTGCTGAACTCACCGTTGAATCCGCGAGCGCTGATGGCCCAGGTGTGGGCGTTGATTTGAGCCACATCCATGCCTGGCACCATTCTCAGAAGATCGGGAATGTTCATTGCGCCGGAGCGGGCAATATCCTCGGCCGTAATCACGAAAATTGCCGAGGCCGTGCGCGAAAGCGTCTGCTCGTTCTTCGAGACCGAGGTAACCTGGACATTCATCAGATCTTCCAGACTCTTGGTGGTCAGGTCCGTCGAGTTCTGTTGCGGCCATGCTGGTAAGGCCAGAAATCCCACCAGGGCGGTCTGCGCGAGAGTGCGCGACGTGATGTAACCGAGGAATTGGCCCCTGTTCCAGCCATGGCGTCTGCGCATTCCCTTTCCTTTTTCCCAAGAGGAGTGAGTGACTAGATTGAAGCCGATAGCGAGCACCACCGCTGCGAACGGGCCGGCTTAGAAGGGAGCAGACAAGAGGCCAAACCGGGTATAGGCAGGCAGACGCAAGGCGTATCGAATCAGCGAGCTGAGCTATTTTGAGAGTTTGCTTGTGAGAACGCCGGCCGGGGAAAGTGTTTCAGGAAGGACGCGCCGTGCCGATGTGACACTTTGTTAACGCCGTGTTAAAAAATGGCCAGCAATCCGCGCCCGCTTGCTTCCGCGATAGGATTCCCCTATTGTGTGGTCAACTCATTAGAAAGAGAGCCGATGAAACGCGTACTGGTGATAGAAGACGACAAAGATATTGTTGAATTGGTGCGCTACAATCTGGAGAAGGACGGCTATCAGGTGGCGTCAAGTGGGGATGGCTCCACTGGGCTCGCCCAGATTCGAAAAGCCGCGCCCGACCTGCTGATCCTCGATCTGATGTTGCCGAAACTTTCGGGACTTGAGATCTGCAAAGAAGTTCGCAAGGATGTCACACTGAACCGGCTGCCGATCCTGATTCTCACTGCTAAGGGAGAAGAAGCGGATCGCGTAGTTGGCCTGGAACTTGGCGCAGACGATTACGTCACCAAGCCATTCAGTCCGCGCGAGCTTGTTGCGCGAGTGAAAGCGCTGTTGCGGCGCGCTGAACCTGGAGCGCCCTCCGAGAAGCCGCTCGAGATTGGCGCCTTGAAGATTGATCCGGCGGCATATCGCGTAACGCGCGCGGGAAAACCGGTGCAAATGAGCACACTCGAATTCCGGCTGCTTTATTTTTTGGCGGCGCGTCCCAACCGCGTGTTCACGCGCGATCAATTACTCGATGCCGTTTGGGGCACGGAACGATTTGTCACTCCGCGCAGCGTGGATGTCTACGTGCGGCGATTGCGCGAGAAAATCGAAGCCGACCCACAGCATCCGGGATTCATGAAAACAATTCGCGGAGCCGGTTACCTCTTCGAAACCAGCCGTGCGAGCTAGGCTTTTCTGGCGCCTGGGACTGACGTACTTAGTCCTTCTGGCCAGCGTTTTAATCGCCGTTGATTCCTATTCTGCCCGTGTCGTTCGCAGCCACTCGGTACGCTCTGCAAACGATCAGCTCGTTTCGTTGATGCATCTCGCGGAGGCGCGCCCGCCCGATGTCGGCAACGAGCCCGAGCTGCGTGCATGGACCGGCTGGATGGCGAAAAGCGGAGCGCGTGTCACGATCATCGGCGCTTCCGGTCAGGTGCTCGCAGACTCGCCAAATAGCGCGAGCGACGCTGAAAAACCCGCCGATTGGCCGGAAGTTCAACAAGCTCTAGCCAACGGTACCGGGCGCTCGGTGGATTCCGTCCGCGAACTCGTGTGCCGCGCCCAGCGTTTTCAACCTGCTTCCGGTTCGCCATTCGTGATTCGTCTGGCACTGCCGTTGGCGCAAATCGATTTGTCGCTAAAAGAGCTTCGCCAACGGCTGCTCGTCGCTTCGCTAATCATTTTACTTTTCGGAATCGCGGTATCTCTGATTTTCGCGCGTATTTTTGCCGCGCGTGTCGAACATCTGAAAGATTTCTCGCAACGAATTGCTGCAGGAGACTTTCACCCCTGGCTGCCTGTGGGACCGCGAGATGAACTTTCCGATCTGGGAGACTCGATGAACCAAACGGCCGCGCACCTTGACCGGGAGATACGCTTGTTGAGCGGCGAACGCAACCGCTCGAGCGCGATCCTGCGAAGCATGGTCGAAGGCGTCGCCGTGGTCGATGCGCAGGAACGGCTGGTGTTTTGCAACCGCGCGTTTTCGGAAATCTTGAA
>JBAVQA010000492.1:0-8637 GCA_049693595.1 Candidatus Acidiferrales bacterium | reverse complement strand
TATCTCGCCGCGCTCACCCCTAAGGGCTGGGATGCCACACTCGTTGACGAACAGCTTCAGGACATTGACTTCGACTGCAAGCCGGATCTCGTCGCCATCACGTCCTGGACCGTGCACTCAATTCGCGGGTATGACGTAGCCCGCAAGTTCCGCGACCAGGGAATTCCTGTAATCATGGGCGGCCCGCATGTCTGGTTTCATCCCGACGAAGCCGCCGAGCATTGCGACGCGATTGGAATCGGCGAAGGCGAGCCCATCTGGTCAAAAATGCTGGAGGATGCCGCAGCCGGACAGTTGCAAAAGGTTTACCAGGCGCCCCAGATGAAAAGCATCGGCGGTTTGCCCTTGCCGCGCTGGGACATGCTGGATCTCAAAAAATACGGCCCGTTCAAGACCTTCTCTCTGATGTCTTCCCGCGGCTGCCCCATGCAGTGCGAATTCTGCTCCGAGCGTCTGTACCTCGGCGGAGGCTTTCGTGTCCGCCCGGTTCAAGACGTGATCGACGACATCAAGCACACCGGCTCGAAGAATGTTTTCTTCGGCGATAGCGATTTCGGCGGCAAGCGCGCCAGCGCTATGGCCTTGATGGAAGCCATGATTCCGCTGAAGCTGCGCTGGTCCGCGCTGTGGACTTCGTTTCTATGCTACGACGACGAGTACATGGATCTCGCGCAACGCAGCGGTCTGCTCCACGTCAACATGGGCCTGGAGAGTATCGACCGCGCTACCCTCAAAGGCATGAACAAAAATTTCAACAAGGTGGACCGCTACAGCGAAATGCTGGGTAATCTGCGCAAACGCGGGATCAGCTACTCGCTCAACTTTATTTTCGGCTGGGACACCGAACAGCAGGGCGTCTTCGAACACACGCTGGAGTTTCTGCACAAGGAAAAAGTCCCGGTGGCTTACTTCAATATCCTGTGTCCGGAGAAAGGCACCATGTTCTTCGAAAAAATGAAGGCTGACGACCGCATCCTGCGTCTCGAGGACATCGGCCGCTTCCCCGGCGAGTTCTGCCACATCAAGCCCAAGAACTTCAGCGCCGAAGAAATCGAGAAGAACGTTCAGGATATGTATCTGAAATTCTACAGTTGGAAATCCATGCTCAAGCGCCTGCCCGCGCCGGTCACCCAGTCGAACATCGCCTCGTGGGTCGTCAATATCTCGCAGCGAAAACTCGCCCAACGCTCCCAGGGCGAAAACAACAACAACTTCGACGCATACTGATCACCGTCGTCGGGGGCCGCGCCGGTGCCTTTCGTAAGCGCCGGTTTACCCTGACGAAAGAAGGGCGTCCCGCCGGCTCTTTTGACTTTCTCCCGCACTCGGCGATCCGTCGGCGTCCCGCTGGCTCTTCTCGCTTCAGAATTAGCCGCTCGTCACCCAGACGTCCCCTCTGCCCGATCCTTCATGTCACTCGCGCCAATCAACCGTAGGGGCACAGCATGCTGTGCCCGGCACGAGTGCTTGGCAATGTCATCGCAAATTAGGCGTCACGATCCAGCTCCGCGCTCCAGATTGTTTTCCACAGTGATTCTTACAGGTAACCGTCCGAGTACAGGTATAGCCGTTCCTAACCTACTGCAAGACCATCACTTACCCCACTCGCCCGTTCCTCTCACCAAAATTTTCCCCGCCTGAAACCAAGGTACTATTCCCCGCTCCGCCATTCGCTTGTACATCTATATATGCCAGCGCGGACTAAGCCTTCTTGTGCAGCCGTCGCTGATTCGCCCGGACGCGCAACGCGCCCGAAAAATTCTGAGGTGTGGCATGAGCACGACAATTACTTCCGCAGAAGCCAAAGCCGCAGAGACCGCCTCTCAAGTAGAACGCCGCCGCCGCAAGCGCGCGAAAATTTCCGCGCAGGTTCACGTGCGCGCCGTGGATTCTCCCGAGCCCTTTGAAGAAGTCTGCAAGAGCATAGACGTTTCGCGCGACGGTCTGCTCTTCACCGTCACACGAGGTGGCTACTGGAAAGGGCAGATTCTCGACGTCACGTTTCCGTACTCGACCGCCGCAGCTGCGTTGAACACGCCGCAGCGCGCCGAAGTGGTGCGCGTCGCCGAACAAGATGGTGGGAATTACGGAGTAGCTGTTCACTTCGCCGCGTCGAAAGCCGCGCAGAAAAGCGACAACAAGGATGCCGCAAAGGGCGATCCCTTCGCCGTCGGCGATCGGAATTCCTCAAACCCGGCGGCGCAAAAGAAACAGCCATCAGTCGTGCTCGCGGTCGAATCCGATCAGCGCACCGCCGACATCATGCGCAATGTTCTTAGTCAGGACGGCTACACCGTGATCGTCGTGCCCACGGCCCAGGAAGCGCTCGAGGTTCTGCGCACCACCGTGCCCGTCTGCTTCCTAGCGGAAGTGGAAGGCAAGGACATGAGCGGCCACGATCTCTGCCTGATCATCAAACGCAACGACCGCCTGCAGCACGTCCCCGTGATTTTGCTCACGCGCGCCGCGCAACCCGCCGATTACGCCGCCAGCCATCAACTCGGCGCCGTCGTCTGCATGGCCAAACCGTTCAAACCCGAAAGGCTCCTGCACGTCGTCCGCCTGGTCGCTCCTCCGCCTACGCAAAAGAGCGCCTACGGCAGCTCCCGCTCCACCAGCAACATCGAGCGCACGCTGTAATTAAAGATCCAGTACCTCGCGGGCTAGTTATTCGTACCCAGGTTATCGAAGACTAACAAGCTCGCGATGAATTTGACAACATTTTGAACTGAAGCTTCTAGCCCTAACGCGGGTCTACGTGGATGTCATGAAGCGCGGCTGATCCTCATCGGTTATATCCTGTGCCATGCGACTGAGCTCTGCAATTTCCTCTATTTCCTGGGCTAGAGCGTTCTCTTCAATTTCAGCATCAGGCACTTTCTCAAAAACGAGGTAAAAGCGAGCCTGACCCTGCGGAAGTTCCGTCGGGTGAAATTCGCGATCTTTCATCGGGCCACCTTTCGCCTAGATTGAAGCTCTATTTGCCTTCTTAATGCTAGCAGATTATTACTCGTCTGGCATTGATTGCAAATCAAGATGTCGTTAGATGGGAAACGCTCAGCCCCAGGTTGTAGTGGTTGTTGTTGGTCGAAATCAGCCTGGAGGGAGTGCGTCTTTTTGCAGCTGTTGCAGGCAAATTGAATTATTGCACTCGTGGGCTGAAATCCTGCGAGTTGGGGTGGCAGTCCGGGACGGATTGCGGGAAATCCTCCAGGCAATCCCGCGGGAATCGCAACCTGAATCTGTTGGTTCACTCCCCACTTATAGATTTGCGAGTCGACACTCTCAAAAATCTTGTAGATAGCGGTAGTGTCAAATGTCATTTGCAGTAAGACCCGATATCTTTGAATCGCGTCGGCTAGCTCAGGGATTTTGCTGTAGTCAGTTATCTCCAGGCCAATCGCGTGTAGACCCTCTAACTTAATCGACCGGCCGTGACTCAACAGTTGACTGTGGTCGCAAAGTTTGTCGGCAATTCCCGACGCACGCTCTATTTTTTCTTCGTCCGTCACCGGAGAACCCGGATTATGAGTGCGATGAACCGTCCAATTTTTGAATTTGTACTCTTTAAGCCACGTCTTGACCAGTACTTTTGCGAATGAAAGCGCATTTTCTGCATGTTGAATCTCCCCTGGGGAGATTCGTTGTAGCATCGGGATATATGCGCGATTCAGAGTGTTTGTCGCTGCCACTTCGTCCTTAATATTCTGCAAGCCCTTAAGAAACGCTTCCGCAGAGAACGATTTGCCTTCCCATTGTATTTGCGCATCGATCGGACCGAGCGACGATGATCCTGGCTCCATCAAAATCTCATCGCCAGCCATCGCCATGATGGTGCCAGCACTCTTTGCCATACCGGGAATGATGAACGCCACGCTCTCATACTTCAGATGCAGAAGGTGCACGATGTCTTCAGCGGTCTCACCACTTCCTCCGCCGGTTTCAAGCAACACATCGATTGCTTTTCCAGGCAGATTAGAGATTTGATCGTTGATTGGTATGAGGTCGGAGTTATTTAGGGCCACCGGGGATTGCGGAAACTTGGCTGAATCCGATGCGTACACCAGTACGTTTCGATTGCCGCGGGCTTTTACTATTCTGCGAAGTTGTTCCTTCCGCTCTTTATTCAGGTCGTCGAGACCCGTGTCGATCTAGGTATTCGGAATAAATCCACATCTCGAAGTGGAATGTACTATTGAAGTGACAACCTTGTCAATGTTACTGCCCGTTAGCTCTGAGATGCGTGCGCCGCGGCAGCAGCTTGCTGCTTCTGCAAGTAATCGCGGTGAAACAGCGCGTGGGCGCGAACATTCGCGTACCCCAGCGGCGCTTCAATCTTTGCCACCTGCCCCGCATCCGACGAAAACCACCTCATGCAAATTTCCAACTCCACCGCGTGATTGTCCGCAAACTCATCCGGCATAATACTCGGCAAAATAATCTCCGCGTCAACTCCGCTCGCAACAGCTTCCTTAAACGCAGGATTCACCGCACTGGTCACGTCCTGCCGCTTCACCAACGGAAGCTCCGCCACAAGCTGCGCGATTTCGCGGTACTGCTTCGTGCGTGACTCCTCGTCCGGAATCACAAACTCTTCCAACCCAATTAGCCTCTTCACCAGCGCCATATTTTCCGGATGCGCCAACACCGCTTGAATCTGCGGGTCGGGATTCCCAATCAATTGCAGCAACACGGCGCGCTGCTGCGACCACAGCGTCGGATACTGCTCGTCCGTCTCCGGGTAGCTGAACAGATTCCCCTTCAGATCAGCGAGACGAATCCATTGCGATTCAAACGCAGCGCCCGCTCCCAGCAGCGTGACCTCCACATCATTCGGCCGGTTGCGTCGAAAGCAGTCCACGGCCAGCAACATAATGTCCGCATGAAAGAATTTCATCCGTCGCCAAACCAACCCGATGCGCCCCATGGCCTGGTCCCGCGCCATCGCGTAGCCGGACGCCGTGTCGTTGTTCGACATCGCGCCGCCAAAAAGTGCCGGGAAAGCTCCAGTAAGAAACTGCGCGATCGGCCCCATCAAATTCGCAGCGTGTTCGGCTAGATCGCCGGGAACTTCCGCCGGCTCAGGCTGAAAAAATCCCGCCGCGAGCGACTGCCCCGGTTTCGCGCGCGCCGGATAATGCGAACCCGGCTCGGCCGTCTGGTTTTGCAACGAATCGAAATCCAGCACTTCGCTGTCCGCGTAAATCGGCGGAATCCCGTACTCGTAAGTCTCCATCTGCAAATTCGAAAGCGTGTTAAACCGTTCTTGCACGCTGATCAGCGCATCGCCCAGCGCCGGACGTCCGCTCGACCCGTCTCCAGGCAGCGCGTGGAGCACGCGCCAGTGATCGTCCATATTCTCGTTGCGCGATTCGCAATACGCATCCCCCGCGAACGCCACGTACGCGCCGTCAGGGAACATCTGCAACAGTTCGTCGCGCATGGATTTGTCGTCCAGCGCGAAAAACGCCCAAGGACGCAGCCATGTCCGCTGAAAAGTAATCAGATTGATGTTGAAATCCCCGCCCTCGGTCAGCGGCCCGCCCTGCGATTGCGAAAGACGCGCCAGCCGCTCGTACTGCTGCGCACCCGGCGCAACAGGCGATCCAATTTTGTCCGCCGCATGCGGATACGCCGCGCGCAGCCGCGCCTGATGCACCTCGAGATTCCACTGCAAGTAAGGGTACTCGTGCATCTCGTTGGCCCACGGCGGAGTCTTCAACTCCAGCCCGCCAACAATCGTGATCACTTCCTGCCCATTCGGCACCCGCAGCCGCGTCTGCCCCGAAGGCACAGTGACCGTCTCCGCCGCCACAAAATCTTCCTCCGTCAGCAGCGCCCCGCAGAAATTGCACTGTGGTGTGAACGATGTACCTTGGGAATCGCCGGCCGCCCCATTGCCATGACGAGCCGCGGCCCCGCTTTTCGTAGCGCCGGCGTCCCTCCGGCTGTTTAGATCCGCGTCAGGCTGGGGCGTCACGCCGCTGGCGCCACCGTTGCCGCTATTCGCGATTCCCGCCTTTTTCCTGTCATCCCGAGCGGAGCGAGGGATCTGCTCTTGCCCTTCGTTGCCGGGTGCATCAATGCCGCCACCTAGCGATCCTTCGCCGCTGGAATCGTCCGCCGCCGTCTCCGCGCTGCATTCCGGGCAAACGTAAACATCCCCGCCAATCCGCACTTCCCGCGCGCCAATCTCCGTCTCCGGATGAAATCCAAACCGCTGCCCATCCACCACAAACCGCACGTACGCGCCAACTTTCCCGTCCGTCCAAAGCTGAAACGCCTCGTCCACAATCAAATTCCCGACGCGATTGTTGCGCTCAACCAGCCCCGCCACTTCCGTCGCTGCCTTCGCTGCCGCCACATCTTCTTCCGCTTGCGCCGACGAAGGAAAAAACCTTACCCGCGGCACGTCCTGCGAAAGCACGGAAACCAGCGACAGTCCAAAAGCCTGATAAATATTCGTCACGAACTCGTAGCGCGGCAAATCTTCGATGGACGATCCGTCCGTCATTTTTTGCTCGAACGGTAGGTGCCAGTTCTGGTCCTGCTCGCTCCACCACAAATATTGCAGACCGCGCCAGAATTGGTGCGCCTGCTTGATCCGCCGCACTTCCTGCCGCCGCGTCGATTCCGATTCCGTCGAAAACTGAAACACCAGCCGCCGCAGCGCTTCCTGCAACCTCTCCGGCAACTGCTCGTTGTTCGCCCCAAACGGATTTGCCGCAGGCTCGACGGGAACCCCTGCGCGCCCGTTCACTTCCCGTAACGAATTCGTCGCGCTCGCAAATCCAGTTCCTGCACTAGTGGCTGCTTGCGTCGGCCCTTCCACCGGCACGATCGCCGGATCCGCTTGCACAATTTGCTTCTGGCTAGACATGAGAAGTTTTCACCTTATGCATAGACGTACACGTCGTGCACATATTATTCGCCGCCCTGTCTCCGTAGGGGCGCAGCACGCTGCGCCCGCTGCGGCGCAGGCAAGCCGTAACCGTAAGTAAAGCGAGCTGCCGCATTCCGCGTCCGCTCGTCATCATTGCTTTTTAGGTGGTCGGAGGTTTAGCTCCGACATTCCGAGTCCGGGAAAAACATGGGCTTTAGCCCCTGAGGAAAAACAGCATGAACGAACGCCCTAGTCCCTTTTGGAGTGCGGCGACTTGCCGCCGCTTTTGGACTGCGCTGTAGCAAAAAAACAGCCGCAAGCGCAGGAATTTAATGTCTTATTTGGAGCAGTCTTTCGCAAATTCATCCCGCAGAAAACTGATCAAATCTCGATGCCCCGCAAAAACATGCGTCTGCGGACGCGCCGAATACGCACTCGACGGATACTCTCCCGGCAGTCGCGGCGAGCTGGATGCGACGCCGTTGCGCATGCCAGCCGTACCACCGCCTTCGCGATGCACGCGCGCAACAAACCCTCGCTGCGCGCGCCCCGAATGCGACGGCACCAGTTCCGCCGCTTCGATTTCCACGCGATGTATCGGCCCCGCTCCCGCTTGGGAAGCGTTTCCGCCGAACTCGTCGTCATCTTCCCCGCCCTGATCTGACTGCGAGTCCGCCGAATCATTCAGCGCACTGTCCGCCTCTTCCTCCAACTCAGACAACGCAGCTTCGGCCGCCCGCGCCGCTTCCAGCGCCTCCCCCGCGATCGGATTGATGTGGTAACGCCCTCGAATAAACGGCATGTTCCCTCCAGTTTTGTAAGAGCTAAAAAATGTTGTACAGAATGGCGACGATTCGAACGATAACCGAATATTACGCATCGCTCTGGGCCGTAGGGGCGCAGCTGGCTGCGCCCGCTGCAGCATTGGCGAGATTTGTTGTTTTTTGGCGCTAGCTCCGCGTCGTGGCCGGCGGAATGTCTACCGCTTCTTGCGGTTTCTTCCTCGCCGAATCAATCTCTAGCATGCGATAGATTTGGTGCCACGAACGTTTGCGCATCGGCGTAACCATGTTTGCGCCTTGCGTCTTCCCGTTTGTCGCATTCATTTCCCCGGAAGGAAGCCTGGCTTGCGTGGCGCCGGTGGGCACACTCCCACGACCGCTTTCGAGACGCAGAGACCGCGCATCCTGTGACCCTATTGACACCGAATCAGGTATCACCGTGATCGGCGGAACGCCCGCAATCCCAAGTATCGAATTCAGCAGCGCGCGATTCTCCGCGCGCAACCGCGCCACCTCCGCCTCCAGCGCTCGCGTATACCGCGTCCCCGTAATTCCCCGCCAAATTGTCTGAATGTTCATAGGTTGTGTAGGTTCTAATGGGCGGTGCTATCTCCGCCGGTGATGATGCAGAAATGAAACTGCCTGCACCCTCCGGGACTCTTCTGCCTGAAACTTGCGCATTTGCATAGCCCGGCCCGTTGGATCCGTTGACGTAACGCGCTCAGCAACCCGCTGTTCGATGGGCGGTCGTGTTTCCCACGACCGACCCGCGCCATAACGCGACTTCAACCCGTAACGCGCGGCGTCGGCCGGATCATCCCCATCCATTTTTTCAATGTCTTCCACTCGCGCCGGATCGCGCACCAGATTCGGAATCGTGCGAATCAGCTCAAAGCAATTCTCCGTAAGCAACCACTCCCCCGCGTCCAGCATTTGGTACATCAACATCCACCCGCCCACGCGATCGTTGTC
>JBAVQA010000491.1:0-2582 GCA_049693595.1 Candidatus Acidiferrales bacterium | reverse complement strand
GGATGCGGTCCACTTTATTCAGCAAAAGATACACAGGCCCATGAAACCTCTCGACCCACTGAATCGAAAAGCGGTCGCCGCCGCCGAAATCAGCGGTGGCGTCAACGATCAGCGAAAGAATGTCGATTCCTTCCAACGCGTGTTGCAATTCGTCCATCATCATGCGGCTCAAAACATTCTCCGGCCGGTGAATGCCGGGCGTGTCTACGAGGACGATTTGCGCGTCATCGCGATTCAGAATGCCCTGAATGCGATTGCGAGTAGTTTGCGGCTTGGGCGAGACGATGGCGACTTTCTGGCCGACCAGCGTATTTACGAGCGTGGATTTGCCCGCATTAGGGCGGCCAACAATCGCGACGAAGCCGGACTTGAAAGACATGGAGACAACGATTGTACGCCAACGGGCTGGATGCGAGTAGTTTCCCAAGCAGACGGAAGAAGCGCGGGGCACGAAGATGTTTTCGTTCAGAGAGGTTTAGTTGAAGCGGGCGCGGACGCGCAGAACTTTGCGCTGATTGGCTTCGAGGACTTCGAAGCGAAGGCCATCCGCATCGATCACTTCGCCGGTGCGCGGAACGTGGCCCGCGAGGCTATTCAGCAAGCCCGCGATGGTGGTGGAGCTGGAGTGCTGCATGGCGGCGTCGAGGCGCACGCCAAATAGTTCGCCGACTTTGTCCACCGGCACGCTGCCGCGAACGACCAGCGCGCCTCCGGCTTCGCGAATCACGTCGGGAGCGGGCCGCCGATCTTCTTCGCCGATTTCGCCGACGATTTCTTCCACCATGTCTTCGATGGTGACGACCCCGGCCATCAAGCCGTATTCGTCAATCACGATGGCCATCTGCTGGTTTTTGCGCTGCATTTCTTTCAGCAGCTCGGAGCCAAATTT
Source organism: Candidatus Acidiferrales bacterium (assembly GCA_049693595.1). Classification (GTDB taxonomy): domain Bacteria; phylum Acidobacteriota; class Terriglobia; order Acidiferrales; family UBA7541; genus Palsa-295. The sequence continues at coordinate 1,693 of JBAVQA010000491.1, read as the reverse complement.
CGTTTCCGGCACAAAAAGAGCCGGGCGCTTCAGCTCGCGAACGGTGCGATGAGCGGCTTCCGTGTCCGGCACTTCGAGCATATCGCGCGCCATGACGATGCCGACGATGTCGTCCAGCGATTTTTCGAAGACCGGCAAACGCGAAAATTTCGTCTCGACGGCGAGCTCGCGCAATTCTTCCAGTGAAGCATCCGCGCGGATGGCAATCACGTCGGGACGCGGCGTCATCACTTCGCGCACGCGCTTGTCGCCGAACTCGACCACCTGTTCGATGAGCCGCGCTTCGTCCTGCTCGATGATTCCCTCTTCGGTGGCGGCGTCAACGAAATCTTCGATGGCTTGCTGTTCAGCGGCCGGGGCGCTCGGCTCCTCCTCCGAAACGTGGAGCACGGAGACAAGCAGTTCGAGGACAGCGAGAACCGGCCAGGTGAGAAAAAGAAACACACGCACAATGGGAACAAATGGCGCGATCCACTTGCCCGGCACGCGAGCAAGAAGAAGCGAAGGCAAAAACTGCATCACGACCACGACTTGGGCGCCCAGAAAAAAAATCATCTGGAGGGCAGCTTCCCAGGTTCCGAGAGCGAAAAAGATCACGGCACGCGCTGTGATCGCTGCCACAAGAACGAGCCAGAGGCGCGTGAGAATGCTGAACGCGAGAGCAGCGCGGCGGGGCGCCATGTGGAACCGCGGCGCAACTTCGGATTCGAATATTTCGAGATGGTCATGGATGCGGCCGGTGGAGGCTCGCCCCAGCTCGCGGTACACGCGATCGAGGTAGGAAAAGAACAGCAAAATCCCGGTGAGGGCAAGAATGCCGATGGTGTAGACGAAAATCGCCATGATTATGCCAATCCGAGATGGCGACGAAGACGCATTTCCCGCCGGTCCATTTGACCTTGATCGGCTTCGTGATCGTATCCCATTAGATGGAGAATTCCGTGAAGGATTAGGATGCGCATTTCGTCGTCGAAATCGCGTCCAAGACGGCGCGCGTTTTGCCGGGCGACAGCCGGCGCAATCGCAATGTCACCCAAATACCGCGGCGAAGAGGCTGCGCGCGGCGCGAAAGTTGCGCGCTTCCCGGGCAATTTGCGAATCCTCTGCTTAGAGTGTGGCTCATCCGTTGTAAACGACAATACATCGGTGGGCCGATTTTTACCACGGTACAAACGATTCCATTTCGCGATTTCTGCATTGCTGACCAGGCAGATGCTAAGGGCGCTCGCCGGAATTCGCAGAATCCGCCGCACCTTCGTGGAAAAATTTTCGAGTCCGGCAATAGAAACTTTCACCTGACGCTGTTGGTTGAGAATCATGGAACTGGATTAAGCTCGATGATTTTTGCCGGGAGGATGCGACGCATTGTGCTCGTCGTATGCTTTGATAATACGCTGAACCAGGCTGTGACGTACGACGTCGCGCTCGTCGAAATAAACCGTGGAGATGCCTTCGATCTTGCCGACGATTTCGATGGCTTCCACTAATCCCGAGCGCCGCGTATCCGGGAGGTCGATTTGCGTGACGTCTCCCGTAATCACGGCTTTCGAATTGAAGCCCAGGCGGGTGAGAAACATTTTCATTTGCTCGCTGGTGGTGTTCTGCGCCTCGTCGAGGATGACGAAAGAATCGTTCAGCGTGCGGCCGCGCATGAAGGCCAGCGGCGCCACCTCGATGATACCTTTTTCGAGAA
>JBAVQA010000490.1:0-9885 GCA_049693595.1 Candidatus Acidiferrales bacterium | reverse complement strand
TTCAGACCAGCGATGGAAAAACCGCGAGCACTAACTTTTATTGGCTGTCTGCGAAGAAAAACGTGTACGAGTGGGCGAAGACTACCTACAAATACACGCCGGTATCGTCGTACGAAGATTTCACCGCGCTTCAGAATTTGCCCAAAGTGAAACTTGATGTTAAGGAAGCTAGAACTACAACCCCTGATGGCCCTGCGGTTCACGTTGCGGTTAAAAACCCCAGCGACCATTTGGCGTTTCAAGTGCGGTTTGGAATTCAGAAAAGCGGCCAGACTGAGGAAATCCTTCCGGTCTTTTGGGGCGACAACTACATCGAGCTGATGCCCGGAGAATCTCGCGAAATCACCGCACGATATCTTTCCACCTCGGATATTTCAGGTCCGCTTGAACTCACCATCGCGGGCTGGAATATAGACGTGACAACTATCCCGTTGAAGGAAGCCGGCGCAGCCTCTGTGCAAAACTCAGGCGGCGGGCGCTGATGCCCAAGGAACACTCGAAGCCTGCTCCTGCGGCGCCAAGCCGCTTTCCGAATTCCATACTCAGCGAAATTTACGAACAGCCGCGCGCGATTCGCGAATGTGTCCGCCGCAACGTACAAGATGAGTCCATTTTCGCCGAAGCGCTTCAACCCATTGACAGCGCGATTTTTGCCTTCAAGAAGATCATCATCGCGGCCAGCGGTTCTAGCCGCCATGCGGGCTTGGCGGGCGAAATCATGATGGAGGACCTCGCGGGAATTGCGGTGGACGTGGAATACTCCAGCGAATATTGCTATCGCTCCACGCACGCCGACTCCGAGCCGATCGTAGTCGTGATAACGCAGTCCGGCGAAACGGCCGACACCATAGCGGCGCAGCGCCAGGCGCTCAGTCGCGGCGCTAAAACCGTGGCGATTTCGAACGTTGCCGGTTCCACCATCGCGCGCGAAGCGAGCGCCACTCTGCATACGTTTGCGGGACTGGAAAAAGCCGTGCCGGCTACAAAGAGTTTTACATCGCAGTTGACGATTCTCTATCTCCTTGCATTATTCCTGGCGCGCAAACGCGGCCGCATCACTTCCGGAGTCGTGCGCGCGCATCTGGATTCTCTCAACGCGCTGCCCGCGGAAATCGAAAAAGCTCTGCCTTCCTGGGACGCGCAGGCTGCGGGGTGCGCCCGCGAATATCAGCATGCACAAGCGTTTTTGTTTCTCGGCCGCAGCGTTCATTATGCAATTGCCCGTGAAGGAGCGCTGAAGCTGAAAGAAATCTCCTACGTTCAAGCGGAAGGGCTTCCTACCGGGGAACTACGCCATGGCCCGAACGCTTTGGTGGACGAAAAGCTTGTAGTGATCGTTCTGGCCACGCGCGATCTCGCCGACCCAGATTCCGTGCTGCGGTACCAGAAAACGCTTTCGGTGCTCGAATACATCAAGGGCCGCGGCGGAAAATCGATCGCGATTGCGTCCGAAGGGGATCGCGAAATTTCGACACTTGCGGACCGGATCATTCACGTTCCCGCCGCGGCGGAATTGCTGCTGCCGATTCTCGAAGTTGTGCCGCTGCAACTTTTTGCGTATCACTTCGCCACGCTGAATGGGTGCGATGTAGACCATCCGAGGAACCTTGTAAAATCGGTCACCACTGAATGAGCAACGAAGCAAGTTCCCCCGCGCCTGCGCCGGTCACGCTCAAACGCACTCTTCACCTTTGGGACCTCATCATCATCGGCATCGTGATCATTCAGCCGATCGCGCCGATGGGCATTTACGGGGTAATCAGTAACGTAGCGCGCGGGCACGTAGTGACCACGATTCTGATCGCTATGGTGGCGATGCTCTTCACCGCGGTCAGTTACGGCAAGATGGCGCGTGCCTATCCCAGCGCAGGCTCGGCCTACACCTACGTCGGCCAGGAAATTCATCCGTCGCTTGGGTACGTGACTGGGTGGGCGATGCTGATGGACTACATTCTGAACCCGCTAATCTGCACGGTAATCTGCAGCAAGTTGACGCAGAATATTTTGCCTGGCGTGCCTTACTGGGCGCTGGCCACGGCATATGCAGTCGGTTTCACGGTGCTTAATCTGCGCGCGGTAAAGACTTCAGCGCGGATTAACGATGTGCTGGCGGCGGGAATGTCCATCGTCGTCGTGGTATTCTTTGCATTCGTAATCCGCTTCGTTTGGGGGTTACACGAATACGGCGCCGGTTTTTTCTGGCAGCCCTTCTATAATCCTCAGACCTTCAGTTTCGGCGGCGTTTTTCGCGGCACTTCGATTGCGGTCCTCACCTATATCGGCTTCGACGCGATCTCTACATTCTCAGAAGAGGTGGAAAATCCGCGGCGGAATATTATGCTGGCGACGGTTTTGGTCTGCGTGATCACGGGAGTATTGGCGTCGCTCGAAGTTTATGCGGCGCAACTTGTGTGGGGCTCGAGTGCATTTCCTCCGGACAAAGTGGAATCTGCGTTTCCGTTAGTGGCCTTCCGAGCCGGCGGCTTCTTTCTGTTTCATTTGCTGAACTTCACTGTTTTGATCGCAAATATCGGGTCGGGAATGGGCTCGCAACTGGGAGCGTCGCGATTGCTCTATGGAATGGGACGCAGCAACGGCATCCCTAAGAAGTTTTTCGGCGCGATCGATCCCAAGAACCATATCCCGCGAAACAACGTCATCTTTGTCGGCGCTCTTGCGCTGACAGGTGCCTTTCTAATCAGCTACGAACGCGGCGCGGAATTGCTTAATTTCGGCGCACTGATAGCTTTTATGGGAGTGAATGGTGCGGCGTTCACCCGCTACTACCTGCGTGCGAAAGAAAAACATTGGGCCGACCTGGTTTCACCCGTTCTTGGGTTTCTGATTTGTTTTTTCATCTGGTTGAATCTTAGCCCGGCCGCGCAAATTGCGGGGGGCATTTGGATGGTAATCGGGATCGCTTACGGAGCGGTGAAGACCAAAGGCTTCCAGTCCGACCTGGTCAAATTCGACATTCCCGCAGAAAACGAATAGCAATAGCGAGTGGGCTAATCGGGCTCTTGCGTCACGATGTGGACATCCACGGCAGGAGCATCACGCAGAAACCGGTTGATCGCATTCATGTAACGCAGTTTTCGCCAGCCTTCTATCGCCGACCTGCCGAAAATAACCTGGGTCACATGCTTATCTCGTACGAACCGTGCCGTGGCGTCGGCGATATTGTCGCCTTTTAGGCGCACCGGCTTGGCTCCCAGGCTTTCGGCGAATTGTAAGTTCGCGACCAGGGCTTTTTCCTCCTGCCCCTCCGTCGGCCGGTCGTCAACATGTATGGCGTAGAGTTCCGCGTCCATACGGCGTGCCATGCGTGCCGCTCGCGCCACCAGATATTGCGCTTTCGGATTTCCGCTGATGCACACGGCGATGCGCTCGCGAACGGCCCAGCTTTCGCGGATGTCTTTTTCCACCATGTAGGATTCCAGGCTGCGATCCACCTGCTCCGCTACTTGCCGCAGAGCCAGTTCGCGCAAAGCGATCAAGTTACCGCGGCGAAAGAAATTCTTAAGAGCTTGTTCCACTTTTTCGCCGCCGTAAACATCGCCGCGCTTCATGCGGTTCTGCAAAGCCTCGGGAGTCAAATCGATCATTACCGTTTCGTCCGCCATTTGCAGCACCCAGTCCGGAACGGTCTCGCGCACCTGCACTCCGGTAATGGCTCTCACGGTGGGCGCGATGCTTTCGATGTGTTGAATGTTTAAAGTCGAGAGGACGTCGATCTTAGCCTCTATGATTTCGAGGACGTCCTCGTAGCGCTTGCGATGCGTGCTGCCGGGAATGTTGGTGTGCGCGAGTTCGTCCACCAGAACCACTTGCGGATTTCTCAAGATGATCGCTTCTACATCCATCTCTTCAAAGATTGTGCCCTTGTAATCCATTTTGCGGCGCGGGATGCTTTCCAGTTGCGGCGCCAGTTCCGCGATTCCCTTTCTCCCGTGCGTCTCCACCACGCCGATCGCAAGGTCTTCTCCGCGGTTCTTTCTACGGATGGCCTCGCTCAGCATGCTGTACGTCTTTCCAACGCCGGGCGCATAGCCGAGAAACAGCTTCAATATGCCCTTGGTTTTTTCCGGCGGCTTCGATACCGCGAGCCATTCTTCAGGAGTTTTCGGCATTCGGTTTAATCTCTTTTGCGAACGACTGCTAAAGCTACGATAGAATGGCACACGTGCGCGAGCCATTTCTGTACCGTTTTCTCCGATTTGCGGCCGCCTTAGGCCTGGTGCTCGCAATTTCTGTTTTCTATCGCCGTGTGCTTCCGGTCAATCCCACGACTGTTGCTCTCACATTTCTGCTCGCTATTTTAGCCGTTTCCACCGCCTGGGGCATTGCTGTCTCAGTGTTCATGTCTATCGCAGCAATGCTGGCGTTCAATTATTATTTCCTCCCGCCGGTCGGAAAATTCACCATTGCGGATCCCCAGAACTGGGTTGCGCTCTTCGCTTTTCTGGTGGTTTCCGTCCTGGCGAGTACCTTATCTACTCAGGCGCGTCAGAAGGCTGAGGATGCCTCAGCGCGGCGCAGAGAAATCGAAAAATTGTACGCGTTCAGCCAGGTGCTGCTCGAATCCGGCAACGTGATTCAGTTGCTTAACCGCATTCCCGCGCAGATTGTAAATACCTTCGAAGTCGGCGCCGCCGCGCTGCTGCTTTCCGAAAAGCAGAAAGTATATCGCTCGGGCCCGGTGATTCCGCGGCTCGATATCGACAGCCTCAAAGCAATCGTCGCTCGCGAAGAGCCGGTGATTGATGTTCCGAACAGCCTCTGTTTCGTTCCCGTCCGGCTGGGAGTGCGTCCAATCGGCAGCCTGGGAATTTCCGGTTCGGTTCTCTCACGCCAGACGCTGGAAGCCATCGGGACGTTGATCGGGGTGGCTATGGAGCGCGCCCGGGCCATCGAGCAACTCGGGCTGACCGAAGCAACTCGCGAGGGTGAGCGTTTGCGCACTGCCTTGACCGAGTCCGTCACCCACAACTTGAGAACTCCGCTCACGTCGATTAAAGCTTCGGTGACAAATCTTTTGACCAACGCAGGGCTCAGTGAGGCGCAACGGCAAGATCTCCTGGTCGTCATCAACGAGGAAAGCGACAGGCTGAACCGCTTGGTCGGAGAAGCCGCCGAGATGGCGCGTCTGGATGCGGGCGAAGTGCAGCTAAAGTTTGAATCCACATCCATCGAGAACTTGATTGACGCCGCTTTAATCCGATGCAAGTCCACACTGGGCAATCGCACTGTGCGAGTGGTGGTAGCACCGGGACTTCCGCGGGTGCGAGTGGATCTCGGCCTGATGAAGGAAGCTCTTTCTCACTTAATCGAGAACGCTAACCAATATTCTCCAGCGGACGAACCCATCACGATTACCGCCGAGCTAAGCGGCAATTTTCTCAACACCAGCGTGGCCGATCGAGGCGCTGGAATCGACGACCTGGAGCAAAGCCTGATCTTTGAGAAATTCTATCGCGGCAAGGATCAGCGGTTTCTGGTTCAGGGGACCGGCATGGGCCTGCCGATTGCCAAAGCAATCGTCGCGGCTCATGGGGGGGCGATGAGCCTCACCAGCCAGCGCGGCCAAGGATCGGTCTTTTCCTTTACCTTGCCGGTCGATCAGAGTCGCCCGGCACAACCATGAGCGACGCCACCATCTTGATCGTTGATGATGAACCCCAAATCCGCCGCGTTATGCGCACCACCCTTACTTCGCACGGATACGCCGTGGTGGAAGCCGCCAGCGGAGAGGAAGCGCTCGAAAAGCTTCGCGCTGTACGGCCCGACCTGATTGTCCTCGATGTGAATATGCCCGGAATCTCCGGCCTTGAAACCTGCGCCGAAATCCGGACCTCCAGCGACGTGCCAATCATTATGCTGACCATACGAAATAGCGAGCGCGACAAAGTGCAGGCGCTCGATGCAGGCGCAGACGACTACGTGGTGAAACCGTTCGGGGTGCAGGAATTGATGGCGCGGATCCGCGCCGCGCTCCGGCGCAGCGCCCCTGGCGATGCTACTCCGGCGTTCTTGACGGACGATCTTAAGATTGACTTCGACAAACGCGTGGTCACGGTGAAAAACAATCCGGTGCGGCTAACTCCGAAAGAATTCGAGCTGTTGCGGCATCTGGTCGCAAATCAGGGAAAGACGCTGGGGCATCGCCGCCTGCTTCAGGCCGTGTGGGGGCCCGATTACGGCGAGGAAACGGAGTACCTGCGCGTATTCATCAATCAATTGAGAAAAAAAATCGAGCCGGACCCGCACAGGCCGCGCTACATCCTCACCGAACCTTGGGTCGGTTATAAATTCGACCCGCCCAAAGCCAAGACGTCCGCCGCTGATTTGGAGAAATAATATTCATTGCAGGGCGTGAATTTGGTCTAGTTCCAGATTGAGCTCTAGGACGTTTACGCGGGGCTCGCCGAGGACCCCGAACTGGCGTTGGTCGGTATGTTGGCGCACGAGCGCTCGGAGGTCGTCCTGATTCATCTTGCGTTCTTTGGCTACGCGGGGAATCTGGAACTCTGCCGCGGCCGGCGAGAGATCGGGATCTAGTCCTGACGCCGAGGCGGTGACTAGATCGATCGGAATCGGCGCGTCTGGATTCTCGGCGTGCAGCGTCTGTACGCTCGCGGAAACGCGGTCGAGCAGCGCTTTATTCGTAGGCGCGAGATTTGATCCGCCTGATTGCATCGGATCGTAGCCCGCAGGGCCCGCTGCCGAAGGCCGCGAATGAAAATAGCCTGGAGACGTGAACGGCTGTCCGATCAAACGCGAACCCACTAACTTGCCGCGGGACTCGATCAGTTCTCCGTTTGCGCGGTGGGGATATAACACTTGCGCCAGCCCCGTAACCACCAGCGGATAGACCATTCCAAGAAGCACGGTGGTCGCTAGAGTCATCCAAATCGCAATCAGGAAATTTCTTTTCACGTTGTCCTCATGCCAAACCAATATGGGTGATGATCATGTCAATCAGCTTGATACCCAGGAATGGCGCGATCACGCCTCCCAGTCCGTAGATCAGCAAATTGCGGCGCAGAAGTGCTTCCGCCCCTGCCGGGACGTATTTCACGCCCCGCAGCGCCAGCGGGACTAGAGCGATAATAATCAGCGCATTAAAAATCACGGCGGAGAGTACGGCCGACTGCGGCGTCTTCAGCCCCATCACGTTCAGTACGCCGAGTTGCGGGAATGCTCCTGCAAACATCGCCGGAATGATGGCGAAATATTTTGCAACGTCATTGGAAACAGAGAACGTCGTCAGCGCCCCTCGAGTGATCAACAGTTGTTTCCCGATTTCCACGATCTCGATCAGTTTCGTAGGATTGGAATCGAGATCCACCATGTTGCCCGCTTCTTTAGCGGCTTGCGTGCCGGCGTTCATCGCCACGCCCACGTCCGCCTGAGCCAGCGCGGGAGCGTCGTTGGTGCCGTCTCCGGTCATGGCCACCAGTTTGCCCTTGGCCTGCTCGCGGCGAATCAGCGCAAGTTTGTCCTCCGGCTTCGCTTGCGCGAGAAAATCGTCCACTCCCGCCTCGCGCGCGATGGCCGCCGCGGTCAGCGGGTTGTCGCCCGTAATCATCACGGTGCGAATTCCCATGGCGCGCAGTTGATCGAAACGTTCGCGCATACCGCCTTTTACAATGTCCTTCAGATAGATGGTGCCCAGCACGCGGCGGTCTTCGGCCACGAGTAACGGCGTGCCTCCCGCGTTCGAAATGGCCTTGACTGTTTCTTCCACCTCTTGCGGAGCGCGGCCGCCGGGCTGAGAACAGTATTGAAGGATGGCGTCCGGCGCACCCTTGCGGATTTCGCGCCCGTCGAGATCTACTCCCGACATTCTCGTCAACGCTGAAAAAGGAATAAAAGTTGCGGCGTAGGACGAAAGCTCGCGGCCGCGCAAATTGTATTTTTCCTTGGCCAGCACAACGATCGAGCGGCCTTCCGGAGTTTCATCAGCCAGCGAAGCGAGTTGCGCTGCATCGGCGAGATCTTGTTCCGTCACTCCCGGCGCGGGCACCAGTTCGGTTGCCCGTCGATTCCCAAGCGTGATCGTTCCGGTCTTATCGAGCAGCAAAGTGTCCACATCACCTGCAGCTTCCACTGCGCGACCCGACATCGCCAGCACGTTTCTTTGGACCACGCGATCCATTCCCGCAATTCCGATGGCAGACAGCAATCCGCCGATGGTGGTAGGAATCAGGCAGACAAGCAGCGAGATCAATACAAAGACCGATTGAGGAGCGCCGCTATAGATCGCCATGGGCTGAAGCGTGACCACGGCAAGCAGGAAAATAATAGTCAGGCCGGCGAGGAGAATATTGAGCGCAATCTCATTAGGAGTTTTCTGGCGTTCGGCGCCTTCCACGAGCTTGATCATTCGATCCAGAAACGTTTCTCCCGGATTTGCAGTGATCTTCACAGTGATCTGATCGGAGAGCACACGGGTGCCGCCGGTGACTGCCGAGCGGTCTCCACCGGATTCGCGGATGACCGGAGCGGATTCTCCAGTGATCGCGGATTCGTCCACCGAGGCCACACCAACGGCCACTTCTCCATCTCCCGGAATGAATTCTCCCGCCGAAACAACTACTAAATCTCCCACTCTCAACTTCGATCCCGACACCTCTTCCAACGTGCCATCCGGCTTCATCCGCTTGGCCATGGTATCCAGCCGGGCTTTGCGCAACGTTTCGGCCTGCGCTTTTCCGCGTCCCTCAGCCATAGCTTCCGCGAAATTCGCAAACAAGACCGTGAACCAAAGCCACAGCGTGATCTGCAGCTCGAATCCAAAGTTGGCGTTGTGCTGCAGCAAATCACTGATGAGTTCAACGCTGGTAACGACGGACCCCACCTCGACCACGAACATGACCGGATTTTTCATCAGCGTCCGGGGATTAAGCTTTACGAATGAATCCTTAATCGCCACGCCGACAATGCCGGAGGTCCACAGAGATTTCTTTCCTGCGCTGGAAGTAATGGTCATCGTAGCCTTAGAAAACCCTGCCTGCGTGCATCAGTAAGTGCTCCAGAATCGGCCCCAGGCTAAGCGCCGGGAAAAACGTCAGCGCGCTCACGATCAGCACGACGCCAACCAGCAGAGCGGAGAACAGCGGCGTGGTTACCGGAAAGGTCCCAGCCGATTCCGGCACAATCTTCTTTCGCGCCAGACTTCCTGCGATTGCCAGCACCGGAATAACCATGAAAAACCTTCCGAGCAACATGTCGAACGACATCGTGACGTTGTACCAAAGCGAGTTCCAGTTTCCTCCGTTGAATGCCGAACCGTTATTCGCCGCTCCCGACGTGTAGGCGTACAAAATCTGGGACAATCCATGAGGCCCGGGATTTGAAATGCCGGCTTTTCCGTGGGACGTCACTACTCCGACGGCCGTGAACACAAGAATGATCAGAGAGAAAATGAGCACCGAAAGCATGGCCATTTTCACGTCGTACGCTTCGATTTTCTTACCGAGGTATTCGGGCGTCCGGCCGACCATCAATCCAGCGATGAATACGGCCAGGATTACCATCACCAACACGCCGTAGAGACCCGCTCCCACTCCGCCAAAAACCACCTCGCCCAGCATCATGTTAATCAGCGGGATCATTCCGCCGAGCGGTGTGAAGGAATCGTGCTGGCTATTTATCGCGCCACAGCTCGCATCTGTTGTCACTGTCGCAAACAGCGCTGAGTTTGCGATTCCGAAGCGCACTTCTTTTCCTTCCATATTGCCGCCCGGCTGAGTGGCGCTCACTTTTTGGTCCGTGCCCTGAAGCAGCGGATTCCCTCGCGACTCCGCCGTGTAGGCGCAGCTCACGCCTGCCACAAAGAGCACGGCCATGGCGCTCCACACCGCCCATCCGTGCTTCTGTGAG
>JBAVQA010000489.1:0-3176 GCA_049693595.1 Candidatus Acidiferrales bacterium | reverse complement strand
GTGCATATCACCACGCCCCCGGAGGGCCATTTCGAGCTTGCCAAGCTCTGCCTGGAACACGGCGCGAATGTCTACGTTGAGAAACCCTTTACGGTCTACGCCGACGAAGCAGAGAAACTAATCGATCTGGCAGAGAAAAAGGGACTCAAGCTGACAGCTGGGCACAACTACCAATTCAGCCCCGCGGCGAGGCGCATGAGAGAGCTTGTCAAGAGTGGCTACCTAGGTGGGAATGCAGTCCACATCGAAAGCCACTATTGTTACAACCTTACAGATCCGAGCTATGCGCGGGCGCTGTTGGGAGACAAGCAACATTGGGTCCGCAGGCTGCCTGGCAAGTTACTCCAAAACGTCATCAGTCACGGTATCGCTGGAATCGCCGAGTTCCTGACAACCGACAACCCCCAAGTGATCGCGTACGGCTTTGTGAGCCCAGTTCTTAAGAGCATTGGTGAAACCGAAATTATTGATGAACTTCGCGTAATAATTTCGGAGGAGGAGCGCACCACAGCATATTTCACCTTTTCTTCACAAATGAAACCCTCCATCCACGAGCTGCATTTGTATGGTTCGCAAAACGGCCTCGTTGTGGACAAGGATCACGATGTTTTGCTGAAGCTTAGGGGCGAAAAATACAAGAGCTATGCGGATAAGTTCTTTCCGCCCGCGCAATTCGCGAAGCAGTATCTGGATAATCTGCTGACAAATATAAGGCTGTTCCTCCATAACGATTTTCATATGGACGCAGGTATGAAGTATCTCATCGAATCCTTCTACCGGTCGATCCGGGGGAACGCTCCGGTGCCCATTCCTTATCGGGAAATTCTGCTGACTACGCGGATTATGGACGACATTTTCAACCAGCTAGCGACCAAGAGGTCGCAAGATAAGTTGGCGTATCAGGCCGCCCGGGTCCAGGGAGAATGATTTTCCATTTCACCAGGGCGCCGGTCTAGGGCTGAAGCTGGACTACAGGGCCTGCCGGAGACATCTGCGAAATATTCGTATCCTGTGGAGTGGGACAATCTTGCTGTCCCGCGTGTGTCCATGTATGAACATCGGTGGACAGAAAAGTTCGGGTTGAAGGTATGGAAGCAGGCCAATTAGGCGGAAAAACGGCAATTGTGCTCGTTGAAACTCTATTCAAAGATGAGCTCAATGATTGCGTTGGGAGCTTTTGATTACATCGTAGTGGAGCGATAGGCGATTATGAGACCCACGACAGGGAATTGTGTTGAAATCAGAGTCAAGGGGCGGTGGGTCACGGTCCCTGCGCTGGAGGTGAATGGTGAGAAGCTCATCGCCTCCGGAAAATGGCTGAGGATCGCCACGGTCCGTAGCGAGGAAATGATGGAGAATGAGCTGCGAAATCCTGAGCTGTACATAGGGAAGCTGAGGGCTGATGGAAGCAGTGTCCTAGGAGCCGACATTTTTACGTTCACTCAGAAGCTCCCGGGAACTCATCCGAAGCATCCCTATCCTGTGGAGTGGGACAGCATTGCAGCCATCCATCTGGTTAGCTTCAAGGATTGGTGGGAAAGCCTTCCGCAGGAAAGCCGCAAGAATGTGCGCCGCTCTCAAAAGCGCGGGGTGGTGGTGAAGATCAAGGAGTTCAATGACGATCTCATTCTGGGAATCCGAGGAGTGAATGACAACTCTCCGTTGCGGCAAGGGATGCGAAACGCATACTACGGAAGAAGCTCCGAGGAAACCAAGAAGCTCTATGGCGAGTTCATCGGGCGATGCGACTTTATTTGCGCCTACCTCGGCGACGAGCTAATAGGTTTTCTGCATCTGGTTTATCGAGGAGAGGTGGCATCGATCTTGAACCTGACCACGAAGCCGAGTCATTTTGATAAGAGGCCAGCCAACGCCTTGGTAGCCAAGGCAGCAGAGATTTGCGCACAAAAGGGGATCTCATACCTTACGTATGGCCAATATAACTATGGAAATAAGCGTGACAGCCCTTTACGCGAATTCAAAATCCGAAGCGGTTTTCAGGAGATTCTTGTTCCCAGATTTTACGTACCGTTGACAGAATGGGGAAGGCTTTGCATGAAAGCGAAGCTTCATCGGGGCCTCATCGGCATTCTCCCTCATTCAGTAATTACCGTCGGCTTGAGAATGCGCACTCTGTGGTACGATTTCATCGCATTTATGAGCCGGTGTAGCTCAATCGTAGAGCGGCCGAATCGTACTCGGTTGATGGAGCGTTCAAATCCTCCCGCCGGCTCCAGTTCTTAACCTGGGAGCGACCCACCTTTCTGCAGTACTACCGTTGAATCGTCTTGGATCCCGTGGTCTAAACTAGAGGAACTGGATATGCCGGGTCTCGTCGGTCTGATAACCAGAATGCCCCGTGAATGGGCTGAGCCGCAGCTGTCAGCGATGCTGGCAACACTGCAGCATGAGTCCTTTTACGTCAGCGGCACGTGGATTGATGCCGAGCAGGGTGTTTACGTGGGCTGGGTGTCGAGGCGCGGGTCCTTTGCTGAAGGCATGCCGCTGCGCGACGAGTGCGGGGACGTGACTCTTGTATTTTCGGGTGAAGAATTTCCGGAACCGGGCACTGTTGCAGGATTGCGGGCACGCGGGCATGAAGTGACAGCGGGCGGGCCGTCGTACCTGGTACATCGTTACGAAGAAGAGCTGGACTTCCCGAAAGGTCTGAATGGCCGGTTCCATGGTTTGGTGTCAGATCGCGCGCGTGAAACGGCCATGCTGTTCAATGACCGGTATGGCATGCAGCGTCTCTATTACCACGAGGCACCAGATACTTTTTACTTTGCAGCCGAAGCAAAGGCAATCCTGAAGGTCCGGCCGGAGCTGCGGAATATGAATCCGCGCGGCCTGGGGGAATTCATCGTTTGTGGCTGTGTGCTTGAGAATCGAAGCCTATTTTCGGGCATCCAGGTTCTCCCGCCCGGATCGGCTTGGTTGTTCCGTCGAGGAAAACTTGAGAAGAAGGCCAGCTATTTCGAGCCACGGGAATGGGAAGAAGAGGAGCCACTCAAGCCAGAGGCCTATTACGACCATTTGCGCGACGCTTTCGTGCGAAATCTGCCGCGTTATTTTAATGGGCGCGAGCGAATTGGTGTTTCACTTACGGGTGGTTTGGACACACGCATTATCATGGCTTGGCGCAAGGCTGAACCCAATTCTTTGCCATGCTACAC
>JBAVQA010000488.1:0-4157 GCA_049693595.1 Candidatus Acidiferrales bacterium | reverse complement strand
GGCCGACATCAAGGAAGACGAAAAGAAGGGCGCAGGAGCAGGCGGTGGTGGCGGAATGCCCGGCGGCGGCGGTATGGGCGGCATGTACTAAATCGCAACCAGCCGATTCGCTCGCTCGCCTCGACTGTCATTCCGAGCGTAGCGAGGAATCTGCTCTTGCCGTTGAGTCTGAATGAACATTCACAAGGGCGTCCGGTGCAACCCACCGCGACGCCCTTTTTTCTTTCGATGCGAGCGTGGCTATCTCCCGGTGGGGCGAAGTCCGAGGATTAAGCAAGACTCCTGGTCCTGTTGAACGAATTGCCTGATGACCGGCGCGGCCGTCCGCAAGAGACCTTCAATTTCAACATTCGTGCAGTTTGTCACGCGAAGCCAGATAACTTTTGGCGGGGCGCCTACAACTATGCTACGTTCTTGGAAGTCGGAGTCCTTCGACACAATCGTGAAGCCATTGTCTTTGGCGTATTGCCAAACGGCCAGGTCGTCTGCGCTGCCAGACCGCAATCGTGAACATGAGCGGAGCCCGGATAAGTATCTGCCAAGGCTTCCGCCAATCGGGGCGAAATATTTTCGTCGAAGAGGAGCTTCACGCGTTCGAGATTTCCAGCTTGCGCTCGCGGTCAGCGGCGTATGCGAGACATGCACGGATGTCCTCTTCCGTAAGGAATGGCAATTCCCGCAAGATGTCCGCGTGGGTCATTCCACCGGCCAAATATTCCAGCACATCATACACAGTGATACGGAGCCCTCGGATACAAGGCTTACCGCCCCGCTTTCCCGGCTCCAAAGTGATGATATCTGAGTAACCCATAAGCCCCACTCTATTTGAAAATCCAACTCCGGACAATCAAAAACGCAGCCCGGATCGCCAGCCTGATGCCTGGACACCGCGAACTTGCTGCGGCTATTTCTGTAACTCGGCGGTGGCGTTGAGGATTATGTGCAGCGGGGCGACTTGCGCGGGCTTGGAGTATCGGTTGACCAGGAAGCGCTGGCCATCCTTGGTTACGTCATAAGAAAACTGATCGGTGGAAGAAACCTGGGCTCGAAGCTGAGACCGGAACAATTGCGTGGGGTTGCCGGCGGCGAAAGTTCCTTCACTACTGACCGGTACCGCGGTAAAAGTGCTGCCGGCTCCGATGTAGAAAATCTCCTTGCCATCGCCGCGCCAGCGAGGCTCGGTACCGCCGCCTCGCGATACCTGCCACTTCCCGGCGGCGGTGGGAAAGGTAGTCACATAGATCTCCCAGTCGCCCGACTCGTTCGAGGCGTAGGCCACCCACTTGCCATCGGGAGAAATCTGGCCGTTGGTCTCGCTCGTCGTGGTGGTAAGAAATTGCGTCATTTTGGGACTCGAGGTGGAAAGCAGCACCAGTTGAGATCCCCCCGCAGCGGGCTGCAAGGTGCAGAGGAGTTCCTTATTGTCGAGCGACCAGGAGTTCGGAGCGATGTCATCCGTTGACTGAGCATTTTCTTTGGCAGAGAAAATTGACGTAGCGGGCTGCAAGCCTTGTGCCTGTTTCACGAAGACATTTGTATCGTTAAATTGCAAGGAGCGATAGGCGATGAAGGAACCGTCACGCGACCAGACCCCTCCCACATCTTCGGAGGCATCAAAGGTAAAGCGCGAATTGGTACCGATCTTGAGATCGCTCAGCCAAACATTGACGTTGTTTGCTTTCGCATCCGCGACATCCATGGCCAGTCGGCTATTGTCGGGCGACAACGTGGGATTTGAGAGAACTCCGATATCGCCGACGGTCCCCAGTTCTTTCCCGGATCGTCCGTACCAGGTGAAGACCGAAAGCGCGGCACCGAGAGTGGGGTTGTAAACGATGGTTCCGTTCTCTGCCACGGAAAACGCGCCCCAGAAGATGGACGGCTGGAAACCTACCTGATCGGCGACGACTAGGGAATCGCTCGCGACCGTTCCCTTGGCGGCGTCGAGCAGAGTCGCGCGCAGGGACTTTTTGTCATCCAGATAAAACAAGTAACCGTTTGCATAGCCCGGGTTCGAGAGCGCTAGAGGCGCCACTCTCTTCCCTTCGCCCGTGAGCGAACCGAGATAGATTCCCCTAAAATTGTCCGTCGCGGTGTTCGTGAATGTCACAGCCGTGAACAGCAGGTGTTCGCCGTCGGGCAAAAAGACGGGCCACCGGTGCGAGACAATTTTTGTGGCGTCGAATATTTTTTCGGTGAGTGAAGCGAGACCGCTGCCGTCCGCATTGACTTTCCATAACCACCCGGCCGCCTGGGGCGAGAAGACAATCACGCCGCGGCGTCCCCAACTCCCGCCGCGCCCGCTTGTCGCGGTGCCCAGAATTTGCGGAGCCCCGCCGGAAATCGCAATTTTTTTCAACTTGCCATCTGCAAAAAATCCAACATAGGCATCATCGGGCGACCAGAACGGAAAGCTGGCGCCTTCAGTGCCCGGCAAGACGGATACCGCTGAGGAACCGACGCGCTGCACGCTCACTTTGTTTGCGCCGGAAACTGGATCCGGTGAGACAAACGCCAGCATGCGGCCATCCGCCGAAAGCACCATATGGCTCATTTCTTCCCGGAGAGGGATCGAAAATTCAAGGCGCTCCGCCGCGGGCTTTTTCGGCCAGTACAAAAATACCAATGCAGCCGCTGCCGCTAGCGCCAGCAGACCACCCGCAAGCATCACGCCCGCAAAATTTCGCTGCGGCGAAGATTCTTCGACCCCCGATTTCGGAACGTCCGAAATTCCACTCGATTGTCGAATCCAGTCGAACTCCAGCTTCAGGTCATGCGCGCTTTGCGGCCGTTCGTCGGGATCTTTCGCCAGACATGCTTGAACAATGTGTTCGAGCAGCAGCGGGGTCATGGGCTGCAAGTCACGCATCGGCCGAGGCTCTTCTTTCAAAATGGCGGCGATCAGGCTCGCGTGGCTCTGGGCCGCGAACGCCTTCTTTCCCGTGGCCATCTCGTAGAGCATGGCGCCGAACGAAAAAATGTCGCTGCGCACGTCCACCGGCTTGCCTTCCAATTGCTCCGGTGACATGTACTGCATGGTTCCGACGATCGTTCCTTTTGTCGTCAACGGCTGGCTCACCGTCGGGGAAGAATCCACATCGCCCTGAAAAATTTCTCCACCTTTTGCCAGGCCGAAGTCCAGCAGCTTGGCGCCCGACTTAGTCAGCATCACATTGCCCGGTTTCAGGTCGCGATGCACGATTCCCTGACGGTGCGCTGCATCCAGAGCGTCCGCGATCTGGGACGCGTAGCGCAGCAAATCGGCAGTAGGCAGCGGCCCTTTCTCAATTCGTGCCGCCAGCGTTTCGCCCTCGAGATACTCCATTACGAGATATTCGATCCCGTCCTGATTGCCGACGTCATACAGCGCGCAGATGTGCGGATGGTTCAGGCTGGAAACGGCGCGAGCTTCGCGCTCAAAGCGCTGGCGAACTTCGGGTGTGTCCGCTACTCCCTGGGTGAGAATTTTCACGGCGACGGTGCGATCAAGCCGCGTGTCCCGGGCTCGATAAACTTCGCCCATTCCGCCTGCGCCCATCAGCGCGACGATTTCGTAGGGCCCTAATTTTGTTCCGGAAGCAAGAGGCATGAGTGGCGGAGATTATAACCCTGGAAATCCCTCGCAGGATACCGCGACCTCGTAAGCGAGCGCGAATACCGCGCCACGTGCTATCATCGCGCGCGAAAACATGATCCGTACTCGCGCTTTCGCCGCACTTGCAACACTTTTTCTGTACTGTGCGCTTTCCTTCGCTCCAGCGATACACGCGCAAGCAAACGAGCCGCAGTCCACACCGGCGGTAGCGCCGCGCGCCATCGTGCTTCACGCCGCGCGGCTCCTCGACGTAGAAACCGGCCGCACGATTGCTCCCGGAGAAATCCTCGTCCAGGGCGACCTGATCGTGGAAGTCGGCTCCAAAGTGAATCATCCGCACGGCTCCGAATTCGTCGATCTTGGTGACGCCACACTTCTCCCCGGCCTGATCGACGCGCACGTCCACCTGTTCCTTCATCCCGGCGCGGAAGATTTGCAAACCGTTCAAGAATCCGTTCCGCAGCGCACCATTCTCGCCACGCTTGCCGCTCGCGACGACCTTCTCGCAGGATTTACCGCC
Source organism: Candidatus Acidiferrales bacterium (assembly GCA_049693595.1). Lineage (GTDB taxonomy): Bacteria > Acidobacteriota > Terriglobia > Acidiferrales > UBA7541 > Palsa-295. The sequence goes on along the minus strand of JBAVQA010000488.1, from coordinate 42 downwards.
GAGCGCGACATGGGCACCGAAGGCGCAGGCTCCGCCGACACC
>JBAVQA010000487.1:0-7258 GCA_049693595.1 Candidatus Acidiferrales bacterium | reverse complement strand
CGCCCACTTCGACGCCAGCGGCGATGAGTTGGTCCCGGGCGGCCACGATGTCAGAAACGACTAGGTATCCTTTCCCCGCACCCGGCGCTGCCGACGTGAGGCCCTTGCCGAATTGGACCGAGCACCCGGAACCGGGAGGCGTGAACTGGATCACGCGGAGGTCGTTACCGAAGTCGAAGTCGGCGTCGAGCCGCCACCCAAGTTTCGCGTAGAATTTTTTCGCGCGATCGGCATCCGCGACCGGGATGATGACGACCTCGAACTTCATGTCGATCGGGGCGACGCCGGTGTCGATGGTGCGGACTGCGTTCGTGCTCATAGCTGCCTCCTGGGTTGCGGCATTTTCTTGCCTCGAATGCGTTCGGCTAAATCGAAAGTCGGATTTGTCGAATGCGAGCGTCCGCCGACAGAATCATCTGTTCCTTTAGGCGTGACGGTCGTGAGAAGGTGGATCGTCCGTTTTGGCGCTTTGCGCCCCTGCTATGCTGGGTAACCGGCCTGTTGGAATGCCAAGGGAGGAGGCTAAGGACTCACAATACCTCCCCTTCGCGGCGAACTTTACCCAAGCCACTTTTATTGTCAAGAGCAAGGTTTGGACTTGACAACCCATAACCGTACGGTTATGATTTCAACATGCAAGCCGCCGTAGAAACCGTCTTCAAAGCTCTCTCCGACCCGACACGTCGGGCGATCTTCGAGCGCCTGGCCCGTGACGGGGAACAGACAGTCCATGCATTGACCGATCGTTCCGGCGTTTCACAGCCGGCCATTTCCAAGCACTTGAGTGTTCTAAAGCACGCCAAGTTGGTGCGCGATCGACGCGAGGGACGGGAGACGCACTACCGCGCACAGCCGCAAGCGCTGGCGCCACTGATCGACTGGATGAGCGTTTATGGCGCGTTCTGGCGCGACCGATTTGATCGTCTCGAAAATCTGCTGAAAAGGATGGACAAATGACCAATACCGCCCCAACGCGAAGTCTCGTCATAGAACGCGAGGTACCGCATCCCCCGGAAAAAATCTGGCGTGCTCTAACGCAAAGCCCCCTTATAGACGAGTGGCTGATGAAGAATGATTTCCAGCCGGTCGTGGGCCACCGATTCAACTTCCGCTCGACACCCGTGCCGGGTTGGAACGGGGTCATAGACTCTGAAGTCCTGGTAGTCGAGCCGAATTCGCGGCTTTCCTATAGCTGGGGCACCATGGGTATGAAAAGCGTCGTCGATTGGACGTTGACGCCGACCAAGGACGGCACGCACGTCCGCATGGAGCAAACCGGTTTCGGGTCGGAGGAAGATGCCGCCTATAAGGGTGCGCGCTGGGGATGGACGAAGTTCATCGGCAACCTGGAGGGTGTGGTTGGGAGGTTGGACTGACCATGAAAGCGAAAAACATTGCTTATTGGACGACTACCGTGCTCGTAGCGTTTTTTATGAGCGGAGGCGTTGCGCAGATAGCACAATTTAAGGCCAATCCCCATGGCGTAGTGCCGCAGCTTGGTTATCCAATGTACTTCTTCGCGATCATCGGAGCTTGGAAAGTGCTTGGAGCCATTGCCATACTCGTTCCGCGTTTTCCGCGGCTCAAGGAATGGGCGTATGCGGGCATCTTCTTCGACCTCACAGGCGCCGCCATTTCCTGCGCGGCAGTCGGCGGTTACGGCGCTTACGGCTTTCACGTCATCGCCCCGCTCTTGATTGCTGGTATTACTGTGGCATCGTGGGCGCTGCGACCGACTAGCCGCACCATCGGCATTCTCTTCCCTGCAACAAACGAAAGGGTGGCATAACATTTTGGAGCTTCTAGGGTGACAACATGAAAAAGTCAGGCGCAAGCCAAGGCCAGCCGGCGTCGGAGCTGATCTCGAAAAGAATTGCCGAACTCGGGGACTGGCGCGGGAAAACCCTCAGCAAAATGCGGAAGCTGATCAAGGAAGCAGACCCGGACGCCGTCGAGGAGTGGAAGTGGAGGGGTGTTCCGGTGTGGTCGCACGACGGCATCATCTGCACTGGCGAATCCTACAAGAATGTGGTGAAGCTTACCTTCGCCAAGGGCGCGTCTCTGAAGGATCCGGCCCGTCTGTTCAACTCGAGTCTCGACGGAAACGTACGGCGCGCAATCGACATCCACGAAGGAGAAAAAATTGACGAGTCCGCGTTCAAGGCGCTCGTTCGCCGAGCGGTCGCTCTCAACAGTTCCGGCAAGTCGAAACCTTCGAAGAAAGCGAAGTCCTAAGGGATTCCGCCCCCGAACAGGTCCGACATTGGAAACAAAGCGGAATTCGTGCGGAACGATCGGACTTTCACTGTCTGATATTGGAGTTCAAGGTTTGGAGGCGAATTTTGGATCGAGCACCTTGCGGGCGGTTTCGGCGCCGACGACCGGCAACGACTCGTCCGTCAGTAGACCGATCTGTTTTAGGACGGAGGCTTGATCCCAGTAGATATGTTCGTGGGCTAGTTTGCCGTCGCGGAAGTGAACGATCACGACTAGCGGCACTTCGACGCGGCGTTTGGTGGGTGGAACGCCGGGGAGCATCCAGGGAATTTCCTGCGTGTGAGTGAAGGAAAAGATCATTTCGTCAACCAGCTGATTTTCACCGACCGTGCGCGAGACCGGCGTGATGGTGGTGTCGGGCGGCATGCTGGGGATGAAATCGCGCGAGTAGAAATGGCGCAGGGCGGCTTTGCCGTAGCCGCCGGTCATCACCGGGACATGGTTGACGTAAGCATCGTCGGTCATAGTGGCGAGAGTTGCCTCGGTGTCCTTGGTTGTGAATTCGTGGGCAACGTGTTCTTCCCAAAGCTTGGCGAGGTCGAGTGGCGGCATGACGAGATTATACACGTCCATCAGGTTCGTTCGACGGCATCAACGCCCGCCTGGCCAACGGAATTTCACATCGACGGTACATCCCGTTGATATATCACTCCCGTCCGATGTAATGTCGTATGCCTTGCGATCGCCGTGGAGTTAAGCGTCAACCGCCGGGGAGGGATGCCACGCCGTATGCTGACGCCTGCTCGTGTTAACGAAATTCGCTCTCGCTTCCCTGTATTCGGCAGCAAAATCTATTTGAATAGCTGTTCGCAGGGCGCCCTCTCAGACGCCGTGCGGAAAGGATTCGCTGACTACCTGGAGACCTGGGATCAGCATGGCTCGCCTTGGGAAATTTGGGTCGAGGAATACGAAGCCACGCGGCGTACTTTCGCGGATTTTTGGGGAGCCCAGCCGGATGAAGTCGCCATCATCCCGAGCGCTTCCGCCGGAATCAATTCGATCGCCAGCGCGATGTCATTTCGAGAGCGCAAGAAGGTGGTTCTTGGGTCGTTCGAATTTCCAACCATGGGGCACGTGTGGTTGTCGCAACGTTCTCGCGGCGCGGAGGTCCAGTTTGTGGAAGCAGTCGGAGAGCGCATGCCCGCCGAACGGTACGGCAGCGCAATCGACTCGGATACTTTAATCGTTCCCGTCACCGGGTTGTGCTTCATGAACGGATGGCGTTCCGAGCTGGCAAAGATTGTTTCGTATGCCCACGCACGAGGCGCTTTGGTTTTGTTGGATGACTACCAAGATTCCGGAACGCGGCCGGTGAACGTGAAAGATCTTGGAGTAGACATTTACGTGACTGGGACGTTGAAGTACCTGCTGGGCCCTCCTGGATTAGCCATGATGTACGTGCGCTCCGATTTGGTCCGGTCTCTTACGCCAACTATTTCCGGCTGGTTCGCGCAGGCCGATCCCTTCGCCTTCGATGTGAAAAAACTCGATCTGGCTGCCACAGCCCGAAGATTTGAGGCCGGAACACCAGCGATACCTAATATCTACGCTGCGAAACGAGGCATCCAGCTACTGCAGTCTATTGGACTGCGGGAAGTGGCGGAACACATCGAGAGGCTGGCGGCAGCGCTGCTGAGTGGCGTCCAGGAAATGAACGTTCAAATCAAGACACCCCTGGATAGCGTTGGGCCTCTGATAGTCCTGAAATGCAGAGATTCAGCGGAGCTAGTCCGCAAGCTCGCCGAGCAGCAGATTGTCGTCTCAAACCGACGCGACGGTTTGCGCATTTCGCTGCACGTGTACAACACGATCGAGGACGTTAATGCGGTCCTCAAAGCTCTAGAGCGCCATCTGGATTTGCTAGTTCTCGAAAGTGCCGCCGCCGAGACTGTCTAGTCCGACCGTGCCCTACGGATTAGCCTTTCGAGCTGAGATCGGACCTCTGTTTTTCTGCAATCTCCAGTAAGCCAGCGAGATAAGCAATAGGAAGGGTACAAACAAGGGCACGGAATACCGCAAACCGTCGACGAAAAACGTAGTAGCGGCGATAGCGAGCAGCGCGACGATGCCGACAATCGTGGGAATCGGATGCAACGGCAACCGAAGCGGCAATTCCGCAGCGCGCGCTGGTCCAATCGCGCGACGGAAGCTCAAGTGAGAGAACAGAATCACCAGCCAAACGAAGAACATACCAGCGACGGCGACTCCGTAGAGCAACAAGAACGACTTTTCCGGCACATAGATCGCGAGCACTATCGCGACGATCATTCCTGTCGTCGCCGTAGCGAGCGCTCTCAGTGGAACTCCTTGCTCGCTGAGCCGCCCCAACGGGGCGGGCGCATAGCCGCCGCGTGCGAGCGAAAAAATCATGCGCGTTGAAAGATACAGATCGGCATTCGAACTCGAGAGCGCCGCCGTGATCACCACGAGATTCATAATGCTCGCCGCGTAGGGAATTCCGGCGGTGGAAAAAGCACGCACGAAGGGGCTCGCCGTAATATCCCCTCCGCTCTGGTTCCACGGAGTTAGCGCCAACATCACGGCAATTGCTGCGACATAAAAAATAATCAAGCGGTAGACAATGCTCTTCATGGCCCGTGGGATCGTTTTTTCCGGATCGTGCGCCTCGCCGGCGGTCACGGCGATGATTTCCACTCCCATGTAACTCGTGATCGCGAGCGTCGTTGCCAGCCACACTCCCTTCCAGCCATTTGGGAGAAATCCCCCATGGGCGGTCAAATTCGAAAGTCCCACCGCCGGTGTCGGGCCAAGTCCGCTGATGAGCGCGATTCCAACAGCTATAAAGGCCAGAATCGCCAGGACTTTGATCAAGGCAAAATAATATTCGAACTCACCGAAACGCCCCACTTTGAACGTATTAATCGTCACCAGTATTACCGACGCGCCAGCGACCCAAGCCCACTGAGGGACGCTGGGAAACCAGAACCCGAAATAAATCCCCACGGCGGTAACTTCGGCTCCGATCGCAATGATTTGAATCACTCCATAGGTGGCGCGCACCGTGAATCCGGCCCATGGATTCAGATACCGCTCGGCATAAATTCCAAAGGACCCGGCCACAGGGTGCACTACCGCCATCTCAGCCAGCGCGTAGGCGACAATCAACGCGACCACTGCTGCGAAAAGGTAGGTGACAATCACTCCCGGCCCGGCAAGCCGGATTGTCACGCTGCTGCCTAGAAAAAGCCCCACCCCGATCGCGCCGCCAATCGCCAACATCGAAAGCTGCCGCTGGTTCATCCCACGGCGCAACTCTTCCGCGTTTTTTACTGGAATATCGGGATTACTCATTCCGGGCTCGAAGAGCGCAGGAGGAAGCGCTGGATTTTTCCCGTGGCGGTTTTCGGCAGCTCGGAAACGAAGCGGAATTCGTGCGGGCACTTGAAACCGACGAGGCGCGTGTGCAGCCAGCCGTTGATCTCGCTGTCGAGGCCGCCAGCGGGATTCGTCAAACCGGCGCGCAATACGATAAACGCGACGGGACGCACGAGGCCCAGCGCATCGGGCCTCCCGACGACGGCGCATTCAGCAATGGCCGGGTGCGCGAGCAAAGCGTTCTCCACTTCACCGGGTGAGACCCACATGCCGGAAACTTTCATCATGTCGTCGGCGCGGCCGGCGTAATGATAAAAGCCGTCGGCATCGCGTGTGAACTTGTCGCCGGTAAATACCCAGCCGTCCTGCTTCACGCGCGCCGTGAGTTCGGGAATTTGCCAATACTCAGCGAAAGCGCTTTCGCCCTTCACCCACAAGTTTCCGATTTCGTCGTCAGCGACCTGCTCGCGTGCTTCGTCAACTATGCGGGCTTCGTATCCGGGAACCTCGCGGCCGCAAGTGCCGGGACGCGCTTCCCCAGGCCGCGCGGAGAGAAAAACGTGGAGCATTTCGGTCGAGCCGATTCCGTCCAGAATTTCAAGGCCGAACCGCTCGCGAAAGCGTTCGAAAATCTCCGCGGGCAGCGATTCGCCGGCAGACACCGCAATGCGAATCGAAGAGAAATCCACTCTTAAGCCCTGCTCGGCTTCGCGAAGAAGGGCGGCATAAAAAGTGGGCACAGCGAAAAACACGGTCGGGCGATATTGCGTCACAAGTTGCGCGACGCGATCGGAACGCGGGCGATCGGGATACAGCAAAGTACTGGCGCCGAAAAAAAGCGGGAAATACATGCCATTCCCGAGGCCATAGGCAAAATAGAGCTTCGAAACGGAGAACATCCGATCATCGCCGCGCAGACCCAAGACTCCCTGCGCGAAGTTGCGCGAGGTGACTAGCATGTCGCGGTGGCGATGCACGGCCGCTTTTGGAGTGCCGCCGCTGCCGGATGTGTAGAGAAAAAAGGCGGCATCGGTCGCCGCCGTCGGATAAGTTTCTGCGGCTCCGCCACCAGCCGGCAGCCAGTGGCTGGCATGAACGATTTTGCTCGGCGGATTTTGCAAGCGCGAAACGGTGCGGCCGAAAACGACGGCCAATTCCAGCTTACCCGGCACGGTTCCGGATGCAAATTCAGCCAGAATCGACGCATGCACCATCGCAAAGCGCGCGCCGGAATTCGAAAGGTAGTGGCGATAGTCCGGGGCCCTCGCCATCGAATTCACCGGCACGGCAATCGCGCCAATTTTCGCGGCACCGAAGAAACACGCGATGAACTCGACCGAATCAGGGAGCGCGATCAGGACGCGATCCCCGGGCTCGCAGCCTGAATCGCGCAGCGCCCGCGCCACTCGATTCACTTCAATTTCCACTTGGGCGTAGCTCGCTTCGCGCTCCACTCCCGAAATGGCGAGTTTGTCTGGATGCTCCCGCATGGGCCGCGAGATGAATTCGTCAGCGATATTAAATGTGTCCGAGGAAGATTGATTGCGGGTCACGCCGCCGATTCTACATCACAAGCAATTCTCGCCTTGCACTTGAATTGACGGTTTTTTGCGAGGGCATAATTCGGGCTTGCAGTGACAATCAC
>JBAVQA010000486.1:0-7673 GCA_049693595.1 Candidatus Acidiferrales bacterium | reverse complement strand
GTCCGGCGATGATTTAGCACGCGTGAAGGATTCGGCCGCGTTCGCTCCCGGCATGAATCTCAAGAAGAACTACGCGCGCCTTGAAGTGAAGGACATCGTGAAAATCGACGGGCGCGATGCCTATCGCGTCATCGCTTCGCGCGCTAGCGGTACAGCCGATCAGTATTACTTCGACGCGCAATCCGGATTGCTGCTGCGCGTTTCGACTGAAATCGACAGCCCCTTGGGCGCGATTCCCCAAGATGCGTACTATGAGGATTATCGCGACGTCAGCGGCGTGAAAGTTGCGTTCTTGATTCGAATCGTGCGCGCGGATGGCGCGACGATTTACCGGTGGGAACAGATTCAGGCCAATATTCCGTTGGACGGCAGCCGTTTCGAAAAGCCTGCGGGAAAACCTAAGGAAGAGCCTGCGTCGAAGCGCTAGTACGGCCGCCGCATTGCGCGTCCACCTGTTTTTGCAGCGCGTCGTCTAATAACGCGCCCTCGCGGGACTTCGCCGAGCAAACTTGCGCGGCTCCCAATTGCAACGCGCCCCGTAAATCAGCGCCGTCCAGATTTGCGCCCTGCAAATTTGCGCCATTCAGCACGGTACCGTTGAATTGCGCGCCTCGAAGGTCCGCGCCGCGTAAGTCCGCATCGATGAAGATGGCGGTGGCAAGCTGCGCGTTTACCATGCGCGCGTTCGGCAATTTCGCAGACCAAAGATAAGCTTGCTGCATGTCCGCGTGTTCCAGGACCGCGCCGTCCAATTGCGCATCGCGAAGGTCGGTCTTCTGCATGTTCGCGCGAAGAAGGTTTGCGGAAGCGAGGTGCGCGCCGTAAAGGCTCGCGCCATCCAGCCGTACGTCAATCAGATTGGCACCTTCCAATGAGGAATAGGAAAGATTGGCGCCTCGCAGGTCTGCGCGCGAAAGATTCGCGCCGTCCAATCGCGCTCGGTCGAAATTCGCATGGTTCATTTGCGCGCGATCCAGAATGGCCAATCGAAGGTCGGCCTGGCCGAGATCAGCTCCCCGCAGGTCCGCTTCGGACAAAAACGCACCGTAAAAATCCGAGCGCCAAAGATGAGCGTTCACTAAGAAGATTCCGTAGGCCTGCGCGTAGCGGAAATGCGATTCGTTCAGACGGGCGCCTCGCACCGCCGCAAGGTCCTCATTGCTTTCGGTGCCATCGCTACGCCAGGCGGACGGTCTCACGGAAACTGCAGCCTCCGTCACATCCGGGTAAGGGTCATATCCTAACGACCAAAAAACAGCGGGAGCCCACCGCCGAATACTCGAAGAGGAAAATTGCGGCGCGCGGTCCTTGCCGTGTGGAACTCCTACGATCGTTCCTATGGAAAGAAACGACAACAAGACGAAGAGGATGATCGCAGGCGTCGTGGGATTGGCATATCTGAGTTTCTCGAAGATACCTTTCTTACTTTTCCCTGATGTGATCCACCGCGCCTGAGGCCGTCCGATTTGGGTCGTCGTGTAGATAGCTATGCCAACGGCGGTCATAACCAAAAGCTCTTGCAGAATCGTGCCGTGAATTTCTTGCAGCGTCAGATAGCGTCCCCAGAAAAGAATCAGCACCGCTGGAACAGTCCAGTACGCCAATAACGCCGAAACGCTTTTCTCGATCAGCCGCGTGGAGGGAGGATCCTGGTTCATCCAGTGGAAATGTAACCGCAAAAGTCCGGTTATGATTCGTGGCTGTTTTTCGCCCAGAATGCGGCCATCGGGAAATACGGCAGGCAATTCGAGCACCGCGTCCCACAAACGCTGCAAATGATATTGAAACAGCAGGTAAACACAAAGCAGCAACACCGGCGCGATCAAGTAAATTTCCGCCGTGGGGAGCGCAGCAGCGGCAGCCGAGGAATGCAGGAAGGGAATAATCGCCGAATCCGTCACCAGTTGAGCGTCCTTGGTCTTCCAGATCATCAGCCACGAGAGAAGGCTAGCGGAGATCACCGCGGCGAACATACGCGCTGATGCTTGCGAGGCTCGCGAAAACTCCGCCAGAGCATCGAATTGCAGGATCTGCGTCGGCACGGACGCGTCGCGCAGGTTCGCTCCGGCCAATTGCCGCGGCACAAGACCCATGGCGCTTTCGAGCGAAGCGCCCTCCAGATTCGCGCCTTCTAGATTCGCACCCACCAAGCAGGAGTCCTGCAAATTCGCGCGCACCAGGCAAGCATCGCGCAAGTCCGCCAGTAATAGATCGGCCGCTTTGAAATTCGCGTCTTGCAAATCCGCATACCGCAGGTTGGCGCTGATCAGCTCCGTGCCTTCCAACTTGGCTTCGCGAAGATTGGCCTTCCTTCCCAGTGCCCCTCGCGAATCGAGCCACTCCTTGTGATTCCCGAGCGCTTCTTCGAGCGCCCATTCACTAGCATCAATTCTCGCGGGACTCTCCGAAGCGTCTTCGGACTCCGCTGAAGGAATAACGATGGACTCGTCCGCCACCGCTGCCGTTTCGATCTCTGGAAGAACATCCGTAATCGTCGGAGGCAGGGATTCTGGAATTTCCGTCAGAGTCGGCGGCAGGTCTCTCGCGATAGGCTCATCCAAAAATTGTGCGGGAGTCTGAGAAGGTTCCTGCGTTGGAGAGTCATTCTGGACTTCCGTGGATGTATCCGGCACAAACGCGCCGGAGGGCATGCCGTAGATCTCGGCCAATGATTTTCGTATTTGCTCGGCTTCTAAGATCGGCGAGGGCTCTGGGCCAGTTCCCGCTGGACTCGCCGCGAAGACAGCCTCTGTTCCTCGGGACCCGGCTGAAGGCTCGGCTTCAGGCTCGGCTTGGGGCGCTGGCGAGGGGGCTTCCGGTTCCTCTTCTCCAGAAGGTAAATCGAGAATTTCTGCCAAGGTTCGTGATGCAGGCCGCGCATATACAGTGTTGGAATTCGAAACGGGCGAGTTTCGTTCGGGCGGTATCTCGTCCGGCTTCGAGTCTTCCAAAAAATTCTTGATGAGGAATTCCTTTAACTCTTCCTCAGAAGGAGGTTGTTCGCCGGAGCTCTGGCCGAGGCCCTCTTCAGCCAGAAGCTTTGCGGCTGCCGCGACATCTACCGTAGGCTCTTCGATTTGCGCGGTCCCTGCCTGCGCTCCGCCGGACGAGAAAAGCCGTTTGAAAATAGAAGCCATTTGAAGAACCGATTGCCCCCGAGAAAGAAGTCGCGATCAGACGGCGTTTGCTGCTTCCTCTGCTCCATCAATTTTAGTCTGATTTAAGAGTCGCCCCCAGAATCCTATCGCGGACGTTTCCCAAATCTCTCCTGTACGATAGTGCAGCCGTCGGACAGCTGCCCAAGCGTCCTTTTGCAGAAATTCAAGCCAGGTGCAAAACCGTCATGTGAGGACCTGATCTCACCGGCTCCGGTTTGTTACTCGCTTTAAGAAACTGGGCTGCGCGGGCGGCACTTTCCGCAGTATCCTTTACTTGGGCCTGCTATCTTTTGGTGGTCGCCGTGGGGAGGAACTGACCTTGGATGCTAAAGCGTCACCTGCGCATAAGACGCAGACGCGGATCGAATCTGACAGCATGGGGAAAATTGAAGTCCCCGTGGACCGATATTACGGCGCGCAGACCGCGCGCTCGTTGATTCATTTCGATATCGGCCGCGAAACCATGCCGTCCGAGCTGATTCGAGCGTTTGGAATCCTCAAGAAGGCTGCCGCGCTCGTAAATCAGGATCTCGGAAAACTTTCAGCGGACAAGTCTCGGCTGATCGTGCAAGCCGCTGATGAAGTGATCGCGGGAAAGCTTGACGAGCATTTTCCCCTTCACGTCTGGCAGACCGGCAGCGGCACGCAAACGAACATGAACGCCAACGAAGTGATTTCGAATCGCGCCATCGAAATAGCGGGCGGCGTGATGGGAAGCAAAAAGCCCGTTCACCCCAATGATGATGTAAATATGTCGCAATCATCGAACGATACGTTTCCTACCGCGATGCATATTGCCGCCGCGTCTCGAGTGGCTGAAGCTTTAATCCCTGCCGTCGGCGAACTGCGCGACGCCATCGACTCGAAGGCGCGGTCTTTTGCGAGTGTGGTGAAAATTGGCCGCACGCATTTGATGGATGCCACGCCTCTGACCGTTGGTCAGGAAATGTCAGGCTGGGTTAGCCTGCTGGACCGCGACATCGATAGGCTCCAGGAGGTCCTTCCCGGGCTTTACGATCTTGCCATCGGCGGCACGGCGGTGGGCACGGGGCTGAACGCGCATCCTGAATTCGCGGAGCGCGCAGCGAAGAAAATTGCCGAGCTCACTGGTTTGCCCTTCCGATCTCATCCCAATAAATTTGCGGCGCTGTCCGCGCATGACGAGCTCGTTTTTGCCAGCGGCGCTCTGAAGACGCTGGCGGATTCGCTGATGAAAATCGCGAACGATATTCGCTGGCTCGCCTCCGGCCCGCGCGCCGGGTTCGGAGAACTGGTGTTGCCGGAAAATGAGCCCGGCTCTTCTATCATGCCGGGAAAAGTTAATCCCACGCAGTCTGAAGCCGTGACCATGGTAGCCGTGCAAGTTTTCGGGAATGACGCTGCTATCGGGTTCGCCGGGTCGCAGGGGAATTTCCAGCTGAATGTTTTCAAGCCTGTGATCATTCACAATTTCCTGAATTCCGTGCGTCTACTTTCCGACGCTTGCCGTTCTTTCACGCGCCACTGCATCGTCGGCATGGAACTGGATCACCAGCGCATCGCGCAAAATGTTCAGAATTCACTGATGCTTGTCACGGCTCTCAGCCCCAAGGTGGGCTACGACAAAGCCGCCGAAATTGCACACAAGGCTCATCATGAACATCTGAGTCTTCGCGAGGCCGCGCTAAAGCTCGGCTATCTGACCGCGCAAGAGTTTGACGAGCTCGTTCGCCCCGAAAAGATGACGCATCCGTAGTTCAATGTAGGCTTTTCCTCACGGCTCTCAAAAATCGCTGTAGCCATACTGGGAATCACTGCGATCAGTTTCACATCGGCACAAATTCGTATCCTGTTTGGGAAATAGTTGTGTTTTGATAACGATTTTCTTTGACACTCCTTCGCTGTTTGAATACATTCAATCTCCTCTCCGTACTTTTCGCGATCCCCCCTTCCGTAGGAGTACTCATGAATATTCTCATCGCTGAAAATGAATCCACGCTCGTCGGCGTGCTGCAACGAGGTTTCGAGGCAGAACATTATGCCGTTGATACTGCCAGTAGCGTTCATCAAGCAATTCCCATGCTTCAGGATCGGGAATATGACACAGCAATCATCGATCTCGATCTTCCTCCCACCGAGGGCATCGCAATTCTGGAGTTTGTTCGCAACACATATCAGCATTTGCCGACCCTGGTTCTGACGAGTTGTGTCCGCGTGGCGGACCGTGTCCATGCCCTTGATACGGGGGCGGACGATCTGTTGCAGAAGCCCTTTGCTTTTCCTGAGCTAGCAGCCCGCGTGCGCGCGGTGATGCGGCGCGGAAGCAGGCTTCCGGAAGTCGTTTTGCGTGTGCAGGATTTGGAATTGAATCGCGTCGAGCGCACCGCCAAGCGCGCCGGGAGAGGAATTGTGCTGACACCCCGCGAATTTTCCTTACTCGAATATTTAATGCAGCAACCCGGGAAACGTGCTTCCCGCGCGGAGATCGTGCGGCATGTCTGGAACCTTTCCGGCGAAACGGTAACGAACGTGGTGGACGTTTACATTAATTATCTGCGGAAGAAAATTGACACGGGGGACGATTGCAAACTGATCCACACGGTTCGCGGCGTCGGCTATGAGTTGCATTCCAGCGCTCACTCAAGCAAGCGCTCTGCGAACATTTTATTGGCCGGAGCGGCTTCATGACCACGCCTGAAACCTTGGCGCTCGCAACGCCGGTCCCGGGCGATCTGTCGCAGGGTTGCGTGGAAGCCCGAAATGACCTGGAACGCCGCCCACTTTCGTCGCTGGATGTAGCGCAGCGCGACCAACTGTTGCTTCGGCATTTGCCGCAAGTGAATTTTATCGCGCGGCGAATTCATAGCCGCCTTCCGCCGCAAGTGCTGCTCGAAGATCTCGTTCATGCCGGCGTGCTTGGACTGATGGATGCCATAGGAAAATACGATCCAGCCAAAAATGTTCAGTTAAAGTATTACGCCGAGTTCCGAATTCGCGGAGCTATCCTCGATAGCCTCCGGCAAGTGGATTGGAGCCCGCGGACACTTCGAAGCCAGGCTCGCCGACTGGAGCAAGCAGTCTTCGATTGTAAAGGCCGGCTTGGACGCGATCCCACCGAGACTGAGATTGCGGTAGCGTTGGAGATTAGCCTCAGTCAGCTACAGCACCTTCTCAGTGATTTGCGCGGGCTCGATGTCGGAAGCTTGCAGCCTGATTCGGAGCTGGGAAATAGCGAAGAAGCGCTTCGCTGCTGTGCGTGCAAGGATGAAGAGGATCCCTATCACCAAACCTTGCGCTTGGAGATGCAGGGCTTGTTAACGGGCGCGGTGGATCAGTTGCCCGTTCGTGAGCGCGAAGTGTTGGCGCTTTATCACTTCGCCGAACTCACGATGAAAGAAGTGGGTGTGGCCATGGGCATCGGGGAATCGCGAGTCTCGCAGATTCATTCGAGCGCTATGATCCATCTTCGGGCGCGTTTGTTTGCGCGGCTTTATGCGAATCCCGGGGCGAAGTGTGTTCCGCTTCTTCCGGCTGTCTCGCAGCAAAAGCGACTGATGCGGGCCGCCCCGGGCTCGAATGAATCCCGGCAGAAACTAGCCGGATGACGAAGCTAGGGTTGTTACCGCGAACTTCTGCCGGCAAAAGTGCCTTCGGCTCACACAACACGCAACAAAGACAAACGGTAGGTTGTTAGAATTAATGCTGATTCGGAACGGGCGTGGGCGCAACGGACATGGGCGACGGAGCGGGAGTCGTGTCCGGAGAAGTTGAAGATCCCGCCGCGATTTCCTTCACCACTTGCGCGGCCGAGTTCTTGCTGACTCGGCACAATGTGTCGTTAATGCGGCATTGCGCGAGCGTCAGCCTGCATCCACAACTGCAACTTTCAGAATTCAAGCGTTTCAGCGCGGCCTTTCTTAATTCCGGCGTCAACCCGGTAAAATCCACGTCGGGGAGCTCGGTGGCGAGCGCTGCGTTCCTCAGGAAAATTTGTCCGGTGTCTTCGAATGTTTCAACGGTAGCTTCCACCGGCAATCCAAGCAGCGAGCGCAACTCGGTCTCATACACAAAGGTGGGATACAGCCCCACATGTTTCTGAACGACTTTGCCGTCAGTGTTCACCACGAAGGAAGTGGGAAGCGCAGGGACGCCGCCGTACTCCATCAAAATCTCGCGGCTTGCCATAACGATCGGGTAATTAACGCCTTCCCTTTCTGAGAACTTCTTTACGCCGGCGACATCGTCGGGATCGTCCATGGAAATTCCGACCACCTGCAGACGGTCTTTATAACGGCCCTGCAGCTCGACAAGCTCAGGAATTTCTTCGCGGCACGGAGGGCACCAAGTGGCCCAAAAATTCAGAAGCACAACTTTGCCATGCCATTCCGCCGTAGAAACGACACCTCCGTTAATGTCGCGCACGAGAAACGGGGGAACAGCCTGCGGATTGCTGGCAAATCGAATAACACTCCTACGATCCGACTGCTCGGTGGAAGTATTTTTCACAGAGGCAACAACGCGCGCCGGCTCAAGATG
>JBAVQA010000485.1:0-5540 GCA_049693595.1 Candidatus Acidiferrales bacterium | reverse complement strand
CCCGTGGCGTGCGTTTAAATTTGCGATGCTATCGACAGCGGTAGCCAATAGGTCTTCATCGTTCGGTAAACTTTCAGTGGGGGCGTCGACCCAGTCGGAGAGCAATGCAAAACGCAAGTCGCCATCGGGGTTTGCCAAGTAGTGGACTTCCAGGCGCTCAGCCTGTTCTTTGATTCCATTCTCAGAAATGAGCAAGGTCGGAACTGCGACGAAGGTGCGCAGCTCCGCGGGCACCCCCTCCTTCAACGCGAAACGGGCTAGCGTACGCGGTCCGAGCAGATCGGTGACGGCGCGATTGATCAGGGCGAGGGCTAAATCCGATGCGGGGATCGCGGCAAGTAGCCCGAGCAATACCAGATAGCCGGTGGGCAATCCCATTTCTCTGGCGCGAAACAAAGGGAAGGCGAGAATGACGGCTGTGAGTACTGCGATCGTTCCCAAGAATCCTGGAACTGCAGCGCGAACGTACAGGCGGAGCGTCCATCGTCTCCAGGGGACATGAAAATCCAATTCGCGCTCAAACGTCCAACGTCCATGCGAAATCAGGTAATAACCCGGGTCGGAGCGCCTATCGTCCGGCGGCTGACCATCGGTTCGCTCCGATCGCGCCTTTTTCGCACGATGCACGGCGCGTTCGGCGACATCGATTTCACTGTGTTCGGATCCACGGGAGAGATCTTCGACCGCGTGGCGGTAGTAATCGCGCGTGGCAAAATCCATGTCCGCAAAATTACTTCCGTCGCGCAAAATTTTATCCACGAGGCTGACGCTTTCGAAGAACACTTGCCAATCGAACTCCGACATCAGGCGCATGCTGGTGATGATGTTGCGCACGGTGACAGTCATGGCCGCTTGCTGCTGGTGCTCCGCTCGGACAATTTCATCCGCGGTAGTGCCCTGAGCAGCCAGACGCTCGTCCAGCCATACAAGAACGGGGCCAACTTTCGGGTCCAAGTCGCGCAAACGTTGCACGAGCTGAACGGCAAAAGCCCTTTCGAGAGGTTTTTTCTCAAATTCCCGGAGCACGCTGGCTGGGGAAACCATAGCTTGCCCACCAGTGCCAAGGAGACTATCGGCAAGCAAGTCGGCCTCTTCGCGACCGCGCCGGCTGAGAAGGAGACGCTCCGCGATCCTGCGTAGATTCTCGACCAGCACGACTCTTAGCGTGATGGCAACGGCCCACAGTTCGCCGATGGTTAACGGCTGTACGCGCTGGTAAGCAGTAACGAAGCTGCCGAGTACTTCCGGTTCGAAGCGGCTATCGGTGTGGGCCACGAATGCCCAGGCCACACCGAATACGCGTGGATATCCTTGCAAATGGCCGGAAGCCAATTTGGGCAGTTTTTTGTAATATCCAACCGGCAAGTCGTCGCGAATTTCGCGAAGCTGTTCTTCTACAATGTAAAAGTTATCGACCAACCACTCCGCCGCGGGCGTGATCGCATGTTCCTCCTGAATAGCCTTGGCGGTGTCGAGGTAGTATTCCAGAAGCACTCGGCCGTTTTCGGCCACGCGTGGGATAAGCGGGCGACCATCGTCTGAATCGGTAGTGACGGTCTGAGCGGCGGCAAGACTCTCCGCGTGCTGTTCCAGACGCTCGATGCTGAACAGTTCGGCGCGAATCGGCTCGTGAATTTCGACAAATATCTGGGGTTGAGTGGCCGTGGCCATTTTTTCCTTAGACCTGGTCGCGATAACTCGACGGCTGCGAGTTATACGCAACTACCTACAATACAACCTAAACGATGAGTCCGAGTACTCGAAAGCGCCGCTGGCTGCGTGCTTCAGGCGGAAGATGCGCGTGAAAATGACAGATTGATAGACCGATCATGGGATCGCACGGCGCCAGGCCGACCGCGCAGTTCTGGAGGACTAGCTCGCCCGGCGCAATCCAGAAACACTCGGTATCGGAATGGCAGGCGCGTCTGGAGGCAGCGTCAAACGCGCCGATCCGTCGTGGGCCTCTATCGCGGAGCGCAGAATCCTTTCTATGTCGGTTTTTCGGTAGGGGTGACAGATGAAATCGAAAGCTCTGATATTCAATGCTGCCAGGTAATCTCTATATTCATGCGGACACGTGGGAGCGCAAACGATTATTGCCGGAATATCAGCGCTCTGCAACTTCAGGTGTCTGACGACATCACGATACGTTCCGTCCACAAGCCAGAAGCCGCATAAGCACGCGGTAACACTCTCCCGAGTGAGAACCGACTTCACTTCTGCCAACCCTTGGGCCCACACAGTCTTCAGTGGGAACAATTGGAGAAGACCGGCCATGTTCTCGCGAATTTCCGGGTCGTTGGTGGCAACTAAGACAGTGGCTTGGGGCTTGCGCAGGTCGGAAGTGCCAAGCTGCCTTGGAGCTGCAATTCTTCGACTATGGACCGAAGGAATCATATTTCCATGCCTTCCACCCTGAGCCGCGAAGAATGGGAAAGTTAATCCACAGCTTGCCCGCTCGCGAGGGAGTAAGAGTGTTCAACCAGGGCAATAATCTGCCAGACGCGCTCTATCATCAATACAGGCAACTCGTTAGGCACATGGGGAACATCCTGTAGAAGGGGAGAGCGATGTAACACAATGGCGCATAAGCATTTGAAAAGCGAAGGGGAAAGCGCTACTTGCGAAACGGACTGAACAGGCCGCCTCCGGAGCAATGCTCGCGTGCGGCGCGGCATTTCCGTTGGCTTACGGCTCAATGATTTGATTGCGTACGGCGTAGCGCACCAGCTCACTGACGGTGTGAAGCTGCAGCTTGCGCATTATGTTGGCGCGATGGGTCTCAGCGGTTTTGACGCTGATGTTCAACGAAGATGCGACCTCTTTGCTGCTCTTGCCTTCGGCCAACAATTGAACAATTTCACGTTCTCGAGATGTTAACCGGTCGCGCATGGTCTCGGGAGGTTCAGCGCGAGTCTTTCCTTCGTTAAAATTTGTAAGCATCACTTCGGTGGCGCGAGGGGTAAAGAAAGGCTTGTGGTTCGCGAGGGTCTCGACAGCGATAATCAGATCGCGATCGGAGTCCGACTTTACGATGTAACCGCGGACTCCAGCCTCCAGAATGTCGCGGATTAGCTGGTCGGAGTAATGTACCGACAAAATGAGGACTTCGGTATCCGGCGAGCTCTTTCGAATTCTTTTTGCAGCATCCACGCCGTTCAGATCGGGCATGCTGATGTCCAGGATAACGATATCCGGCTTTAGCTCTTCCGCTTTTGCGACGGCCTCACGGCCGGTATGGGCCTCGCCACAAACTTCCCAACCGGCATGCGATTGAAGTAATGCTTTAATCCCACGCCGCATGAGATCGTGATCGTCTGCGACTAAAATACGGAGCGTTTTCATGCTTTCTCCAACATCAAGGGATTTGAATGGGGCCAGGAAGCCCATTAAAACTCAACATGCTGTAGTCACATGAAAGGTGCATTTGGCATTTAATTCTGGAAAACCGATACAGTCAAGGGTGAAACTGCGGCGTGGGGCGCAGTCGGAGAATGGGACCGAGGAATGGGTGGGCTTGCGATCCAGTTCCTCAGAGGGTCTCGTTCGTTTACATACGTTCGGCTAGGCACTCACGCAATTGCTGTCGAGCGCGCGAGAACCTTGTTTTCACCGCCGACTGGGAAAGTTTCAAAGTCGCGGCGGCTTCTTTTGCTTGCCATTCTTGCAGTCCCAGAAGGCGAACCACGACTCGGGATGTGTTTCCGAGGCTCTCGATGGCCTGATGAAGAGCGCGATTATTTTCGCGATTCGAATACAAGACTTCGGGGTGAGAAGCGTCTCCGGCGCTCAAGGTTTCGACTACATTCAGTTCCTGGCCGGTGTTGTTCTCATAAGACAAGTAGTGATCCTCAGAGCGGCGCTTACGAACCTTTATGAGGGCTTCGTTCATAGCGATACGCGTTAGCCAACTCGAAAAACGGGATTGCCCACGGAATTGGTGGATGTGAGCATAGGCATTCAACAAGCTTTGTTGCGATGCGTCCTCGGCGTCTTCCCGGTTGCGAGTGATCTTCAAGGCAACGTGATAAGCCTTCCGAACGTAGGGCTGGATTAGGCTGGCAAAAGCAGTGTCGTCTCCAGCTTGAGCGCGTTTCACCAGTTCTAACTCGTCGACACAGTTTGGAGGATCGGTCTCCGGAGCGCTCGGCAAAGGCCGTATGGCCTTCAACATCGTCTGATCGGTATTCACGGGTCACCTCGTTGCCTAACGGCTGAGCTGGAATGAGTTAAATAAAATAAAACTGGCCTGGATTTGTTACTAGCTACTCGGGCCAGCCATTTGTACGTGGCCAAAATAGTCGACTCCGGGAGCCGGGTCTATCAGCGTCATCCTGTAACGTCAGCCCGGTATTCCTGTATCTATTCGGCGAGAGTCCGGTTGCTCTTGAATACCTGGAATGGGCAAGTTGACGATTTAAGGGGAAAACTAAGGTAAGTGCTTTAGTACCCTGACAGAAGATCCCACCCTCATTTCCAGTGTTGAGGGTATGCCACCCGGGACGGATCTATGTTTCTATAGAGTCCGACTAAGCTGAGAGGACCATGAAACGACATCTATTTACGAACGCGCTCGGAGTTCTTATAGGATTTGGCGGTGCCTTAAGCACAAGGGCCGCAACTACGGCTGCCGTGAGTTTGGTAAGAAATCAAACGGCGGATTCATTGCCATTCGTGGTGCTAATTGGGGCGATCGCTGTGGGAGCTATTCTTGTTTTGCGAAAGATGATGCGAGACCTCTTCTAACATAACCGACCTCACGGTCAGATCCTCTCCAACAGGCTAATTTCTTAGGGAACTACCTGGAAGGCTTGGTTTGACTTCTTTTCAGAGTTCCTTCTAGGCGGCGAACGGCGGGTTCTAGTCTCTGTCTGTGCTTCCAAAACTCGGACCAGAGATCTCCCACTTTGTCGATTCGGCCGCGTATGGAGGATAAGTTCCATTTCTCAGGAGAAAGTTTGGCTGTGAGTTCGTCAAAGGTTATGGGCGTTGACACCGGCGCGCGTGGAAACGCACGCACCGAATAAACGGACGCGAGGGATTGCCCTGAAGAGTTTTGATGAGCGTCGATATAGATGCTTCCCTTTGGGCGATTTCGCACCGTTCTATCCGAAGAAATCAGCTCGGGGTGATCTTGCGCGATGAGCGAAGCAATGGTCTGTACGAACTGCCTCACTTGCTCGTAGGTGTAAATCCGTTCAATGGGAATGAAAATGTGCAATCCAGTAGCACCAGAAGTTTTTAGAAATACTTTCATTCCGATTTCTTGCAACTTCGAGGCCAATAGTTTTCCGAGTTTAACAACGGAGGCGAAGGGAGTTCCTTCGGTGGGATCCAAATCGAAGAACATGTAGTCGGGATGATCGAGATCGTCGGTGCGCGCTGACCACGGGTTATGGTCGATGCATCCAAGGTTCGTCAGGTAAAGCAGGCTGGCTCGATCGTTGGCCACGAAATACCGGACTGCCTTCGATTTGCTTTCGGACTCGATGGCGACTGTCTTGATCCAGGTGGGGGCGTCCTTGCCTGCGTCCTTTTGA
>JBAVQA010000484.1:0-2898 GCA_049693595.1 Candidatus Acidiferrales bacterium | reverse complement strand
GAGCTGCAGCTTAATACCCGGCAGCCGATCACGGTGCAGGGAACTGTAAATGACGACGAAGTGAAACGCGTTTTGATTTATTTCCTGCACAATAATCAGCGTTTCGACGCAGACGCGCGCATGAACGCGGTTGAGCTGCTGCGCGCTCGCAACAATGACGCGGACGTTCGCGCCGCGCTGTGCCAGACGGTGCACACGGACCAAAACGCCGCTGTGCGGCTGAAAGCGCTGGAAGCGCTGGCCGGAGCGGAGCCGCAGGAAATTATCCAACAGACACTGCTCGATGCGCTTGTTGACGATCACAATCCGGGCGTACGTGTGGAAGCGATCAACGCGTTGCGCGAGATGGCTGCGAATGGGCAAGTGGATTCCGACGACCACCTGCTTGCGGTGTTACGCGATCGCGTGCAAAAGGATCCCAGCACATACATTCGTCTTCAAAGCGCGGCGGCGATTCGCGATCTAGGCCCGCGGCAAAAATTCTAAAATGCAAAGCGCATTCCTCGCTCCTACTCTCCGGCGCGCTGTCGGAAAATACCTTAGTGCACTCCCCGCTCGTTCTCTCGCCCGGCCGTGCGTTTTTCTTTTGCTGATTTTTGTCTGGCTGCCTGCGTTTACTTATGCGGCTGCGAGTGGAAACGGAAATCAGAAACCAGAAACCTTTCGTTCCGGGCCGCGGCTCAAGTCCGATTTGAGGGGGGAAATTCCGACCCAGGACGGCCGGCGAATTCATCTGGTGCTCGATCTTGGCAACATCGTGATCCACACGCAGAACTCGGGCAAAGTGGATTACACGGTTCATCTGGAGGCGGACGCTTCGCAGAAAGACGCGAAGGAACTGCTGAAGAGTTTTTCCATCACGGCGCACGAGACTCCTGAAGGCGTTTACTTCAGAGGACAGACTTCGCGCCAGTCCAGCGGAAGGCTGTGGGTAACCGTGACGGTGAACGTTCCGAAGAGCTACAGCTTGGAGCTTTCCACGGGCGGCGGGAACATCGACAGTGACGACGTTGACGGAACCGAGACAGTTTTGACTTCCGGCGGCAACATTAAGGCAGGAAGCGTTAGTGGCAAGGCGCGGCTGGTGACCGGCGGCGGACACATCACAGTGAAGAACGTCGCTGGGGGATTGTTCGCCAACACAGGCGGCGGCCATATCACAACCGGTGCAGTCTTCAGCGGCGCGACGCTGCATACCAGCGGAGGACATATTCGCATGGCCTCTGTTGACGGCCTGGCTAGATTGAGTACGGGCGGCGGAAACGTGACGGTGGAGCACTCCGGAAGCGAGCTGAATGCGGAGACAACGGGCGGGCAAATCGAGGTGGGCGAAACGACGGGCTTGGTGCGCGTGAAGACGGGCGGAGGCGGGATTCGCGTGGTACGCGTATCCGGCCCAACGGATCTGGAAACTGTGGGCGGCAGCATTTATCTGACGCAGGTGGACAGCGCGGTGAAAGCTTCGACGGGAGCTGGACTGATAACGGCGTGGTTTGTTGCGCCGGTAAAATCGCCAAGCCAGTGCCAGCTGCAATCGAACGACGGCGATATCGTGGTGTATATCCCGCGGCAATTGCCGGTGACGATCGACGCCCAAGTGCAGTCAGGCGATGAGCATCGCGTGATTGTGGATCCTGCGTTTCAACTGAAAATGAGTTATGACGCCGCCTCGAATGGCGGGCATTCGGTGCGGGCCGAGGGTCCGCTGAACGGCGGAGGAGAGATTCTGCATTTGCGCACGGTGGCAGGCAATATTCGCGTGGTGGCAAGCGATGCGGGCAAGCAAGTGCAGATTTATAAGCAGCAAATGGCACAGCTCGCGGAGCAGCTTCGATTGCAATTGCAGTCACAGGAACAATCGCAATCACATGAGAATTCGCCGTAGCCTGAACTGCGAAGCATCGTGTTCACGCAGGGCGGGCGAGACGATCCCCGGCCGCAAGAGGGCCGAACGTTCACAGGAGAAGGAAGTAGATTCGAAGGGGGCGTACTGTGCAAACGACGATGCGGAACTTTCAGCGCCAATTCCATTCGCGACGATTCATCAAAGCCGCCACGACCGTAACTTTTTTAGTCGCCGGACTTTTTTCTATTTCCCTCCGTTGTTCCGCGGCTGACGAGCTTTTCAAGCAGACGTACCCGCTGCCGCCGGGAGGGAGTTTCCTGCTCGAAAATGTGAACGGCTCGGTGCATGTGGACGGGTGGGAGCGGGATGAAGTGGAAGTGAGCGCGGTGAAAACGGCGCAGAGCGATCAACATGACCTGGATCTGGTGAAGATTGAGGTCGACAGCAAACCCGGACAAGTGGCGGTGCATACGAGTTATCCGAAAGGCCAGGGGGTTGAGGTAGCCGTGGAGTATCACGTGCACGTGCCGTATCGAGTGCTGCTGGGCAGCGTGGAAACCGTCAACGGAAGCGTGACCGTGCGCGGTGTGGAAGGCAGCGGCGAACTGCGGTCGGTGAATGGGAATGTGGAAGTGACCGACAGCACCGGGCGGTTCAGCGAGAAAACGACGAATGGAAATGTGCGCCTGGAGCTGCGGCAATTGTTTGATGGCGGTCCCATGAATCTCGAGACGGTCAACGGCTCTGTGGTGCTGGGATTGCCTTCCACTGCGCGGGCGAATCTGAAAGTTCTGAGCATGAACGGCGACATATTTTCGGAATTGCCGGTAACGTCGACCGGCGTATCTCCGGGTGCTCGAGCGTTTCAAGCGAAGCTGGGGACCGGCGGGGGCCAGATTTCAGTCCGCACAATAAATGGCGGCGTTCACCTGTTCTTGCAGCGGGCAGGCGCCTGAGGGGGCGTAACTTTCAAGTGAGGAGGAAGGCATGAAGAATTTCGCGTGCTCGAACTTCGCCTTTGCGGGGGTGTTGCTGCTGGCTTTGGGTAGCAC
>JBAVQA010000483.1:0-2271 GCA_049693595.1 Candidatus Acidiferrales bacterium | reverse complement strand
GGCCCAGAACTTTTCCCAGGCGTCCCGCGGACTTCATCATGTCCGGCGTCGCGATCACCGCGTCGTAATCCGTCCAGCCTTCCTGGATCTTCTGCACCATATCTTCGCCGCCCACGAAATCCGCGCCGGCTTCTTCCGCTTCGCGAACTTTGTCGCCGCTCGCAATCACCAGAACGCGCTTCGATTTCCCCAGGCCGTGCGGCAGCACCACCGTTCCGCGAACCATTTGATCGGACTGTTTCGGATCCACTCCCAGGTTCAGCACGAGCTCGACGGTCTCATCGAACTTCACGAAGTGCGCCTTGCGCAGCAGCTCCGCGGCCTCTTCGAGTTTGTACGGTCGCGCTTCCACCAGCTTGCGGGCGCGATCTATATTCTTTCCACCAATCTTTGCGCTGCGGCCCATCGTGTCTTCTCCCGCTTCGAATTACTCGCTGACTTCGATCCCCATATTGCGCGCCGTACCCATGATCGAGCGGACAGCGGCGTCCAAATTCATCGTGTTCAAGTCCGGCAATTTCAACTTGGCAATCTCTTCCACTTGCTTGCGGGTTAGCTTGCCCACTTTGTTGCGGTTCGGCTCAGGCGAACCCTTCACGATCCCCGCCGCGCGCTTCAGCAATTCCGAAGCCGGCGGCGTCTTCAAAATAAATGTGAATGTGCGGTCGCTATAAATCGTCACCAGCACGGGAATGATCATTCCGTCCGGCTCTTTCGACGTCTTCGCATTAAACTGCTTGCAGAAATCCATGATGTTCACGCCGTGCGGGCCCAGTGCCGTTCCCACCGGCGGCGCCGGAGTAGCTTTCATCGCCGGCAATTGCAACTTCACAGTAGATTGTATTTTCTTTGCCATTTTTGTCCTTACTTCCTATGCGCGCTCACGTAATGAGCGGCGCCATCTCAATCTCTACGCGACCTTTTCCACCTGCGCGAAATCCAACTCCACCGGCGTCGAGCGCCCAAAAATTGTGACCGAAACCTTCAGCGTGCTGCGGTCGGAGTTCACTTCCTCCACCACTCCCGTAAAATTCGCGAAAGGCCCTTCTCCGATGCGCACCTTTTCCCCGCGGTCAAACGAAAGCTTCGGCTTCGGCTTATCCGCCGTCGTCGTAGCCCGATTCAAAATGTTTTGTACTTCTTCTTCCGTCAGCGGCGAAGGCGTCTGCCCCGAACCCACAAAGCCGGTCACCCGCGGTGTCGAACGCACCACGTGCCAGGTGTAATCGTCCATATCCATCTCCACCAGCACGTACCCCGGATAGCACATCCGCGGCGAAATCACTTTCTTGCCGCCGCGCACTTCCACCACGGACTCGGTCGGGATAATAATCTGCCCGATTTTATCCGTCAGCCCGAACGCAGCCACACGCCCTTCCAGGCTTTCCTTCACCTTTTTCTCAAACCCCGAGTATGTGTGGACGATGAACCACTGCTTTGACATTGGCGATCCTATTTCTGAAAGTATCGTAGCACCCGCTGAATTAGTTCCCCGATGCCGCTGTCAACCAAAAAGAAAAATATCCCGAAGAACGCTACCGTCACCGTAACCACTACGGTCGTGGAGGCCACGTCCGCGCCCGACGGCCAATTCACCTGCCGCATTTCGATGCGCACATCGTGAAGAAATGCGCGCAGTCGTCGCGGATGTTCCGCCAGCTTTCCCAACGGCGCCAGCAGCGAAAACCCGCTTACCCGCTGCCCAGCTTCTTCTCGATTCGTTTTTTCCGCTTGCGCCATTTCAACGACCGCCTTAAGCCCCAGAACGTCCCCGCCCCTGCCGCTTCGCTACTCCGTCCGTTCCCGCCTCACCAATCTGGCAGGGGAGGAGGGATTCGAACCCCCACTCTCGGTTTTGGAGACCGATGGTCTACCGTTGAACCTACTCCCCTATCTTGAGCCTGCGGCTCAAGATTTCAACCTGAGCCCGCATTCTGGGCGAAGGGTAAATTCCGCTTGCTTCGCCAGATTCGGAGTAAAGCAGCCGAATCACTTAACTTCTTTATGCCCCGTATGCTTCCGGCAAGTGTTGCAAAACTTCGACGTCTCCAACCGGTCCTGATGCTTCTTCCGGTTCTTCGTCGTCGTATAGTTCCGGTTCTTGCAGTCGTTGCACTGTAGTGTGATTATTTCTCTCATAGTCGTTACTCGATGATCTCGGCGACAGCGCCGGCTCCAACCGTGTGGCCGCCTTCGCGTATCGCGAACCGCAACCCCTTTTCCAAAGCTACCGGCGTAATCAGCGTGATCTCCGCCGACACGTTATCTCCC
>JBAVQA010000482.1:0-3316 GCA_049693595.1 Candidatus Acidiferrales bacterium | reverse complement strand
GTGAATCACCCATGTTCCTTTGCCATAAATAATCGTTCGATAGGCATCCGGTGTCTTTGAGGAGCGCAGGCGCGAACCCAGGCTTAGCGGCCCGGCATCATTGATGGTTTCATTCGACCCCGGAGCTTTCGCAAGCAGGCTGGTGCGGTAGTGTTCCAGCCATTCGGCCAGGTAGTGGCTCGTGGACTTTTGATTCTCCGCGTAAAGGAGCGCAAGGTAGTTTGCCATTCCCTCTTGGATCCACGTGTCCCGATAGTTTGCTGAAGCTACAACGTTTCCCCACCATTGGTGCGCGACCTCATGGAAAGGCATCAAGTCGCGGGCTTCTCGTTGGTCCCACTCTCTCAATCCCGCGCGCTCTTGCGCCTCGGCCGGCAAAAACGCGAGCGTTGAGAGATATACCAGGCCGGGCCAGCCTTGGCCGAACGAGCCCGGAATCTGCGCCACGTCAAGGTGATCGAACGGAAACTCACCGTTTAGCTTTTCGTAGAAATGAATGGAGTCAAGGACCTCTCTGCCCAGTTGTTTCAGCACGGTTGCCGGGCTAGGTAAAGGAGTTTCCACTGCGGCATCCGCAACAATCTCCGATGGGGAACGGCCAATTGTAGAAAGCGGGCGAATCGGCACGTTTTGGCTCAGACGAGATGCAATAGCGTCCTCGAGCTCTTTGTTCGCATAGAGCTGAATTTTCGGTTGTTCGGCGGCCCTCTCGATCCTGTATTCGCCCAGATTGAAACCTACTACGCAAAAAGGGACCTCGGAGCGCCAGCGCCCGGTGTTCGAGTCTGGGTTGTCGTGCGATTCGATCTTTGTTCCAGTGGCGACCAGAGTGAAGCGTTTCGGCCAGCGAAACGTCAAATCGAACGGTACGAAATGTCCGCTGCTTGCTGCATGTGCATACCAATTTTCGCGCTCGGCGACGAATTCCACTCCATTTCCCGCGTTGGTAATCACGCTTCCGTGGTAGGAGATCTGCAATTCAATTTCTTGGCCGTCACGCGCAGGCGCGGCCAGAGCGACGAAAATCGCATCGTCTCCCCGCCGAAGAATGTCGCGGCGTTCCAAGTCTTCATTCTGAAAGAAGACGAGGGGCTTTCCGTCTTCGGAACGGACTTCTTCAACAGCCAGATTGCGGGAGAGTTCCAGCAGAACAAATCGATCCCCAGCGCGCGCGGTTTTCAGCCGCACCGTCGTCTTGCCTTCGAGCGATAGGTCGTTTGCGATGGTTGAATCGATGCGATATTCAACCGGCACGAAGGGCTCAATCGGCAGGGTTGGCGCATCCTGCGCCCGAAAAGAGGCCCAAACATCGTAGAACGAGGCGCCATCGGCAGTGCGTGGCTGCCCAATTAAAATCTGCTCATCTCGCCGCCGGTCAACCAAGACATCAAACGCGCCGACGGAATTGCCGTCGAGCATTGCGTAGAAGAAGGGCAGCGGGTCGTTCGACAAAAGATCCTGCATGATTCGAAGCGACTGCGTCGGCGCGAGAGCTCCCACAACCATGTTCCAGCTTTCGGCAAACCGTGTGGCAGATTCTTCGCTTCCCGTCGATTTCAACTGTTGTTGGATCTCCGAGGCGGTCTCGTCGGTGAAACGGATATAGGCGCGAGAAAAAGTCTGGTCGAGGATGGGTACGCCGAGAAATTGCGCGAGAGAGCGCCGCTCGCCGGGAGCTCGGGGCGTCGCAAGCACGCGGCCGCGGCCGCTAAATACGGCGCCAGTCACGTGACCTCCGATGGCCGGCAGAAACGCAAGCTTGCCTTCGGAAAATGTGAAGCTAACAACGTCGCGCCTAAGATTCAGGTCGTGAACGTCATAGACGCGCGCCGCATCTGGCCGTAGCTCGTTCAGTGTCCGGTAAAGCGCGCGGGGATCGTCCGATAGCGAGTTCGTCGCACTACGTGCGTTGGCCTCGCCGGGCGCCTGTAGCGGCCTACCACCTAGTGGAAACGCCGCAATGGCAACGCAAGCAATCAGCAGGAGAAAGCCTGGCGAAAGTCGCATCCGCAGTCCCATTAAATCGACTGTACAACTTAGGACATGATGCGGCAAGCAGTGGCCAACAAAGCGAAATCGCTTGGTAAAATTGGAGTGTGCGTCGAACAGCGCTTATCGCCCTCTTATTCGTGCTCGCCGTTTCGTCTTCGTCGGCGGACACGATTGTCCTGAAGAACGGCCGCCGAATTATAGCTTCCAATGTTACCGAAGACGGCGACCACGTCACCTATGAAACGCCCGCCGGCCAGATGTCCATCCCGAAATCGATTGTCGAACGCATCGATCGGGATAATCTCGGATATTCCTCCGCGGCTGGCGCTTCATCCGTACCACCGATTTCAGTAGCCGCGGTTGATCCCGCGCGCGGATACGACGATGTTGCGCGCCTCACCGTGCACGATAATGCCATCGATTTTGCTTACATCGCGCAGCTGGAGAACAGTGCGCGGTCCGGCGGCGCCACCGCAGTCGAAAAAGTAGCGGCATCTCACTATGCGGCTGCTCAATTTCTAGTCAGCAAGGGCGACACAGGCGCCGCGATCGACCACTATCGCCAGGCTCTTGCGTTGGCTCCGGACAATGTCGGGCTACTGCTCAACCTCTCTGCTCTTTACCTACGCGAAAGCCAATTCACAACAGCTCTTGAGCCGCTGGAACACGCACGGCGTCTCACGCCCGACTCGGCACCCGCTGCGGCCGATATCGCGAAACTCACCGGCTGGGCTTATTACGGCGCCAATAAAATGGATCGAGCCGTGGAGGAATGGAAGCGAGCCGAACGCCTGCATCCGGATCCCGAGGTCGAACACGCTCTCGAAAAGGCCGAACGGGACAAGTCTGAAGAAGAAAGCTATCGGGAAGGTGAAACGGCGCATTTCGCCTTGAAATACAACGGCAACGCAACCCCGGACCTCGCTCAGGGAATCTTGCACGTTTTAGAAGACGATTTTCACGATCTGGAGTCGCAACTTGATTACACGCCGCCCGAACAAATCGGCGTGATCCTCTATACCGAGCAGTCCTTCGCGGACATCACTCGCGCGCCGAGCTGGGCGGGCGCCATCAACGACGGGCGCATACGGATACCCGTACAGGGGCTCACCAGCGTCACACCGGAACTCGCCCATGTGTTGAAGCACGAACTCACGCACAGTTTCATCGGGCAAAAATCGCACGGTCGCGCGCCAACGTGGCTTCAGGAAGGCGTGGCCCAATACATGGAAGGGCGCCGCAGCAGCGCTTCGGCTGGGACCCTGCTCGATGCCGCAAATCAAGGATCGGTGCCCACCCTTCAAATGCTGGAAGGCTCGTGGAT
>JBAVQA010000481.1:0-2001 GCA_049693595.1 Candidatus Acidiferrales bacterium | reverse complement strand
CCTATGAATTGGTCGCGGCTTGCGCCTTCGTGTTTGAAACCCGCCCGAACTTGATGCTCTCGGATCTCATTTTCCGTTTTCGCCTGAAACCCAACGTTCAACTCAATCCTGTATTCCTTTGGGGCCTGCTGACCGCTCCGAGCAAACGCAGGCAAGTTCAAATTCTCGCCGGTGGCTCAGCTGGTTCAATGCCAAACATTTCCAAGGGGCGATTGTGGGCACTTCCAATCGAAGTTCCGCCGCTCGCACTCCAAACGGAGTTCGCAAGGCTGGTGACCGAAGTCCGCAGTATGGAAGCCGAGCAAGCCAGCAGCGGTCGCCGATTGGAACATTTGTTCCAGTCCCTCCTCCACCGTGCGTTTCAAGGTGAGTTGTGATTGGATCACTAATTGACCATTGGAAGTACACCTGGCCTGACGTGTGGACTATTCTGGCTAGGTCCCGCAGAGCCCCGTCGGATCTGTTTGTCGATTTGTATCGCACCGCTACCGATTCTCTGCAAAACCCGCCTGACTATAAGCAATTTGAATTGACGATGAACGACCCAATGCAGGCCCGGCAAGCTTTCGAGCAAATTCGCGCACAGGATTTCGGTGACGAACTGTCTGTTGTCGGATTCCTAGAATCGGCCTTCGTCACGATTCAGGATTTTGAAATACCGAGGTTCGCGAAACTCTATACGTATCTCGTCCGAGGCTTCATCAAGAAATACAACCTGAGATACCGGATTGACGATCCTTTCCAGATACGCCTTGTCCTCCCAGGTGTGTTCGCGAATTTCTATGAGGACTTGACCCGAGTAAACGGTACCGACCCTCATCTCAAACATTTGATGAACAATTTTGAGATGACCTTCGGCAGCTATGCTCGGACCAAACAAGCTCATGAGCTGAATGCGTGCGTCTCGAACGCCTTTATCTATGCTGAGGGTTTGGCAGGTAAGACCTCTGGAGAAAACGACACGCTCGGAAATCTATGCGACTGCCTTCGGTGCTGGCCTCATATCACCGTTCGCGAATCCTTGAAAAAGCTTTACGGTTTCCGCAATGACTACCCCGGTCTGGGCCATGCGGGTAACCCAGAAGGCAAACTGAGGGACCTGGAACCGAGAGACGCAATCGTTGTCTGCCTGCTTCTTCTATCTTTTGCGGGCTACCTTACGAACGAGGTTCGAATCGAAGATAGTTTTACGCACTAGTTCTCCGAGAGCGCATCTCGAAGCGCAGAGTGTAGTACGTGGTTAGGTCGCGGTGCATCGGTGCACTGGCAGAGAAGGGGCAATACCCTTAAGACGGGGCAATAAAGAGGGCAAAAAACTAAGCTCGCAGTTTCCCGCCATCGATCCCTTCGCCGATAGCAACGCTCTAACCGTTTCCTACATCTACAGAAACCAAGGGGGTGAATCCCATGAAAAAGGGCCTCCGCTGGCTGATGCTTTTGAGCTCTTTGCTACTGGTCGGCTGTGCAAGTAAGAAAGACCGCAGCGAGAAAAACTTCTCAGAAGCTTTGAATTCTTACCTCGCCAAGAAGGGCCAGCTTTGCCTCGGCATTCCGTCAGCGTGGCCCGTCGATCTCAATGAAGCCGAGCGCCGGGGTGGCATGGGTACGGCAGCGGAAATGACCGCTCTCGAAAAGGCGGGATTGGTGCGTTCTCACGAGGCGGAAACGGAATACACGCCGCCGCTCAGCAGCCGCCCCGTGAAGACGAAGGTTCTTCGATACGAGCTGACCGACAGCGGCAAGACATTCTATCGGGAGAAAGACCGCCTCGCTTTGGCCGGGAACAAACAGGTCCAGGGCGACCTCTGCTATGGACAACAAACCTTAGACAAAATCGTCAAGTGGGATGGGCCGACTCCGGCTGGCGACTCAAAGGAAGCCTCAGTTATCTACACATATAAGATCGAGAATCTCGCTGAGTGGGCGACGAACCCCGATGTTCAGAGAGTCTTTCCCGGAATTATTTCGACCATCGACGGTGCCGGAAGGACACAGATGAAT
>JBAVQA010000480.1:0-9004 GCA_049693595.1 Candidatus Acidiferrales bacterium | reverse complement strand
GAATAAAATCCCGTGTGATCGCCAAACGGCCCTTCCGTCCGCATCTCGCCCAGGTTCACATACCCTTCCAAAACAATTTCCGCGTTCGCCGGAACTTCCAGCTCCACCGTCTTGCACGCCACCAGTTCCACCGGGTCTCGTCGCAAGAAGCCGGAGAAAAGAAACTCGTCCATATCCGGCGGCACCGGCAAAATCCCAGCCAGCGCCGTCGCAGGATCCGCTCCAATCGCCACCGCTACTTCAATCTTCCCTTTCGGATTCTTCGCTCGCGCGCTGCGGAAATGTTCCGCTCCGTGTTTCTGCGTCTGCCAATGCATTCCAGTCGTGCGCTCGTCATATACCTGCATGCGATAGCAGCCCACATTGCGCTTGCCCGTCTCCGGATTCTTCGTGATCACCATCGGCCACGTAATATATCGTCCGCCGTCCTGCGGCCAGCATTTCAGTATCGGAAAATAATCCAGCGAGAAATTTTCCGTCCGAACCATTTCCTGGCAAGCCCCGCTCCTCACCGTCTTCGGAAAAAACGACCCAATCTCCGCCAGCTTCGGCAGCATCTTCACCTTCTCCAAAATTCCCTGCGGCGACTTCACATCCAAAAACGAATGCACCCGCTCAGCCACTTCGTCCAACGATTCCGCTTCCAGCGCCAGAAACATCCGCCGTTCGCTCCCCAAAAGATTCGTCACCGCCGAAACCTTGGAGCCCTTAGGCCGCTCGAACAGCAGCGCCGGCCCCCCCGCCTTCACCACCCGGTCAGTAATCTCCGTAATCTCCAGGACGGGATCCACCTCCGCCGAAACTTTCTCCAGCTCCCCCTTTTTCTCCAAAACCCTCACAAATTCTCTCAAATCCCGATAAGCCACTCCCCCCTCCAGTGTTTATAAGTCCGCCGTAGCAAGCCGTTGCGAAGGCGGATGCTCGCGAGCCGCTAACTCTAGCACGGTGGCCAACATTTATGGCTCCGTTCATTTCCGCTCGGCGGGGCGTCGACGTGTCCTTGCCACCGTACCCGACAAGAAGTAGCATGTGATTCATTGAAGGGACAAAACAGTGCTAGTTGATAGCGTTGATTTCCTACGGCTTGACGCCAATCGCAACCTAGATCCAGAGCGACGCTCGGACTTGGGTCAGTTCATGACGCCCGCTACCACGGCTCGCCTAATGGCTTCGATGTTTGGCGCAGCCAAGGAAAGTATTAGGCTTCTTGACCCTGGTGCTGGCGTTGGGTCACTCACTGCGGCCTTTGTCGGCGAAGTTTGCGGACGTGCCGATAAACCTAAGTCGATTCAATCCATCGCATATGAAATTGATCCAGGGCTTGCCCTGTATCTCAAGAGCACACTCCAGCAGTGCCGTAAGGCAAGCGAATCCGCAGGTATCGCGTTCGATTACGAAATAATTCAGAAAGACTTCATAGACGAAAGCGTACGGACGCTCCGCCATGAAATGTTTACATCGGTTCCCAGATTCAATTGCGTCATTATGAATCCGCCTTACAAGAAGATAAATATTGATTCCCCGGCTCGCTTAGCCCTCCGCGAGATCGGCATCGAAACATCGAACATCTATACAGGTTTCTTGTCCGTCGTCCTTCATCTCTTGGAGCAAGGGGGTGAACTCGTAGCGATTACGCCCCGCAGTTTCTGCAATGGAACCTACTTCAAACCCTTTCGCGAAATGTTCTTGGGCACCGTTACCCTTCGTCGCGTCCATATTTTTGATTCGCGAACCGTGACTTTCAAACAAGACCAAGTTCTGCAAGAGAATGTCATCTTTCACGGGGTTAAAGGTGATCGCGACGAAGAAACGATCACAGTGTCTTCGAGCACCGGCCCAGACGACGACTTCGTTACTACGCGTGAAGTGCATTATGACCAGTTAGTCCGTCCAAGCGATCGAGAGCACTACATTCACATCGTTCCCGACGAGCTTGGCGCTTCCGTCGCTGATCGGATGGCAATGCTTCACTCCAAGCTCGCAGACCTACACATCGAGGTCTCAACGGGCCGGGTCGTGGATTTCCGCGCTACAGCATTTCTGCGTGACAATCCTACTTCAGAGACGGTTCCACTCATCTACCCGCGAAATCTTGAAAATGGCTTCGTTCGTTGGCCCAAGCCGGGAGGCAACAAGCCACAGGCCCTAACTGCACTTAATGGCGCAAAAGAATTGTTGGTGCCCAAGGGCATCTACGTCCTGGCGAAACGTTTTTCTTCTAAGGAAGAGCAGCGCCGTGTCGTAGCTGCGATATACGATCCAAAACGCGTCGCTGCCGAACACGTCGGTTTTGAGAACCATATCAACTATTACCATCGCAATGGAGCAGGATTGCCGATGGAGTTGGCAAAAGGCCTTGTAGCCTTTCTCAACTCCACCCTTGTGGACATGTATTTTCGTCAATTTAGCGGCCACACTCAAGTAAACGCAACCGACCTCAGGAATTTGAAGTACCCGACCCGAGACCAACTCAACAAACTAGGATTAAGAATCGGTGAAGAGTTTCCGGATCAAGAAACATTAGACGGGAATCTTCAGGAGATACTCAACTTGGCAGACTCAGCAGCCGTGAAAAATCCAGTTAAGGCCAAGAGGAAAATAGACCAAGCCCTTCAAGTGCTAAAGGCTCTCGGTCTACCACGCGACCAACAGAACGAGCGCTCGGCTCTCACCCTTCTATCCTTGCTGGATCTTAAACCGAGCACTCCGTGGTCGAAGGCAAAAGACCCCTACATCGGCATCGCGCCAATGATGAACTTCTTCTTTGCACACTACGGAAAAAAATACGCGCCGAACACCCGTGAAAGCGTCAGGCGTCAGACTATTCATCAGTTTCTTGATGCTGGAATTGTCCACATTAACCCTGACGAACCGGCGCGTCCCACCAATAGCGGCAAGACTGTTTATCAAATTGAGCCTGGATTGCTGAAACTTATCCGAACATGGGGCACTCACGAATGGCAAACTGGCCTGAAGACTCATCTGGCTTCTGTTGAGACACTGAATAAGAAGTACGCTCAAGAGCGCGAAATGAATCGCATTCCAATTAAAGTGTCGCCTGACATGGTCATTACGCTGTCAGCGGGTGGCCAGAACATCCTCGTGGAGAAGATTGTCAAAGACTTTTGTGAATACTTCACGCCTGGTGGAAAACTCGCTTACGTCGGTGACACTGATGAGAAGTTTGCTTACTACGATAAAGACTTGCTGAAGTCTCTGAGTATCACAATCGAAGCCCACGGGAAAATGCCCGATGTGATTATTTTCTTTGAAGAAAAAAACTGGTTAGTGCTCGTCGAAGCTGTGACCAGTCACGGGCCCGTGAATCCCAAACGCATGAATGAACTTAAGAAACTCTTTAAAGGCTCAAAGGCGGGTCTTGTCTTCGTCACAGCTTTCTTAAGTCGGCCATCGATGCTCCGATATCTTGACGACATTTCGTGGGAAACCGAAGTATGGGTCGCTGATGCCCCTACGCACTTAATCCATTTCAATGGCGAGCGATTCCTTGGGCCGTACGAAGACATGAACGCGACCACCTGAGAATAACCCTTATATTTCTAGAAACGATCGGCTCATAGCCTCCGCAAATCTGCGTACACTCTCTGTGCACACGCAAAACTATTTTGCCCCTTAAATCTTTACCACTGAGTTAAATACAAGTATTTACACACACAAGCCCTTGTAATTCTCTTTTCTTCATCTACCATCGGTCAGGGCACAAGAAAAAGTGCCCGCGAAAGACGCATGGGCGAGTGAGCGTTCGTGAAAAGCTCCTCAGTCCCAAATTGGAGTATTGGAGAAGGAAGATGAAGAGATTTAGAACAGGACGCGCCGCGCCCCCTTGGGCCGGCGGCCAGACTGGTCCGATGACCGCAGACGTCGAAGCTCTTATGTCCTGTCGTGAATTTGCGCAGAATTCGGCGCAAATTCACACTGAGGCGCCTTATGCCGAACGTGCGACCGCTGACGTTTACGCTGAGACCGATTCTCAGGTCGAACGTGCCGATTCAGAGGAGCCGACGGGCCCCTTCGCTAACGTCAAGCTTGTCTATACTCCAACCGCCGAGGCGACTGAGGGCGCTTTGCCAGAACGTGTCGAGCGTGAGCCGCTGCAACGTCAGGGCACGGCTTTAGCCGTGCCGTATCGCGCAAATCCCTCAGGAGTTTCAACCCCTGAGGCCGCACTGAACGAACGTGCCGAAGGTCAATCGCCTACCCGTCAGGGCACGGCTTTAGCCGTGCCGTACACGGCAAAACACTCAGGGGTTTCAACCCCTGAGGTTTACACTGAGACCGGCTCGCAGGTCGAACGTGCCGCCGCAATCGCACCAAAGCGCTCACATCACAAACGAAAACGCGCAAAACGGAAACCCAGGCCGATTCCAACACTCGAGCAGGTCACTCTCCGTCCGGGCGCGCCGCGCAAACAATCTCAACCCAAAACCCAAACCGAAATTGATCTCTCGCATCACGAGCGCCGCTGCTCCATCTGCCACCATCCCGAGCGCGAAGCCATCGAAGAAGCCTTCCTTCAATGGCGCAAGGTCAAGACCATCAACCATGAATTCCACCCGGAAGGCGGACCCACCGCGATCTACCGTCATGCCCGCGCCCTAAAGCTCTTCAAACAGCGCAACCTCAGCCTCCGCTCCTCCCTCGAATTCGTCATCGAGCAAGCCGAGCACGTCATGCCCAGCGCCGAAGGCCTCGTAAAAGCCATCCGCGCCTACACCCGTATAAACGACCAGGGCGAATGGATTGACACACCCACCACCCACATCGTCAAAGTCGTCCCGATGCGCGACCCGGAACCTCGCAACGTCACGAATTCAGCTCGCCATGAAGAAGAAAGCGGCAGTGTCACCCTAGACGTGAAAAAAATCTCCAATTGCCCCCGCGAAGGCAGGGTCGAAGTAACCATCGAATCGCCCAGCGGCCGCCCATTTCTAACCGGTTCTGCACCACAAACAGAAATCGATGCAACTACCTGAAAACAAAGGGGAGAAAAAATTCTAACCGGGGCCAGAACACACATTAAGGATTTTCAAGTTCGACCGCTTCCGTGCCGGGAATTTGACAGCGTCGAGCCTCGCGCTCGGGCTGAAGATTTAAATGTGGCGCCGCGGCCTTCAGCGCGGCATGCATGAGGCGGCGTGGTTTACTCCGCTGGATGTCTCGCGCGCGGAGTAGCGCAAGGCATGTTGTCGGCTCGGTTCCGATTTGGGAAGTGTGTCCTATTGCACAGACGCGCGGGTACGAAACCTCTACGATTGGTTGTTCGAGAAAATCCCAACGGACAACAACGAGGTGAATTTTATGCGCGGACTTAGATTAGCGTTAGTAGTTGCTTTTGCTGCCTTCTGCTTCACGGTAACCGCTCCCAAAGCGTCGGCACAAGTTGCCGTCAGCGTGGGAGTAGAGCCGGAATGCCCGTACGGTTATTATGACGCTGCTCCGTACGGCTGCGCTCCGAGCGGCTACTACGGTCCAGAATGGTTTACGGGTGGCGTGTTCATCGGCTCCGGCCCGTGGTTTCACGGCTCAGACGACTTCCGCGGCCATGTGAATAACCGCTACCATCCGGAGCACGGCTACAGGGGTCCAGCGCCGGCTCGTGGCGAGAAAGCGGTCGAGTCCAAGCGTGTGGACAGTGCGCACTTCAAAGGAAACGAAGAGCGCGACGGTCGTGGTCACGCAACCGGCGGAAAAAAGTAAATCAGCCAGGATTCCCTGGTTGGTAACCCGGTTCCCGAGCATTCGTACCTAGTGGCATCCGCTGGAGTCCTTGCGTGGCTCCGGCGGCCTTGGACGGACCAGCCGGCCTTTTTGCGCGCGCGTCTCTTCTAGATATCCGACTGTAGATCTCCCCTTCAGGGTGAGCGAATTCGCCTGCCGCAAAACAGGTGTGACTGTTGTGCGCTCTGCTTGCGCGCGCGTCGAGCGCGGTGCTATTCTCCACCTTGATCGACTTGGGCGGGAGTAGTTCAGTGGCAGAACGATAGCTTCCCAAGCTATAGGTGAGGGTTCGATTCCCTTCTCCCGCTCCATTAAATAAAGGGCTTCATGCTACCGCCGCGTTTTCCTCACCTTTCCGAGTATCCGACCATTCGGGAGTCAAGATATGATCCACTAAGTGAAGGAAGCTTTAATTTTCATCCTGGCGTTAGGATTGCTGTTAGAATGCGCCCCCGTGCGAATCCTTCTGCTTACTATTCTTTTTGTGTCCCCCGCCGCCGCTCAATCCTGGACCATCGAGACCAGTACCATCGAGACCAGCCGATGGAACTCAAATCTGCGCGCCGTCTCCGCCACTCACTCCCGCAATCCGGAGCGCCACCCCGCCCCGGTCATTTGGGCTGCGGGTTCAAATAGCCGCCTGCTTAGAT
Source organism: Candidatus Acidiferrales bacterium (assembly GCA_049693595.1). GTDB lineage: Bacteria > Acidobacteriota > Terriglobia > Acidiferrales > UBA7541 > Palsa-295. The sequence goes on along the minus strand of JBAVQA010000480.1, from coordinate 2,615 downwards.
CAAATGACGGCGGCAAGCACTATACGCGCCTCCTCGTCAATGCCGGACGGGCACTCGATCTCCGCGGAGTCCAAGCCTTCAATGAGAAGCTCGCCTACGTCATGTCCAGCGGCCCGGGAAAAATGTCACGTATCTACAAGACCCACGACGGCGGCGACGCCTGGAAGCTCCAATTTTCTGGGTCGCGCCCGCAGTTCTTCCTCGACGCACTCGTCTGCATCTCCGAAAAGGAATGCTTCGCGCTTAGCGATCCTGTGGACGGAAAATTCGTGCTCATCAGCACGAACGATGGCGAGCACTGGAAAGAACTCGCGGGTGACACGATGCCCCCAGCCCTCCCCGACGAAAGCGCCTTCGCCGCGAGCGGGTCCTGTCTCGCCATCTACGACAATCGCGAAATCTACTTCGTCACAGGCCACGGTGCCGCGCGAGTATTTCATTCGCGCGATCTCGGCCGCACCTGGACGGTCGCGGACACGCCCATCGCGAAAGGCAATCCGTCCTGGGGAGGGTACTCGATCACTCGCTTGGGAAGCATCCTTGCTGTCGTCGGCGGGGATTACAACGATGACGCCGGCCCAGAACGCACGGTGGCCTACTCGCTCGACCAGGGCGCCACGTGGAATCTCGCCGCGGGACCGCCAGGAGGATTCCGCTCAGCGGTCGCATTCCTCGGTCAGAACACGCTTCTGACCGTCGGCACGGGCGGCGAGGACGTGAGCACCGACCAGGGCGCGCACTGGACGCGAACCGGTGACTTCGACCTCAACGCCATCGCCGTCCTGGATGGCGCCGCCTGGGCTGTCGGCCCCAACGCCACCATCGCGCGCTGGAGCGACCACAGCCGCTATTAGGTGAGGGTTCGATTCCCTTCTCCCGCTCCATGCTACGGTTTGCCCGTGAGCTGGGATTACCTGCCATGAAACGTTCGTTTAGAAAAATAGTTGTTCTTGTGCTTTGGGCAATCGGTTCATTCGGTGCGGTATTGTTTACCTGCTGGTGGGCTTTCGTGATGGTCTATGCAAGGAAATTTAGCTCCCACGCGCTTGCGAATGTAGCACTCGGTATTTTTGCCGGGTGGAAGGGCGTTCAGTATTTTAATGACGAGCGAAAATCAAATTAGCTAAAGCGTGTCAGGCGATGGCCTGCGGGATGGCTTTTTTCCATTTGCCCTGAGCTTTCAGGATTAGCTCGACGACTTCGCGGGCGGCGCCTCTGCCTCCGGGCATGGTGGTGATGTAATGCGCGGCGCGTTTCACTTCGACGACGGCGTCGGCGACTGCGACGGCTAAGCCGACACGGCCGAGAATCGGCAGGTCGGGTAAGTCGTCGCCGATGTAGGCGACTTCTTCGTCGGTGACGCCGGCGCGGATGAGGATGGCTTTGTACGATTCGAGTTTCTTCGGCTGGCCCTGGATTACAAACTCCATGCCCATTTCGCGGGCGCGGCGCGTAGTCGCGGGAGAATCGCGGCCGGTGATCAGTCCCGTGCGGATGCCCATGATGCTGGCCAGCTTAATCCCAGCACCATCGTGCGGGTCGAAGACTTTCATCTCGGCGACGCTGTTGTCGGGGAAGGTTTGCAGGCAGACCACGCCGGGGGTTAGGGTGCCGTCAACGTCCATGAGCAGGACGCGGATTGGTTTTGCGCGGCGCAAAACCTTCGGTGGATATTTAATTTCTCGGATTGTCATTTATAAGATCCTTTTAGAAGAGCTGCAGAGTCCAGAGGTCGTGGACGTGGAGGACGCCTTCGAGCCGGCCGGCGGAATCCACGACGAGGACTGAGGTGATTTTCTTTTCTTCCATCCGGCGCAGGGCGCTGGCGGCGAGTTCAGTGCGCGGGATGGTCACGGGATTTTTAGTCATGCAATCGGCGGCGGTCAAGGCCAGGACGTTTTCTTTTTGTTTTAGCATGACGCGGCGCAAATCGCCGTCGGTGATGATGCCGAGGACGCGACCGTTTGCTTCGGTGACGGCGGCGAGGCCCAGGCCTTTGCGGCTCATTTCGTAGATTACGTCGGGCATCTTCGCGGTGGGGAGCACGCGCGGAGCGTCTTCGCCGGAGTGCATTAGGGCTTCGACGCGGCGCAATTTTTTCCCCAGGCGACCGCCGGGATGCAGCGCGGCAAAGTCTTCTTCTTTGAAGCCGCGGCGTTCGAGGAGGGAGATGGCGAGAGCGTCGCCCATGGCCAACGCGGCGGCAGTTGACGCGGTGGGCGCGAGATTCAGCGAGCAGGCTTCCTCTTTTACGGCGATATCGAGGACGATGTCGCTCGTGCTCGCGAGAGTGGAGCGCGGGTTGGCGGTGAGAGTGATGATATGGACGCCCAGGCGCTTCACGGATTCCATCAGCTCGACCAATTCTTCGGTTTCCCCGCTGGAGGAAATCGCGAGCAAGACATCGTCGGCGGTCAGCATACCGAGATCGCCGTGAAGAGCTTCCGCGGCGTGGAGAAAGAGTGAAGGCGTGCCGATGCTGGCGAAGGTGGCGGCAGTTTTTCGTCCGATAAGGCCGGATTTGCCGAGGCCGGTGACGACGACCCTGCCTTTGCACGCATATAGAAGTTCGACGGCTTTCTCGAAGCGGTCGTCGAGACGGTCGATCAGGCCGG
>JBAVQA010000479.1:0-4597 GCA_049693595.1 Candidatus Acidiferrales bacterium | reverse complement strand
GTGCGCGTGCGCTCAGCGCGAATAGCCTCGGTGATATGGCCAATCTCTTCGTGTGTGGCGGCGACAACCACCACACTGCATGGTTGCCCTTTCGCATTGATTTGAGCCTGAGCTTCCGAGTAGGCTTGTTGAACTGCCTGTGCCCGCTCGGACCAGGGGACCTCACGCACAGCACCAATTTGTTCCAGCTTCTCGAAGCCGCGCTCAGGATCACGGCGCAATTCCTGAATCGCGTCGCGATAGCCTTGTGCAGTTTGCCGCTGCACTTCGCTAAGCGAAACACTCTTCAAGTGAGACTCTCTTTCCAGCACCCGGAGGGCATCGCTGGCCTCGACACTTCGAATCTGCTTAGTGTCACCGCTGAAAATGATTCGCATTGATTGCTGGTCGGCCAGCTCTAGTAGTTCGGACATTTGACGGCCGGAAACCATGCCCGCTTCATCCACGATCAGCGTTTTCCCGAACAACTCTGATTGAGCATTCTGGCCCTGCAACAACCGTTCGACCGTGATGGCATCCGAGAAGCCTACTTTCTGTAGTTCTTCAACTGCGCTCATCGTGGGAGCCACCGCCAACACCTCGCGACCGCTCTCTTCGAGGCCGCGCTGCAGCTCTTGCAGCGTAGCGGTTTTCCCGGTGCCTGCCGCGCCGCGAATGTTAACGGCCAGATCACGGGAATCGAGAACAAATTCGATTGCCTGTTTCTGCTCGGGGCGAAGGAAGGCAGAATCAGCGAATTTATGCTGCCCACCCAGCCGCTCAAACTGACCGATTCCACGATTGATCCGCTCGATCATGTCCCGCTCACGGTCAAGACTCTCGCGTGTGGCGACTTCCTTCCCAGCCTGGAGGATTCTGCCGGTGCTTTCTTCCAGTGAAAACTCACCTTTCAGGTCTGCCAAGTCGATCCGGCCCCGGCCATGACGCAGTGCTTCAGTCAACAATTCGTGGTCGAGCGCCACCGAGACGCGCTCAAAGACGTGTTGCTTTGCGTAGTCGAGGGAAGGAACTGCACTCTCTACTTCTAGTCGCTGCGTTTGGGATCTCTCGCGGACTGCGTCGCGCATTTGTTCAAGGTTTAGGCTCTCCTCTGGGGTCAATCGAGCCGTTTGACGCGAGAGCACCCCCGCAGTTGAAATCTCAATCAGCTTATCAGCCCGCGACTCACGAACCAGCACGGCGATTTCGTTGTCGCTGGGCTGGCGACCCTTACTCTCGACAAACTCGGCAATAGCCCGGTCGCGCTGCTCGCTGCGCTGACTGTATTTTTCGAGCAATTCATCGGAGACGCCCCTGATCTCAAAACCGAGGTTCTTGCCCTTGGCGCTCCGCCGGTCCTCAATCTCATAGCCCAGGGACCGCACTTCGCGCGCAAGCGCATTCCGGTAGACCTCAGTCAGATAAGCCCGCTGCTCGTAGATATCGGAGGCTTGCAGTGCCTTCCAGCGGCCCTCCGCGCCGTCGTAGGTTAAATTAGCGGCAACCGCGTGGGTATGAAGCTGGGGGTCAAGTTCGCGGCTGGTGTCGTGATGGTAGACGGCCAATACAAGATTACCCGTGATGCGGTTATCATTCGCCCTGTCCCTTCGGACGCGGCTCGCTGCGCGATGCTCCAGCTCTTTCAGCGTTTCTTGAACGGCCTTCCCGTGAGCTTCCACAAGTCGGGCGTCCCCACCAAGTTGGGCCATGATGGAAACTGACTTCGGAGCCGATATCGTGAAGTCGTACAGGTTTCGGCCCCGGCTCTGGGTCGTGCCATCAGCGGCTGTGCGATCAGCGCTGTGTCGCTGCCGAAGGAATTCACCACTTTGGGGATCGACGCCCTGGCGGAGCGCCTCGAATTGCTCCGACTCAACTTCTCCGGCAAGGCCGAGCATCTCCGCTCCCCGGCCTTGCCATTGGCCCGTGACACGCTCCCCTTCGGCGTAGTAGTCACTGTGCTGCAAATGGCGTGCAGAGTAGCCTGCTCCGTTGGACATGGCGCGAATGGTCAGCATGGTTGAAGACCTTTAACGTCTCATTTGCAACAAGACACCATCCCTAACGCTTCGCGTTAGATCCAGTGTCACGTACGCGACCTGAATTCCGTCCGGTGTGCATCCGGTATCTGTCCGGTACACATCCGGTATGTATCCGGTGAGTGTCCGGCCATCCCTTTGACCTCGGTTCGGCGTCTGTATCAGTACTGGCCCAGATGTCGTCCGGCCAGGTCCATCGGAGGAAATCGTGGACACAAAATTTGAAGCGATACTCAACAGCCTGCCTGCCAAAGAGCCGAGCTCGCGTTTGGAGCCTTACAGCGAGCTAATCACTGAGATGCGAAAGCGAGGTTACAGTTATCGAGAAATTACGCAGGTACTCAAGAAGGCTTGTGGCCTCAAGGTAGGCACGAGCACGGTGAATGACTTCGTGCTCGCACGGTCGAGATCGAAAGCGAAGCGGTCTGTTTCGCCGTCCGGGACAATAGAGACTAATAAGAACAGAAGAGCACTTACAGGAACGTATAGGACCACTACGGCTCAGGAGAGCACCCGAATGCCTCAGAAGGAACTGGAAGGCATTGCAAAGACGATTAAGGAATTGAAAGACCGACCGCTGAAAACGCGAACGAAAAAACTTTTGTTTGAATACAACCCAGACGAACCGTTGCGGCTTCATCGTAATCAAAGAACGAAGGAGTAGCCATATATGTACGACTCCAACACTGCTGCAACAGCCGAACGGAAAAATTCCAATTCACCTTCTGTCGTCTCGTCCACCGCCCCGTCTAAGCGCGTGATTCTCACCATGGGAGGAAAAGGAGGAGTGGGCAAAACGAGTTTTATGCTTGCCCTCGCCGAATGGTTCCAGAACCATGAGATTCCGGTAACGCTTCTCGACCTGGACACCGAAAACAAATCTCGCGGAAGTTTGAAGCACTACTTCGATGGCAGAGTGACCAAGGTGAACATTCACACTGCTGCGGGCCTCGATGCTTTCGTCGATCACTTGGCAGAGGGCGCTCCCATCGTCCTTGCGGATATGGGCGCGAGTTCTGGGCAAGTGACTCACGAGTGGTTCGACAGCATGTTTGAGGATGTGGCAGCCACCGGTGTGGCGTTCACAGCTATCGGCATCGTCACTCCCGACCCGGCGAGCGTGGAGAGCATTCTGAGCTGGGCTGCCCGTCTGCAAGACAGAGTGAACTACGTTGTGGTTGAGAACGGCGTGACACATCAGGCTGATTTCTCCTACTGGCGGGACAGCGAGCAAGCGAAGCAATTTCGCACGGTCTTTCAGCCGGTTGTCCTCACGATGGAGTTTCGTCTGCCGGAACTCGAAAACCCCGCCCGACAGCACGGCGTCACACTCGGCCAGATCGTCGAACGCCGGTTTAAGATCCCGGAGCTGCAGCGGGCGTCACTGGTCATCCGCGCTCAGAGCTATCGGCGGCGGCTCTTTGAGGAAATTGACAAAGCCAGGGGATTGGTCTTGCCGTGAACCCTCAGCCCAAACTCGTAGAAGAACAATCTGCTGAGGCCGATTTCATCGACGACATCGCCGAACTGCTGCCCGCCGAACAGCGTCCTCTTTGGTATCGCGACATGGCGCATTTGCGCCGCTGACCAGCCGATGACGAGATGCTACGGATTGCCCGCGCCATGGGCTTTCTGGCATTAGTGACGCGGCAAACTCCCGCACAGATCGCCACTGAGCGGGAAAAGCTTGCCACGATCTTAGACCACAGTATCGAGGCCATGCAGTCGGCCCGACAAGATGCAGTCGCTTTGCATCAGCAACTCGAAGAACGGCTGGCGCAATTGCCAGCAGAAATCTCCGAGGGCATCAGTCCCGAAACTATCGCCGCAAAACTCAGCGAGAGTCTGCGCCAGCAGTTTGTGGCAAGTGGCATTCCTGAAACAGCACAAGCCCTAGCCGTCATCTCGAAACAAACGAAGCAAGTCGCGGGAGAGTTTGACCTCTCGTCCAGGCAACTGACCGATTCCTATCGAAGCACCGCCAGCGACGCTCGGAGGGCGCTCGATGAAATGCGCGAAAGCATCGAGTATGCCACGGCAACCGCGAAGCAAGCCGCACACGATTTAACACACACTTTCCTCCGGGAATACAAGTGGTCGGTCCTCGCTCTCTGCAGTGTGGCTCTGGCCCTGGGATTTGCGCTAGGAACCCTGTACTACCGCTGGATCAATTCAACGGCACCGGAACCAACCCCGAACGCGGTCGTGGTTCCATCGAAGCCAGAGGCAGCAGCGCCGGCCACCACTACAACTCACCATGCCCGCAAGATTCAAAGTAAGGCCACATCGAAGGATGAGGCGGCGCAATGAAGCACCCGAACAACATCCCACGTATCCAACGTCTTCTTTCGCTTCCACTTGAACGCAACCGGAACTGCGAAGAACCCGTCAAGGGGCAGGCCCGCTGGCGCGGCTCCCTCCGGTCGCCCTTGACTGAACCTTCGCAGTTCCGACCCAACCCGCAACTATGGAAGCGAAAGAAGAAAATCGAAATGTCACAGCCTTCGTCCCGCCGGAGTCAACATGTGTTCCCAATCCCAGCCTTCCACTTCTAAGCTGTCTTCCCATCAGAGCAGCTA
>JBAVQA010000478.1:0-5237 GCA_049693595.1 Candidatus Acidiferrales bacterium | reverse complement strand
CATCGAAGAAGGCTATCGCTTCGAACTACGCGACTTGCGATTTGCGCCAAACGACGCAAGCCCGGAAAACATCGTCGCGCGCGCGGATTTCAACAGCAGTCTTCAGATTCAGCTCGAAGAATTGCGTTACGCATCCTCGAACGCTCCATGATTTTCTTTTCTAGAATCCCGCCGGTGCAGAATTATCTTTATTTTGTCTCGGGTGAATTGCGAAACGTCAAATGCGTGGCGATGTAGAGCACGACAAGAACTGCAACCACAGAGAGCGCAAACGCGCGGCTGTGCGCGATTAAGAAATCCAGCGCCGCGTCCCCATACACGACCGCGAGAATCCCTTCCGCGCCGTAACGCAATCCACGCCCAAGCAGAACCGCCATTACAAAAGTTCGCAGTGGGACTTGGAAAACTCCCTCCGCCAGAACGAATGCCTTGAACGGCAGCGGCGGTGGAAGTATCGAAGGAATAAAAATACTCAAAAAACCATTCTGTTCCACCCAAGTTTTGATCTTTCCCGCTTTTCCGCCCGCATGGCGATGAAAAAATGCTTCACCGCCTTTTTTCGCCAGCAAATACAGCCAAATGCATCCGGCGATCGAGCCAATCGCGGCCATTCCCGCGTAATACGGCATGCGCTTCGGATTGACGAACGAAAGCTGGATTACCAGCGCATCCGTAACAAACGGAAACGAAAGTACGGAAGAATCCAGAAACGCGACGAGAAATAATCCGCCGCCACCCATCGTCGCAACAATCTTTTGCAGCCAAACCGGCAGCTTGTGCGGATGCATCCTTCGCGAATCCCCCGGCAAATCGCAAGATTGTAACAGAGTTCGCAGTGCCGCTTGCGCAGCCCGCCGCCGGTTCGTTGGGCCATTCGGCCTTGACGCCATAGCGATGTCGCCGGCTTTCCCCCGCCGTCGCTGGCCAAACCTGCGGCCGTTTACCTCCTCGCAACCTCGGGGTAGAATGCCCCACCCTCAAGGTTCATTGCCGATCTGGGAGGCGCCATGATCGCTCGCGTAACGCACTATCGCATTCGTGAAGGAAAGCTCGAAGAATTTGCCTCCACGGTGCAGTCTCTGACCGTCGCGATGGATAAGCTGGCAGGATTTCGTGTCCTCTTAGTTCTACGGGGCGAAGAATCGGGCAGCCGGGACGCCATGGCAATTTCCATCTGGGATTCAGCGCTGGACCTGAAAAATAGCGACAACAATGAATTTTATTACAACACTCTCGCGCGCGTGCTGGGTTGTTGCGAAACCTTCTCTCCTATGCATCAACGGGAAGTGCTGGTAAGCAAATTCGCGAATCCCTAACGGGAGGTTGAACCGCACGAAGAATTCGCCGGGTCTCCAAATACCTGCTTGGAGAACCGGTATTGCCACGCAATCGTCTCCCCTCGCTCTGCACGTCCGAATCGAAAATTGCTGATTCATGGCAGGTCGGATAGAATTCGTTGCTTGAGCGCTCCTCATCCTTCCATGACACTTCTGAAAGACCTGAACGAACGCCAGCGTGAAGCAGTACTCGCCACCGAAGGCCCGCTGCTGGTGCTCGCGGGCGCCGGCACGGGCAAGACGCGCGTCATCACTTATCGCGTCGCGCATTTGCTCGAAAAGGGCGTTCCAGGCAACACGATTCTCGCCGTCACTTTCACCAACAAGGCCGCGGACGTGATGAAGCAGCGCATCACCGATCTGCTGCGTTCCAGCGGGCGTGACGCTTCGGATGTCTGGGTCTCCACATTTCACTCTTTCTGCGCGCGCCTCCTGCGCCGAGAAGCAAAAAACCTCGGCCTGCCTCGCGATTTCGCCATCTACGATGACGACAATCAGAAAACCGCGATCAAGCGCGCCATCGAACAACTAGATTTCTCGGCCGAGGACTATCCTCCCCGAAGTGTTCGCGCTCAAATCAGTCACGCCAAAAATAACGGCATCACTCCGGACATTATGGAAGCAGACGCTCAACAGGCGCGTGATAAAGATCGCGAAGATGTGGCCGCAATTTTCCGCACGTACGACGCCATGCTGCGAAAAGCCAACGCTCTTGATTTCGATGACCTCTTGTTCCGCGCCGGCGAACTCCTGCGCGAGCATCCGAAAGTGCGCGAAGCCTGGAACGCGCGATTTCACTATTTAATGGTGGACGAATTTCAAGACACCAACCGCGCACAAGAAGAAATCGTCCGCCTGCTCGCCGGATCGCGAAAAAATATCTGCGTGGTGGGCGACGAAGATCAATCCATCTACGGATGGCGAGGCGCGCGTGCTGGAAACCTGAAACGCTTCACCGAGGACTTCCCGGACGCCAAAATCATTCGCCTCGAAGAAAATTACCGTTCCACGCAAACGATTTTAGATGCGGCCGCCGCAGTGGTGAAAAACAATACTGACCGTTTGGGAAAAACGCTTCAGGCCACTCTGGGCGCAGGCGGCAAATTGCGATTCTTCGATGCTCCCGATGCTCCCGCCGAAGCGGAGTTCATCTGCGGCGAGATCGCAACCGTCGTGCGTAGCGATCCTGACGCGCGCGTCGCGGTTCTCTATCGCACGGTCGCGCAGTCGCGTTCATTCGAAGAAGTTCTGCGCCGTCTGGGAATTCGCTACCGCGTCGTGGGCGGCTTCAGCTTTTACGAACGCGCCGAAGTCCGCAACGCCTTGGCCTACGTTCGTTTGCTGTTTCACCCCGAAGACGATGTCGCGCTTCTGCGCGTATTGAACGTTCCTCCACGCGGCATCGGAGCAGTCACCATTTCGATGCTGGAAGCTCGCGCAAAGGAAACCGGCCAATCGCTGTGGGAGGTAATTCGCTCCGGCGAATTTCTCACCGGCAAAAAATTCAGCGGAGCCCTGAATTACTTCCGCCAGATGATGGAAGACTTGCAAGCGGAATGCGCCGAAATGGCCCCTGCGCAGCTCATCGAACGAGTCCTCGAACAAACCGGTTACCTCGATTGGGTCGAGCAGCAGGACAACCTCGAGCACACTTCCCGCGCGGAAAATTTGCGCGAGCTTGCCAACGCGATGGCCGAAGCCACCGCACAGGGACAGACGCTGGAAGACTTGCTCGACCGCGCGGCGCTCATCGCCGACTCCGACGAGTATGACGAAACGGTTCCCGTCTCGCTGATGACCCTTCACAGCGCCAAGGGTCTCGAATTCGATAGCGTTTTTCTCGCCGGCCTCGAAGAAGGCGTCCTGCCTCACAGCCGTTCGCTCGCGAAGAATGCGGACATAGAAGAAGAGCGCCGCCTTTTCTACGTCGGAATGACGCGCGCCAAGCAGTCTTTGCTTTTTTCTCGCGCTATCTACCGCCGCAGTTACGGTGAAGACCGTTTGCGGGCGTCGCTTCCTTCCCGCTTCCTCGCCGAAATTCCCGGCGACCTCATCGAAGCAGTTTCCGGCTCACTCTCCGAACCTGGCGAGACGCGACGCTACGAGCCTGACCCCGACTACGCCGAAAACTATGCTTACCGCTCCCAGCGCCGCCGCCCGTCGTATGGCCAAACATCAAAGCCCGCGCGCAGCTCGAAGGACCCGCTCATCGGCACGCGCGTCCGCCATTCCAAATACGGCCTCGGCACAATCATCGAGATCGAAGGCGAGGGCGAAGATCGCAAGTTAACCGTAAGCTTCCAGGATTACGGCGCAAAAAAACTGGTCGAGCGTTACGCAAATCTCCAACTCGCCTGAGCGAAGATTCTGTCCGCCCGCCTCATAAGCTCGCGCGCCAGCACAATTTTCAGCCGCTTACCGCGGTCTGCTGTAGGATGTGTTCGCGCATCGTCATCCAAAAGCCATAGGTTGCACCCAATCTATGGCTAAGGCCAGAAAGGTTGCGCGAATCCACCGCACAAGGTAGAGTTTTTCATTGCACTGGGAAGGTGGCGATTGGGCTCACAGCTTTTCCGCAAGAAAGACATTGACCAGCTCATCACCGATTCGCAAGACCCCGAAAAACGTTTGAAAAAGTCCCTCGGCTGGCTGAGTCTTACTTCGCTCGGAATCGGCGCCGTCATCGGCTCGGGAATTTTCACAGTGATCGGGACGGCCATCGCGGGCCAAAAGCTTCAGTTCAAATCGGTCCTGAACGCGCCGCTTCTGGAATATTTGATTTATCACTCAGCATCTTTCGGTAGACCCGGCGCGGGCCCAGCCATTGCGCTCTCGTTTGTTCTCGTGGCGATAGTTTGCGGATTTGCGGCGCTATGTTATGCCGAACTCGCGGCCATGATTCCCATCGCCGGCAGCGCATACACGTACACCTACGCGACCATGGGCGAGCTGATCGCATGGATTATCGGCTGGGACTTGATTCTCGAGTACGCCGTCTCGAACATGGCCGTCAGCGTCGGCTTCTCCGCCCACGTGGTCGATTTGCTGGATTGGTTCGGCATCCGCCCGCCCATTCGTTGGATTGTTCCGGCCTATCTTCCGAGCGGCTTGACCGACTTGCAAGGAAACACGATCTATGGCCCCGGTTGGCATTTCGGCTTCAACTTTCCCGCCTTGATTATCGTTATGTTGCTCACCGTTGTGCTGGTGCGTGGAATCCGCGAGTCCGCCGAAGCAAACAACGTGATGGTTCTGCTGAAGATTATCGCGATTCTAATTTTTATCGGCTTCGGATTGCACTTCATTCACCCGAGCAATTGGCATCCCTTCGCGCCCAACGGTTGGCCGGGCATTTTGACCGGCGGCTCCATCGTGTTTTTCACTTACATCGGATTTGACTCCGTCTCCACCGCCGCGGAGGAATGCAAAAATCCGCAAAAAGATCTTCCCATCGGGATCATCGCCACGCTGGTAATTTGCACCGTGCTGTACATTGCTGTCGTTGTCGTCTTGACCGGCCTGGTTCCCTGGCAGACGCTCATTGATGACGCCGCTCCCGTGGTCAATACAATGAAGCGCCTCCACTTTGGCAATGTGGAAGTGATTGTCCTGCTTGGCGCTCTGCTTGGCATGATTTCCTCGCTCCTCGTTTTTCAACTGGGGCAAGCGCGTGTGTGGTTTGCGATGTCGCGCGATGGACTGCTGCCCGGCGTTTTCAGCCACGTGCATAAAACCTACCGCACTCCTGATTTTTCCACCTGGGTCGCGGGATTTCTTGTGGGTATTCCCGCCGGATTGTTGGACATTGGAACGCTTGCCGATCTTTCCAATATTGGCACGCTCTTTGCATTCGCGCTCGTAGCCGGAGGAGTTTTGATCCTCCGTTACACTCAGCCGGAC
>JBAVQA010000477.1:0-22624 GCA_049693595.1 Candidatus Acidiferrales bacterium | reverse complement strand
CACGTGCGTCGAGTCCACAATGTAATACACAAAAGTAAGAGTCCCGGCCGTCCCGCCGCCGTTATTCCCGAAATCCGTGTCAAATGTGGGGCAATTCAGGGCAACAGTTCCCCGGCCAGTTGCGGGATCTGCCGGGCTGAAGCCGCCTTGCAGAAGCATATCCGTCAACGTAGTTCCGCCGTCGTTCACATCCACAATCCCATTATTCAGTGGGAAGGTATTTTCATCGTTCGCGACGACTCTGCCCACCATTCCCAAGTGGTTCCCATTCTGGTCGAGTCCGGAGAGCCCAAAGGCGTAGGCTCCCAGTGAAAATGGCACCCCGAATTGTGTGGGATCCTGCATGTCAATTGTGCCGCTTCCCGTCGCGGCCGCGTCGAAACGTATCATCAACGCGTGCTGATTCGAAATAAGCGCAAATTGCAAAACGTCAGTGGCTCCGCCAACGCTCAAATTTGCCGTCGTCCGCCCATCCGGCCCCACCGTATACGTGCTCCCTGCTCCAAATGTCGACATGACGGGCGCGGCAAACCCGCTGTTGACGTCCTCCGTTCCTCCAGTGATATTTCCGTTTCCATCTGCCGCAAAGGTACCAGCCACGGTCAAGAAACCGGATGCATTGTCTCCCAAATAAGAAAATGCGTACGGCCGCGGATTGGCCTGGTTTACCAGCGAGTTCAAGGTCGCGTTCGAAAATAAAATTGTCACCGTGGACGTGCCCGAACTTCCGCCCGAAAAGGCGCTGATCGTCACCGTCCCGCTCGCCGGAGGCGAAAGCGGAGCTGTATACAATCCGCAGGTCATTCCGTTCGTACTCGATCCGTTCGTAATCGATCCGGGATTTCCCGAATTACCATTTAGATTTACTTGCCAGATAGTCTCCGCACATCCTGCAGCAGTGACGAATTGCAGGGCTGCGCCCGCCGGAACCGCGGCCGCCGCTGGGCTGACAACTACCGTCCGCGACGACGCCACCACATTAATCGTCAGCGGGACGCTCGCCATCGAGCCCGACACTGCCTGAATCGTATCGGTCTCCGCCACACTGGGGGCCGTGAATACGCCGCTATTCGTGATCGTGCCTGTGCCGGTCAGCACCGACCATGTCGCGGAAGCGACCGCTGACCCGGAATACGCGGTAAATTGCGCGATCGAGGGTTGCCCGCCGTTCACCGACACAGCTATGGTCGCCGACCCCGGATATACCACCAAGCCTCCAACTGTCGGTTTGTTGCCTCCGCTGCCGCTATTCGAGCCGCAAGCTGAGAGAAGCAGAGCGCCCGCGACCGCGACGTTTGCAATCGAACAGCGCCCAAATCTCCCGAGCACTAAAAGCCTCCCTTCATCGTCGCCTTCGTGTGGGTTAGGCTCCCGCGCGAAACGACGCCACGAATCGGGACGCCTTGTTCGCTCCGAAGTATGAATATGCGGTCCGGTGTTGTCAGGATTCGCGCCAGCAACACGCTCTCATCGCTTTCCTTCGCCATCATTCCTGTGATCTCCACAGTTTCGCCAGTTGCAAGATCCAGAGCCTTGGCATTCACGTTCGGGCTGACTCCCAGATGTGCATCCACTATCCCCTCCGCCGTGGCGATCTGGGCATGCATGCCTCTCAGCGCTCCGCCGTTGCTAACTTCAATACTTTGGATCGTACCCTGAATCCTGATTTCCTTTGCCACGCTATAAGTCCGTTCGGGCAGCGGTCGGCTAACCCCGGTAACGGTCTCCGGCGCTGCGCTCTGCGCGCCGGCGAGCGGAACGAACACAAATCCCGCCGCCAACGCAGCCAGGAAAATCACTTCGCACAATCGACACCGAATCATCGCTTCTCCTTAAACCTAATAAGGCTATTTCTTTTTTCCGCGGAAGGTTCCGGGTATGCGCTAAATTCCACTATTGCGGATTCCAAGTGTACCCCGAAGGCTTAGATACATTCCACGACGCACGGGTTTCCCGTCATCGACGCAAACTCGGACCAATTGGGAGGCCTCGTAATTCTTGTCAGATGTGATTTGATTTTTCCAGCAAACTCAATTCCGCAACGGTTTGCCCGTTTTCAACGTGTGCGCCACGCGCTCCTGCGTCTTGCGTTCCCCGCACAAGCTCACAAAAGCTTCGCGCTCCAGATCGAGAATATATTGTTCCGAAACTGTCTGTGGCGCGCTAAGGGCGCCGCCGGCCAGTATGTTCGCAAGTTTGCGCGAAACCACGCCGTCATATTCAGTGGCGAACTCGCCGCGCACAAGCATATGAATTGCCAGTTTAGCCGCCGCAAGGAACTCATTTCCAAGCACGCGGATTTCGGTGGGCGCCGGAGCATGATATCCGGCGCGAACCATCGCCAGGGCAGTCTGCTTTGCGTCCGCTACTTGCCGGTCGCGATTCATGGAGATCTGGTCCGAAGGCCGCAAAAATCCAAGCGAGCGCGCTTCTTCTCCGCTGGTGGATACTCTCGCCATCGCAATCGTCTCAAACACAGGCTTGAGCGCGTGAAATAAATCCAGGCTTTCGCCGCCCGCCGAGTGCTCGTTCGCGCGGATCAGCATTTCCTTCGTTCCGCCTCCGCCGGGAACCAAACCAACGCCCGTCTCAACGAGTCCTATGTAGGATTCTCCAGCCGCCTGAATTCGCGCTGAGTGCATGCTGATCTCGCACCCGCCTCCTAGCGCCATTCCTTGCGGTGCCGCCACTATGGGAGCCGGCGCGTACTTGATCGCCATATTCACGCGCTGGAATTGGCGTACGGCCATATGGATGTCGTCCCACTCGCCTTCTTGCGCGCCGATCAGCAAAAGCATTAAATTTGCGCCCACTGAAAAATTCGGCGCCTGGTTCGCGATCACCATAGCGTCAAATTCCGACTTCAGCCGCCCGATCCCCGCGTGGATCATCGCCACGATATCCCCGCCAATCGAATTCATCTTCGCGTGGAATTCGCAGCAAACCACTCCATCGCCAAGGTCGATCAGGCTCGCCCCCGCATTGCTTTGCACCACCGGCGTTCGATCCTTCAGCGACTTCAAAATAATGATTCCCGCCGGCTCCTCCACCGGTTTCAGGCTGCCCGTTGCGACGTCTAAGCACTTCGCGCTGCCCTTTTCCGTTTCGTAGAAAACCTTCTTCGGCGTGGCGAGCACTTTCTTGGCTAACGCCGGCATCTCTTTGCCGTCGCGTTCAAGAGCTTGAGCCATCCGCTCAACGCCAATCGCGTTCCACATTTCGAACGGGCCAAGCTCCCACGCGAAGCCCCAACGGATCGCGCGGTCCACATCCAAGATGCTGTTTGCAATTTCCGGAACCCGCCGCGCGGCGTAAAGGCACATCTCCGTGATACCGCCCCACATGAACTGATTTGCCTTGTCGCCGCCTTTACCGGCCAGACCCGGGCCCGCCAGCGCGCGCAATCGCTCGCGCGTATCCTCAATTCCCTTACCCGCTTCGATCGAACCGAACTTCGCTTTCTGCCGCGGCCGGTACTCCATCTTCTTCCAGTCCAGCGTCAGAATTTCCGATTCCGCTCCCTTTTTCACGCGTTTGTAAAAACCGCCGCCCGTTTTATCGCCAAGCCAGCCGCGTGCGACCATGTCTTCCACGAATCGGGGCACCCGGTACATCTCCCTCGATTCGTCGTCCGGCGCATTTTCATAAATATTGCGAATCACGCTGACGAGCACGTCCAGCCCGACCAAATCCGCTGTGCGAAATGTCGCGGACTTCGGCCAGCCCACCGCCTGCCCCGTGCACGCGTCCACTTCCTCGATAGTCATGTCCATCGCTTGCATCTGCCGCAGCGCGTTGAGCATTGAGAAAGTGCCGATTCGGTTGGCGATGAAATTCGGCGTATCTTTCGCCGGCACAACTCCCTTGCCCAATCGCAAATCGCAAATTTCCTCGAGCGATTCCAGCACCTCGCGTTTGGTCTTCGGTCCTGCAATCAGCTCCACAAGTTTCATGTAGCGCGGCGGGTTAAAAAAATGCGTGCCCGCCCAGTGCTGTTGAAAATCTTCCGAGCGCCCTTCGGCAATCAGTTTGATAGGCAGTCCTGAAGTATTCGATGTAACGATGCTTCCCGGCTTCCGAATCGCATCAATGCGCGAGAAGAGGTTCCGCTTGATCTCCAGATTTTCCGCGACAGCTTCAATAATCCAATCCGCTTCCCCGCACCATGCCAGGTTGTCTTCAAAGTTTCCCGGTGTCACGAGTCGCGCCGTCTCCGGCGTGAAAAATGCCGCGGGACGCGCTTTCTTCGCGCCTTCCAGCCCCGCCAGCACGATCCGATTTCGCACCGCTGGAGTTTCCAAAGTCATGCCTTTGCGTTTCTCCTCGGCATTCAATTCCCTCGGAATGATATCGAGCAAATAACACGGAATTCCAGCGTTGGCGAGATGCGCCGCGATCCGCGCGCCCATCGTTCCAGCTCCCAGCACAGCCGCTTTTTCGATACGATGCTTCATCAGTGCCTCACAAATATTTTGGCGTGAGTGTCGAGGTTACAGAAGCGGAAACCCGCGGTCAACCGAAAGCCCGTGCACCCGCCAAGTGCGCTACAGTGTCCTATAGAATCAGAGGCTCTACAAATGGGAACTACTTCCAATTGGCTTGGGAAGGCCCTTCGCGGCCTGCGTTCGTTCGCCTACAACTCCGGGGGACCACCGCCAAAAATCGGAGTCGCGCTGGGCGGCGGATTCGCGCGCGGCATCGCCCACATTGGCGTGCTTCGCGTGCTCGAACAATACGAAATTCCCGTTGCTTTCATCGCCGGCACCAGCGTGGGCGCTCTGATCGCTGCTGCCTACGCCAGCGGAACATCTCTCGACGAAATGGCACACCAGGGCAGCCTCACGCGCTTTCGTGATTTTGGCCGCTGGACACTATCGCGCATGGGCATGGCCTCCAACGAACGCCTGGACGAATTCCTCCATCGCTTCACTACCGCGAAATATTTCAGCGAGATGAAAATTCCCTTGGCTATCGTTGCCACCGACTTGCTTTCAGGAGAGTCCGTTCATTTCACTAAGGGAGAGATCAGCCCGGCTCTGCGCGCCTCTTGCGCTTATCCCGGTCTTTTTCTCCCCGTCGAGCATGACGGCCATTTCCTTGTGGACGGATTTCTCACCGAACAAGTGCCCGCGCCCGCCCTTCGCGAAATGGGCGCTGAAGTGATTATTTCGGTTCACTTGGAGCCGGGAATTCTGGATTCGAGGCCGCGCAATACGATCGAAGTCATAAGCCGGGCTTTCTCAATTATTCAAACTGTCGCGAATCAACCCTGGCGTGGCGAGACCGACGTGCTCATCGAACCGGGAGTGCATCACGTGCTCTGGGATGAATTCGTGAAGACTCCACAGCTCATTGCCGCCGGGGAAGACGCGACGCATGCCGCTATGCGCCAAATCAAAGCCGTCCTCGAACGCGACCCTCGCCAGATAAAAGAAGCACGCCAAGCTTCCAAAGCATCCGAGGAAATTTAAGTCCTTACCGATTTGACGGGCCGTGACGAATGCATCTTGAATCCTCCGCTCCGCCCCGCTACAGCGCCGCTTTCGATCGATCGCGCCTTGCTAACTATCTTCGCGATCTCACGTCGAATTGACTATGAGGAGCCGAACTTCTCCTGCGATGACCGCTGCAACGCCCCAATCATTTGTAGGAAGGGTTCGGCTCTTCTTCCTCTAGAAATATTCTCTAATTCGTATTCCGTCCATCCGAATTTCGGAATATCAACAAAGACTCTGGAGCGTTTTATCCCTAAGAACCCCTGTAGGATTAACTCGCTGTTGTGATCTCCACCGCCACCGGTTTGCCATTCCCTTTGCCCCGCTTTGTCAGCCATTCGCCCATCGCTGCGGCCAGCCGGCCGGGCTCTACGCTCAAGCCCGCTTCAACCGTACCCTCACCCGTTGGCAGCGTATCGTCAAACTCCGCCGAGCCCGTGAAATTCCGCATGCAAAAGCCATCCAGCCATTCAAGCGGCGCCGGCCTTCTTTCGCCATCAATCAGAATCTGCACCTGAAGTTTTTGCGCGAACATTCTAGGGCAAGTATAACATCGGGCACTCTGGCGCGACCTGTGCGACCCCGCCGCCTTGCTTTTCCCCGCTCTGTGTCCTAGAATTTTTAGGTACTCAAAAGCAAAGTAACGCGACCTGCGGCTCCTGCGAGCCTTGCGTTCTCGCGCTCGAAATCCTCGGAGGTTTGGTGTCTACACCGCTGGAAAGATGGGTTGATGAATCCGCTCGCCTCACCAAGCCCTCAAAGATTGTCTGGTGCGACGGTTCCCAGGCAGAAAACGACCGTCTGATCGACGGAATGCTGCGCGACGGCACCTACATCGAGCTGAACCAGAAAACCCGGCCGGGCTGTTACCTGCACCGCAGTAATCCAAATGACGTCGCGCGCACCGAGTCCGTCACCTTCATCTGCACTCGCCAGAAAGACGACGCAGGTCCCACCAATAACTGGATGTCCCCGCTGGAAGCCAAGGAAAGAGTTCGCCCGCTATTTGACGGCGCCATGAAGGGCCGCACGATGTACGTAGTGCCTTACATCCTGGGCCCTGTGAACTCGCCCTACAGTAAAGTGGGCGTCGAAATCACGGATTCTGCGTACGTCGTCGCTAGCATGCGCATTATGTCCCGAATGGGCCAAGCCGCACTCGACCGCCTGGGCAGCTCCGACGATTTTGTTCCCGGCCTGCATTCACTCGGCGATCTGAATCCCGATCGCCGCTTCGTTCTCCATTTTCCTGAAGAAAAACTGATCTGGAGCGTCGGCTCCGGCTACGGTGGCAATGCCCTGCTGGGCAAAAAGTGTTTCGCCCTTCGTATCGCCAGTTATATGGCGCGCGAGCAAGGCTGGATGGCCGAGCACATGCTGATCCTGGGCCTGGAAGATCCTTCCGGCAAAGTAACCTACATGGCCGCGGCATTCCCCAGCGCCTGTGGGAAAACAAATTTGGCCATGATGGTTTCAGCGCTGGAAAAGCAGGGTTATCGCGTGTGGACTGTCGGCGACGACATCGCCTGGATGCACATTGCGTCCGACGGTTCGCTGCGCGCCATTAATCCAGAAGCCGGTTTCTTCGGTGTCGCCCCTGGCACCAACGCAAAAACGAATCCAAACGTTAGAACTGCGCTGCAACACGATGCCATCTTCACCAATGTCGCCATGACTGCCACATCGCGCGAACCTTGGTGGGAAGGCATCAACGGCGTGCCGCAGGAAGAACTGATCAATTGGCGAGGCGAACCCTGGAAGTCAGGTATGGGTACGGCGGCGCAACCCAATTCGCGATACACCGTTTCGGCAAAACAATCGCCTTCGATTTCCTCACATTGGGAAGATCCCGAAGGCATCCCCATCTCCGCGATCATATTCGGCGGCCGCCGTGCTCACGTCGCTCCGCTTGTGTATCAATCTCGTGATTGGCAGCACGGTGTCTTCGTCGGCGCAACAATGGCTTCCGAAACCACTGCTGCCACTACTGGCGCAGTAGGCGTCACTCGCCGCGATCCCATGGCTATGATTCCGTTCTGCGGCTATAACATGGGCGATTATTTCAGGCACTGGCTGGAGATAGGGGCCAAACTCGAAAACGCTCCCAAGATTTTCCACGTGAATTGGTTCCGCAAGGATCGGAACGGAAAATTTCTATGGCCCGGCTACGGCGAAAACGTGCGCGTCCTGAAATGGATGCTTGACCGGATCGAAGGTCGCGCGGATGCCACGGAAACTCCTATTGGCGATGTCCCAGCTCCCGGTTCGCTCGACCTCGACGGCCTTTCAATCTCTCG
This sequence comes from Candidatus Acidiferrales bacterium, assembly GCA_049693595.1. Taxonomy (GTDB): domain Bacteria; phylum Acidobacteriota; class Terriglobia; order Acidiferrales; family UBA7541; genus Palsa-295. Next base: position 14,832 of record JBAVQA010000477.1, on the reverse strand, counting down.
CGAAACCATTGATGAATTGCTGCGCGTGGATCCAAACGATTGGGTCGGAGAAGTAGCTGATACCGCAAAGTTCTTTGAGAAATTTGGCAACCGCCTGCCGGACGAAATCCGCACCGAGCACAAGTATCTAGCCGGCCGCCTCCAGCGCTCCAGTGTTGTCACCAAGTAAATCCTCGTTTCTGCTCTCGCGTCTTCAGTGGTAGATCGGCTGACGACTCTCAGTCGAAGTATCCATCGCAGGCTAGCGCGCACTCCCTGCTGCTGTTATGCTCAACCGTCCTTCGGAGGATTCCCTTGGCATTCAAAAAAGCTTTGTGGCTCGCTGCCTTCTTCGCCATCACAACTTCCGCTCAGCAGACAAAACCCCCGGCCGCCCCTGACGCGCCCGGAGGAGGGGTGTCTCAGCAGCACAGCGAGCCCGTGCTTCCGTACACACCAAGTCTCGATCCCGCAGCCATGAACCGCACCGCTGATCCTTGCGTGGACTTCTACGAATATTCCTGCGGCGGCTGGCGAAAGATGAATCCGATTCCCTCCGACCAAACTTCCTGGAGCGTTTACGGCAAACTTTACCAGGATAATCTGATCTATCTTCGCGGCATTCTCGAAGAAGCCGCCGTCGCGAAGAATCGCGACGCTGTCACGCAGAAGATTGGCGACTATTACGCCTCCTGCGTCGACGAAGCTGCAATCGAAAAGCTCGGCGCCAAGCCCATGCAGCCCGACCTATCCGCCATTAAAGACCTCAAGAGCACGAAAGACCTCGCCGTCCTGATCGCCACTCTGCAGCTAAAAGGCGACTCCGTTCTCTTCCGCGCCGGCCCAACCCAGGACCCTGATAACTCTGATCAAGTCATCATCGATGTTTCGCAGGGCGGCCTCGGGCTCCCCGATCGCGACTACTACACAAAAGACGACGCCAAGTCGAAAGAGACCCGCGAACGTTATTTGCTCCACGTTCAGCTGGTCTTTGAACTGATGGGTGATCCTCCGGACGTCGCCAAGAACAACGCGGCCGTCGTGATGCGCATGGAGACCAGCCTGGCAAAGGCCTCGCTCACGCGCGTCGAACGTCGCGACCCTTACAAAGAGAAGCACAAGATGAGCGTCCCGGATCTCTACGAGATCGCGCCGGACTTCGATTGGAACGCGTACTTCGCCACCGGCGACGTCCCCAAATTTCAAATCCTGAATGTCGGCTGGCCGGACTTCTTCAAGGACGTCAATGCCCAACTGAAAACAGCGTCACTCCAGGAGTGGAAGACCTACCTTCGATTTCACGTCGCTAATTCCCGCTCTCCATTTTTGTCCACTCCATTCGTGACAGAGAATTTCGACTTCTATCGCAAATACTTGCGCGGTGCCAAAGAGCAACAGCCGCGCTGGAAGCGCTGCGTCGAGTATGTTGACCGTAATCTCGGAGAAGCTTTGGGACAGGCCTACGTTCGCAAAACCTTTTCGCCCGAGCTGAAAGCCGCCACTGTAGAGATGACGCGCCGCATCGAAGACGCCATGGCTCTCCGCATTCAGCAGCTCGATTGGATGAGTCCCGAAACCAAACAGCAAGCGTTGATCAAGTTGCACGCCATCCGAAATAAAGTTGGCTATCCGGACGTTTGGCGCGATTACAGCTCGGTGAAAATCGTGCCCGATGATTTTTACGGAAACAACCTGCGCGCCGTCGAGTTCGAAGTTCACCGCGAGTTAAACAAAGTTGGAAAGCCCGTTGACCGCGGCGAATGGGGAATGACGCCTCCCACCGTCAACGCCTACTTCAATCCGCAAATGAACGACATTAATTTCCCCGCGGGCGTTTTGCAGCCGCCTCTCTATGACGCCAAAATGGACGACGCCCCGAACTACGGTAATACCGGCTCTACGATTGGCCACGAGCTAACTCACGGCTTCGACGACGAAGGCCGGCAGTTCGATGCCAAGGGAAATTTGAAAGATTGGTGGACCAAGGAAGATGCCGATCAATTCGTGAAGCACGCCGACTGCGTGGTGGACCAGTATGCGCAGTACATCGTAGTGGACGACATTCACATCAACTCCAAGCTCACCGAAGGCGAGGACGTCGCCGACCTCGGCGGAACGATTCTGGCCTATATCGCCTGGAAGGACGCCACCAAGGACATGACGCTGAAAGAACGCGATGGACTCACGCCAGACCAACGCTTCTTTGTCGGCTTAGCGCAGTGGGCTTGCGAAAACGAACGCCCCGAGAACGAACGCGCAAACGCGATAACCGATCCGCACTCACCGGGAAAATACCGCATCAACGGCGTGGTCGTGAACATGCCCGAGTTCGGCGCAGCCTTCTCGTGCAAAGTGGGCCAGCCGATGATCAAACCTCCGGACAAGGTCTGCCACGTCTGGTAGGTTTTGACTCGGGAATTCTTGCGGCGCTAAAGAATGTCGCGGATCTCGGCGTCTATCGAAATGTGGGTTTGCGGAAATCCGTTAATCTGAAAGCTCGCGCCCGAGCCGGCGCTGGCGGCATTCTGGAAATGGAAGAACCGGCTGATGTGGTAGTCCTCGTCCAGAAAATCGAAAACCCGCTCCGTTTCTTCCCGCGAAATTCCCAGAGCGCCAATCGCCACAGGTTTCCCGTAGCCGCCCGCTGCTGCCAGATACTTTTCTACCAATTCTTTCAGGCTCATCGTTAGATCCAGACGTACGTGCCCGCGTCCCCGTAGGGAAGATTCATATAAAAAATGTTAGCCTCGGCGAACTTCTCGAACGCAGATAATAGCTTCTGCGCGCCGTGTTTTCCGCAAAAAACTTCTCCTGGCGCGCTGGCGATCAGTTCAACCTCATCCAGACTTCGAATCTGCTCCTGCGAGAACCACAACCACGTTGCCGCTCCCGAACATTCGCGGCATGTCTCGCCGCCTTTTTCCAGGCGCGCGTTAATCGCTGCGGATGTTTCCGGCGCCAGTCCCGCGGCTTCGAAGTCCGTCGCCGCCACATAAAAGTACTGCGTGAAAACTGCCGGGTCGGGCTCGAACGCGACCACGCGTCCCGGAAACGATTCGAGTTCTGCCGCAAAAGTCTCGCTTAAGCATTCGAAGCAAATCGAAACTTCCGGCCGCGCCGGCTCTCTTCTATTCGCACGTTTCCCGCGCAAGTACAGCGTGTCCGGCAAAACCGCAGCAATCCAACTGATGTTTTCCCCCAAATGAATGCATTCCGGAGCAGTTCCCTTCAGCCTCGCCCACCAGTTCCGGCTGCGCGGCAGGACCTGAAGTCCCGGATACGCCTCGCGATATGAAATCCTGGCCAATTTCCTGAACAGTCTCCCCACCGCAAAATTGTATCCTAGCAGATTGCGCCGGTTTTGGCGCGCAGGCTGATTCGCGAACATTTGTTTGCTCCAGCGGCTTCGGCTATCATTGACAACTGGAATAAAAACATTTCTTACATGATTCGCGCGAGCGAACAGGAGGATTTTGCATGGCAATCACAGTCGGTTCAGCAGCTCCGGATTTCACCTTGAAGGATCAGACCCAGAAAGAAGTGAAGCTCTCGGAATTTCAAGGCAAGAAGAACGTGGTTATCGTGTTTTACCCGCTCGATTGGAGCCCCACCTGCACGAATGAGCACATGTGTCTGGTGAACGACATGAAGCGTTTCGAAGAACTCGATGCCCAGGTTCTCGGTGTGAGCGTCGACAGCGCGTGGTCGCACAAAGCCTTCGCCGAAAAAATGGGAATTAAATATCCGCTCCTCGCGGATTTTCAACCCCGCGGCGCTGTGGCCGAAAAGTACGGTGTATATCTGGCCGACAAAGGGATCACCGGACGAGCTATCGCCGTCGTGGACCGCGCGGGGAAAATCGCATGGTTTAAGAACTACGACATCCCGACCTTGCCGGACATCAAAGAAGTCTCCGAAGCAATTTCAAAGTTGAAAAACTAAGTCCCTCCGCGGCTCGCGGATTTCGCGCGCCTTTGCTCGTTCGGCGCTGCGCCTGTTTATGGTGAACCAGGATTTGTGGCAGGCGCCGCGCCGCCGGCAGGTTTTCGGGCCAGCGTGCGAATATAATCCACCACTTGCCAGCGTTCCTGCTCGGTAAGTTTGTCCTGAAAAGCAGGCATCGGGCGCCGCCCGTGCGATACTTTCCAAAAAAGTTCGCCGTCGGTAATCTGACCCATCGCGTGTGCATCCGTGAAATCCGAAGGCGCGATGGAGAGTTTTTCCGCGCGCTCCCCTTTTCCGTCTCCTCTCTCCCCGTGGCAACTCTGGCAGTGAGTCGAATAGCTCATCATTCCCATCGTGATGGACGCATCGGTGGCCGGCACGGGATTCTGAAGATTTCTCGCCGCTGCCGGAGCGTTCCAGTCTCGCGTTGCGTACAGCACTATAGAACCCGCTGCAGCCACGATCACAAACGCAACGGAAACACCCAGTAACAAGTTCCGCTTGGGAGGTTGTGTCTTCCTATCGGAGTTCATAAAGGGTGTTCAAGCCGTTGTTCAAGTGCCCACACGCAATCTACGATCAATGCACCGCTCGGAACGCCTGAAACACCGATACCAGGACAATTATCATCATCACCACCACGTAAACGCGCAAGCACCAGAGCATCGCTCGCGTTCCTCGCGAAAGCTTTTGCGGGCCGAAACGCATGAGCTCTTTTGCCGCGACCACCTGGTCCGCTTCCAGAAGGGACAGGACTACACCAGGATCTTCGAGCCGCGGCTGCCCATCATCCACAGCGACGGGCTCAACACCGTTCTTATTCGTCACTTCGTACAAAATCTCACCCTCCCAACCATTTTGGAAACACGGTCGCAAGACCAAATCCGACGCCGGCGCAGATCAAAAGCAATGTCACGCCTATACCAGCAACGTTCGCCCAAGTTCCGTTCACATACTCTCCCATAACCTCCCGATCGTTCACCAGAAGCAGCAGAAATGCCAGCGCCGGAGGCATGGCAAGAACCGCGATAACGTTCACCGTAAGCACAACAAATTCGAGCGGAAACCGGGGAATCAACACGAGCCCCGCTGCAGCGCAGGCAGAACCTAACAAAACCAAATAAAACGGCCATGCGTCGCGCAGCGGACGATTTAAACTATGCCCCGTTTTCAGAACCTCGCCGAACGCATAAGCCGAAGAGGTGGAAATCGCAATCGCCGCCACAATTCCCGCTTCGAAAATTCCAAGCGCAAAAAGGGCCGCGCCAGTGTGTCCGATCAACGGCTGAAGCGCTTCCGCAAACTGCGCGGCTTGAAAATCCGCGGCATTGATACCGTGATGAAACAGCGGCGCGGTAGCTAATATCGCCGCAATCGCGAACACGGACGCCAGCAAGACGCCGAGCATAGTGTCCAAGCGCCCCACGTTGATGTCGCGCGGCTGCATGCCCTTATCCACGACGGCGCTTTGCTGAAAAAAAAGCATCCAGGGCGTCACCGTCGCGCCGATCGTCGCCAAAATCAGCAGCAGAATCTCGTACCGGTTTCCGCCGGGCAGCGGCATCCACGTCACGAGCGCGTGGCCCACTGAATGCCAATTCGGCCGAGCCAGAATTGCCGCTGGAATAAAAAGGCAGTTGAAAATGGCGAGGCCCATCGTGATTCGTTCCCAGGTCCAATAACGCCCGGTCGTAATCGCGCCTGCCACGATAACAAGCGCACCGCCAATCGCGATCGTCGGCCGAATGCCAAAAAATCCCAAACCTGCTCGCACGCCGATGAACTCTGTTACCAGTGTTAAAAAATTGCCAAGGATCAAATCGCCCATGGCGAAAAATCCCCAGAACTTCCCGAAACGATCGAAGATCAATTCGGCGTGACCCCGGTGCGTGACGGCTCCTAGGCGCACCGTCATTTCCTGTACGACAAATCCCATCAGGAACGTCAAGACGACGAACGGAATGAAAAATCCAACTCCGTAACGAGCGCCGTCTGCCGAATACGAAAGCATGCTCGGAGCATCATTCTCGCCGAGAAAAACCAGAATCCCGGGTCCAATCAGAAGCCATAGCAAGCGCACGCCGCGGAATTTCTGCGCCCCGCGGCCCTTTCGCCGCGCTCGTGCCACTTGCCAACGGTCGCGCGCGCGGTCTACATCTTCGTGAGTTAAAAGTGTGGCAAGCTCGGGCGCTGCAGCGGAAGCGGCGGCGGATTCTGTGGTTGGATGCGCGTGAACATAGGGGGCGGCGCTGGGATCGTTTTTCGAACCATCCATGGGTTAACCTAGCTAAACTCCCCATATAAACTACGCTTAACTACTTTTCAGGTCAACTGCTCCGCCCATATTCGTTCCAAAAATCTCCGGGAAGCGCTTTCCCGCCTCTGCTATAGTAAAACTGGCTCCCAGGAGGGTAGTGATGGCTGAAACGCCGAAACCGCAGCAACAGCAAGTCCAGATCAAGGCCGACGAGAAGGAATTGCTCGGACAGTATGCCAATCTAGTTGTCGTTCATCATAACGCGGAAGAGTTCACCCTAAATTTCATTTATCTCTTTCCCAGCGTTCCTCACGGAAAGTTAGTCGGTAGCCTGATCCTAAGCCCCGCGCACGCGAAACGGCTGGCAAAAGCTCTGCAGGAAAATGTGTCTCGTTTCGAAGAGCAGTTCGGAACGCTTCCGGAAGGCCCCGGTCCCGGTCCAGAACCGAACGTCGGGTTCGTGCAGTAGTTCGTGCAGTAATCAGACGGCCGACCCGCTACCTATGACCCAACCGTCCCTCGATTCCAGGAATTCGATCCCGACGGCGAAGCCCGCTTCCGGGACTAGCTGACAGTACGCCACGCGCGCGATGGACTTGAACGACCCGGTCAACGTGGCAATGGTGAGGCGGTCGCCCGTTTTCCACCGGCGAGTACTCCAGACGCGCGCTCCCCCTGCGCTCACGTTTTCTGTGAAGGTCGTTTCGGTGCCTGGCATCGCCAGATGCCCGGTTATCTGAACTCTAACTTCCATTGGAGTACGCGACTCGCGTCGCCCCCCTGGCGTCTTTGGGACCCCCATCCCAAATCGCATCGCGTCACCTCCTTTCTTACAGACAGGCCGCTACATGCCTCAGGCGGAATTTCTTTTCACTGCGGCCCTTCATACCGTAGAGCGCGCGATCCGCTGCGCCCAGCAGCTTTTCAATCGTGGTCCCGTCGTTGGGATAGACAGCTACACCCGCACTAACCGTCACCGGCGGTTCCTGGCCATCGCGTGCAAGCCTCTCGCAGATCCGCAGAGCGGCCTTGCCGGCTTCCTCTTCGCCCGATTCCGGAAGAATCAGCACGAATTCATCGCCGCCATACCGCGCAGGCGTGTCGATGCTCCGGCAATCTTTGCGCAACGCTGCACCAAGGCGCTTGATAGCCCGGCTGCCAGTTAAATGCCCAAACCTATCGTTGATCTTCTTCAGTTCGTCGAGGTCGAACAATAGCACCGCAAAGCTTCGCCCCGTCCGCCGGGAGCGCTGGATTTCGTTTTCCAGAACTTCGAGAAGCCGGCGATGATTGGCAAGTCCTGTGAGCGAATCAGAGGCAGCCAGCCGGCTGACTTGATCGAAAAGTTGCGCGTTATCCAGCAATGTGCCGCCCAGAACCACTACGTAGCTCAGGTCCATCACCACGTGCGCGACGGTGAAAGCGGCATCGAACACATGTTGCGACTGGCTGATCGTGATATGGCAAATCACGTTCATTGCCGCCGCGATGAATAATGCGCGGTCCAGAGACGATTCAGAATTCTCGCGGCGCAGGCGCCATGCAAATCCCACGGTCGCCGCTAAAAAAATCGCCGCCGGCAGCAAATCCCAAGGCCGCGGAATAATTGCGCCAGGATGAATCTTGGGAGCGCTTGGCAGCATGAAATAAAAAACACTGGTCAAATATGCCGCGGCCCCTACCAGCAAAGTAGAGCCGGCCATCTCCTTCCCAGGTTCTCGCGCGACAGGAATTCGTCGCTCCACCGCCAGAGCAGCCAGCAATAAAATTCCCAGCACTGTCCGCCCCGCGAGCCATCCCAGCGAAATATCATTCCCCGGATTGGCCGTCACGAGCATGCCCCGATAAAACGTCATGCTCGTCCCCGCCTCGATCAATCCCGCCATCACAAAACCGAATGCCAGAATCAGAGAAATCCGATCGTGCGTTCCGCGAAACCGCACCAGTGCGTTCGCGGCAAAGGTGAAAGCGATAAGGCTTCCAGCCATCTCAAGATAAGTGTCAAGAAGAGGGTCGGCGACGTACGAAGAATTTCGAAGAATCCAGAGCAGGGCAAGATACGACGCACCGGCTATCGTCCATACAAGGACGAGACGAAAGCGATGCAAAAATCCCCAAATATTGCCAGGACGGCCCACCACTTCCCCCAAAAGACGAACTTCTGCCCATAGGAAGACTTGCAACTGGTGTACCGTTCCGGAACATAGTTTTAGTACCACTTAACCTATTGAAATAGGTGCTCTTAGAGACCTTACTGGGCAATCTCTGGTGGGATGTACTACGTATATAATTGTATGACGACGGGTAAAAATGTTACATACCCACCATCGAGCTCCCCACAAAATTGACTATGGTTTAGCCTGCGGAGGCGGGAGTTCGTGGGCCTGCACCATGCTCTGAAAGTTCGATTTCTTGTGGGATCCATCGCAAAAAGGCTTGCGCTCAGAAGCGCCACACCGGCAAAGTCCGATCTTGGTTCGCCCTCCCAAGCCGTAAGACTTGCCGTCCTGATCCACTATCTGCACTTCACCATCGATTAGCAGCGGTCCATTATTAACCACGGTCACCTTGATGTCTGGCACTCGATCCTCCGATCGAAACTTGTGAAGTTTTAATGCGGTTACTTTAGCGAGGTCTGATGATCTCGGAACCCGTCAATACTTTGGAACAGAGGCATCCACTTCATCCGACCATGCAAGGATACCACCCTTCAGGTTCAAGACCTTGCGGAAACCCGCGCTTCGCAGAAACTCAACCGCTTCCGCCGAGCGCTTGCCGCTGCGGCAGTGCGCCACGATTTCGCGCGAACTATCCAGCTCGTTTACGCGCCGCGAAAGATCGCCCAGCGGAATCAAGAGTCCGCCGAGATTGCATATCTGATACTCGTGCGGCTCGCGAACGTCCAGTACAAAAAGATCGTCGCCGCGGTCGAGCCGCGCTTTCAGTTCGCGCGGAGAGATCTCGGGCACCGTAGCCTGAGCCGGACTGGCGGCTTCTTCACCGCGAATTCCGCAGAATTCTTCGTAATCGATCAGCTTCGTAATCGTCGGGTGCTCGCCGCACACGGGACACTCTGGATTTTTCCGCAGCTTCAATTCGCGGAAACGCATCGCCAAAGCGTCGAAAAGCAGCAAGCGTCCAACCAGTGACTCGCTTTTGCCGATAATCAGCTTCAAGGTTTCTGCGGCCTGTATCGCCCCCACGATCCCCGGCAACACGCCGAGAACTCCTCCTTCTGCGCACGAAGGCACCAGCCCTGGCGGAGGCGGCTCGGGATACAGGCACCGGTAGCACGGCCCGCCTGGATAGGCGAAAATCGTGATTTGCCCTTCGAACCGAAAGATCGAGCCGTAAACATTGGGCTTTCCGAGAATCACGCACGCATCATTCACCAGATAGCGCGTGGGAAAATTGTCCGTGCCATCCACCACGATGTCGTAATCTTTCAGGATGTCGAGCGCATTTTCGCTGGTCAGGCGCGTTTCAAAAGTGTCGATCTGAATGTCCGGGTTTAGATCCCTCAGACGATTCGTCGCCGCCTCGATTTTTGTACGCCCGATATCCTTCGTATCAAATAGAATTTGCCGCTGAAGATTGGTCAGGTCCACCGTATCGAAATCGACCAGGCCGATCCTGCCCACGCCCGCAGCCGCAAGATACAAGCCCAGCGGCGCTCCCAGCCCGCCCGTGCCGATACAAAGAACTTTCGCCTGCTTCAGCTTGAGCTGCCCGTCCATCCCGACTTCGGGCATGATCAGGTGGCGGCTGTAGCGCATTATTTCTTCTTTCGAAAGCGCCGCGCTGGAATTTCCCGCCTCCGGAGAATTAGGAATCTTTATTTTTGAAGCCACGAAATCTCTCCTGATTTACTTGCGCGCGCCGCCCGCGATCGAAGGCACGATACTCACGATGTCTCCGTCACGAAGCGGCGTTTCTTCCTTCTCCAAATACCGGATGTCTTCGTCGTTCACGTAAACGTTCACAAAGCTCCGCAGCCGCCCATCGTCGGAGTACAAATGCTTTTTCAGCTCTCCAAATCGACTAGTAAGCCCTGCAAGCGCTTCGCGTACGTTGCCCGCCTCCAACTCAACACTTTCCTGCTTGCCTGCGTAGGGCCGCAACGGCGTAGGAATAATTACTTTCACTGCCATTCGCTGATCTCCTTCTTCATTATTCCAATTAGATGCTTGCAGATTGTGCGACGGATTCAATCACTTCCGGGTCGTACGCGGACCGATCGTCCCGCAATCGCCACGATTTTGTGTCCCGCGGCCCGCTCGCTTCCACGCTCACGATCACGTAGCTGTACCATGGCCAAGCATGTTCGCGATCGAATTCGCTGGGACGCGCCGGAGCATTCGGATGCGAATGGTACCAGCCTATAACGTCAACCTTCATTTCCCGCGCCTTCTTCTCCGCCATTTGAACGTCGCTCGGAGTTACCTCAAAACGATTGCGCGGCGAATCATCCCGACGGTTGGCCAATGGAAGCAGCTCGACGACTTCGCGGAACGTTTCGTTATCCCTTCCCAGCATCGCGCCGCAACACTCGTGCGGATATGTCTCCACGCCGTGCGCCTGAATTCGCCGCACCAGCGCGTCTGAGATTCGCAGCGTGCTAACGCTCACTCTTCGCTCCAGAACCGATCGCTCAGATACTTTTCGCCGGAATCCGGAAACACCGTCACGATCACCGCGCGTTGTCCGCTTGGCACCTTCCGCGCCACCTCAAGACACGCCCAAAACGCGCCTCCCGAGCTGACTCCCGCCAGGATTCCTTCTTCGCGCGCCAGTCGTTTCACCATGCGATGCGCGTCTTCCGTGCGTACCGCCATATCCTCATCTGCAAGTTTCGGGTCGTAGATGCTCGGCACGATCGCCGTGGCCATATGCTTCAAGCCTTCCAAGCCGTGAAATCCGGAATCGGGTTGCATGCTGATGCAACGAATCGCTGGATTCAGTTCCTTCAGCCGGCGCGTGGTGCCCACGAACGTTCCGCTTGTTCCCAAGCCCGCCACGAAGTGCGTGATCTGCCCGTGCGTCTGCTCCCAGATTTCCGGAGCAGTGGTGAAATAATGCGCCGCTGGATTTGCAGCGTTGCTGTACTGGTCAGGATAAAAATATTTCGCGGGCTCCGCTTCGTAAATTTGTCGCACGCGCCGAATAGCTCCGTCGGTGCCTTCATCGCCGGGCGTGAATACAATCTCCACCCCGTAAGCCGCCAGTATCTGCTTGCGTTCAGGCGAAGCGCTTGACGGCAAGCACAATTTCACTTTGTATCCCAGCGCCGCGCCAATCATAGCGTACGCGATGCCAGTATTTCCGCTGGTCGCATCGAGGATCACTTTGCCCGGCCGCAGCGCTCCCGTCCGCTCGCCTTCCCGGATCATGGAATAAGCCGCGCGATCCTTCACCGAGCCGCCCGGGTTAAACCATTCCGCCTTGGCGTAGAACTCCGCATTGGGAAATTCGGCGCCCACGCGCTCAACGCGAAGCAAAGGCGTGTTGCCGATGCGCTCAAGCAGGTTCTGTCCCAACCGCGCCTCCGCGCCGGAGCCTTCTCGCGATAGCGTCTGTTTGTTCACCGCACTCATCGTTCGTTTGTCCGCCAAATTCCCTGTCTCAACGCCTCAGCCGATTCCGCTTCACGGCGTCACTTCGGTCATCGAAGCGAACTCAAATAGCAAATTGGATGCGCAGAAGAGCCCCGCGTATGCAGCAAATTTAGAACAGTTTAGCAGATGCCTGCCGGCTTTAGCTCAAACCGTTCCAAAGGAATCCGCGCAAGCCAATTTTTAACTTTACAGAACCCCTGCCGACTCAATACTCTGGATGAGCATGTGGTACGTCAACAAACTCTTCAACCAGTCGCAGGTGGAATCGCTCGCGGCCAAGGGATTTCTCGTCCGCAGCTCCGGCGGCGTCGTCCGCATCGAGAAGTACAATTGCGGTGCGGAGCTTCGCAAGACGTCCGGGACCAGTTTTCAAATGACGGAAATTCCCTGCATTATGCTGCAAGGTCAGTTCACCGCGCTGTGGGACGCCGGCTATCAGAAATTCCTGCTTACCCATGACAAGAAAAAATTCCCAGCGCACAAGAACCAGCTCGTTGACTTGCGCAAGTTCAATGAAGAACTGCGCACCGCTCTCGGCGTGCCCACCTATTACAACGAAGCCCTCGGATCCACCTGCCAAATTAGTGAGTACGACCGCGTGAAAGGCCGCCAAGGCGATGTGCCCGATGAGGGCGTCGGTGTAGAAGCCGAAGAAGCAAAACACTAAGTTCCGCGAAGTTCAGATCGAAGTTCCGATCTACGCACACCCGCCAATGACGTATCGAATTACGATTCCTTCGTCTGTTCCAGTCTGTGCCGCAGCAGAGCAGGGTCGATTCGGTGCTGCGCGAATAACAACGCGCCCACAAAAATCACCGGCACGTCGTCGTTGTATCGTTCGAGCAGGATCGGATCGTCGTCGATATCCACCTCGCGAAGCTTCGCGTTGAACTCAGCCAGCAAAGGCGTCATCTCCGTTTTCGCTTCGTCGCACAGGTGGCACCCCTCGCGTGTGTACATCGTAATCTCGCGTGGGCCGGCAACGATCAGCCTCCCGCTTTCTGTGCGGCCGTAGTAATCCGCGCCATCTTCGCGTAGCAAACCTCTCTGCGCCAGATCTTGCACTGCATCCAGCACCAGCTCCCTTTCTGCCGGCTCATTGCCGCCGACAAACTCAAACAGCGTGTGCAGGTCCAGCGAATCCTTTTCTAGTTGATCGAAGGTAGAAAGAATCTTCTTGCTGATTATGGTTTCCATCTGCTCGGTCGCTCCGTCTGGGTTACGGTTTGATCGTGTAATATCGTTGGAAGGGCCCGATCGACGGAAAGAAAGCGCGCGACCGGAAAAGCTCCGCGATCTGCCGGATGTGGCCCAGATCGTGGAACGCCCATTCATTCATCAGTTGCCCGATTGAGATCTGCCCGATTTGGCCGTGTTGTCCCATGCGCCCGATCGCATGAGCCGGCACGTAACGCAGCATCGACAGCGTCCGATCGCGTTCGTGGCAGAATGTTTTCAGATTTTCTCGCGCCTTGTTGCTCGAATATTTCCCCGCCGCGTATGCTGCGTTTTGATCGTAGGGTTCAAGCGTCGGATTGTTTTTTTCGAGCATCTTCTGAATCCGCTCGCGAAAGCCCACCACTTCCACATCGGCGAGATGTGCCAGCACCTCGCTGATAGACCACCGCTCCATCGAGGGCTTCCAGTGCATTTGCTCGTCGTTCGCTAACCAAACGATTTTCTCGATAATGATAGGCGTTTGCTCCAAAACCGCCAGTCCCGGCAACGCATCCGGATTTGACGGCGCAGCCATCAAAACCTCCGAGGAATTCGCACGATGGTCATTTATACCCCACGCGACGCCCGAAGTGGAAGAACTGAACTTGTGCAGTCGCGGAGTGCATGATAAACCGGAATCAGAGGTAAACAGCTTGGCGAACGTACTAGCGATGGTAGATGATCTTTTCTTCCAGGCAAAAATTGTCGAGACCGCCCGCCATCTGGCAGTTGACTTGCGCATTTGTACCACTCCGGACGCGTTACTCGCCGAAATTTCGAAGGAAACTCCCAAGCTCGTGGTGGTGGACTTGAACTCGCGCAACCAGCCGCTTCAGGCCATCGAACGCATGCAAGCTACAGCTCCCGATGTTCCCCTGGTTGGCTTTCTCTCGCATGTCCAGACCGAGCTGGCCGAGCAAGCACAAGCCGCTGGCTGCCGCGAAGTGATGCCTCGTTCGAAATTCACGAAGGACCTGGCAACCATCCTCGCCCGCGGGAAATCCGAGTCAAAATGAACAAACAGTTTTTTCTTTGCGCTGCACTTGCCGCGGCCACAATAGTCTCGCTGGCGCTTTCCGGCGCTCCCGCCGTACAAGCTCAAGCAGGCTCGGATCCCACAGCCGCTCTCTCCGCGGCCATCGTCGCCGCCTGTCGCAACAACGAAACGCAATTTTCGAATTATCTCACTGCCGACAACGCCGCCGCCTTCCGCGCACTGCCTGTCGAACAACGCACGGCGTTTTTGAAAAGGTTTTCGCTCTCTGATCTGCCCGGCAAGCCGCTGAGTTCAACGGATCAGGAAAATCACGCATTGATTCTCTGCCAAACTCCGAGCGGTACCGTGCAATACCGCTTCGGCGCAGCGCGCGTTCATGAAAACCTCGCCTTCATTCCCGTCGCTGTAGTGGACGGCGAGCAAGCCGAATTCGGGCTCGTCCGCGAAAATGGAGGATGGCGTCTCCTCTCGCTCGGCCTCGTTCTTCTCGACATCCCCCAGCTCGCAAAGCAATGGATCGAGGAAGATCTCCGCGCCCGCGAAGACGCCGCCATGGACGCGCTGCGCACTTTGGCCGAAGCGGTTCAGACCTACAACCGCGCATTCGGAAAGTTGCCGGAATCGCTGGCAGAGTTGGGCCCCGCTCCCAAAGGCGAAATCTCAACCGAGCAAGCGTCGCTCGCCAGTGCGGAGCTCGCTGCCGGAAAACAAAATGGATACCTCTTTCGCTACCGCATCGTGCCCGACCCCTCGGGAAACGATACGAATTTCGAACTCGCCGCCTCCCCGGAATCCTACAACAACGTTGGCCGCCGCTCCTT
>JBAVQA010000476.1:0-7806 GCA_049693595.1 Candidatus Acidiferrales bacterium | reverse complement strand
GTATCGTAATCCTATTCCGCAGCCGCAACGTCTATGCGTTCCCCGCGGCAGTCTTCCCAATCGTCTTTCCCTGGGCTTACTACTTGACCCTCGTTTTGCCGCGCTACCGCTTGCCCATCGATCCCATTGTAATGTTGCTCACCGCAATTGCAATCGAACGAATGTTGACTTCAAGCAGTCGAGGCAGGCGGCTTCGATAATCAGTGGTAGGAACGATACTTTGGCGGAAGCGAGTGGGAGTCGAACCCACCTTCGAAGCCCGCGAAGGGCTCGAACGGCAGCTTTGAAGGCTGCGAGGACCACCGGGCCCCCTGCGCCTCCGTCCCTGGAATTATAGGGGCATACCCAACAGCGTTCAACTCTTCGGGGAGCCGGCGGCAAACTTTTTGCGAGCGAGGTCGAGCAGTTTCGGATCCGTGCACACTTCGTAGTAAGCGCGATTGCCCTGCGCACCGATTTTTGCGCCAGGCAGCAACTGGCGAACGAAACCCTTTCGAATTACGATGGGTTCGAGTGAATCTCCGAGCGGGACTTCGCCGAAATATAGCTGGACGCGTTCCTTGCCCCAGGGCATGGGGAAGTTGCCGCCCATCGGCGCAAGTGCAATCTCCGCATTTAGCTTGTTGAATCCCTCTTCGTTGATTTCAATCCCATTCTGGTTGTAGCGCACAAGCAGCTCTTCGCCTTCGTCGGCTTCCGCATCTTCCATCAACGTCTGCAGCAGGTAAACGTTGAATGGCGCCGGGTTTTTCTGAAAAAGGCGTTTCGCTATTTTCGAGGAGCTGGAGAGACGGTCTGAAAGGTTCAACGCGCGAGAAATCATGATTTTCGAATCGCCATCGGTCCAAAGCGACGGTGCGGAATCCTGAAACGCGACGCCCACGCCGAGTTCCAGCGGCGGAAGGCCGGAACCGCTCGCTCGCTGATTATAACTTTGCGTTACCGCGAGGATTTCGCGCGCCAAAACGCAAGCCCGCGCCACTCCGCGCGTGGTGGCCCGCGTGGACTCCGTTTCATAAATGGCCAGGATGATGGCGTCGCCTTCGATAAATACAGTCGCAGCGCCGTAGCGTTCCAGCATGCGCTTCACCGGTTCGTGCAGGCTCATGCTGATGTGCGAAGCGGGGTTCATGCCCCGCGCCAGCAAATCCTTGGTGATGCCGGTGGAGCCCCGCACGTCGGCTTTTATCACCGTATGGTTTATGACGGGATCCTCAGCTGGTCGGCCTTCATCCGGATGCAAAAATTCGTACAGGCTCTTGTTCGAGCGAGAAAGTTCGCGAGCGCGCTCGGAGCGCACCAGGTTGATACGCTCCATCCACGCAGCGACCTGCTGATAATTTCGGCGGTCGCGGCGGAAACGCATCAAATCCTTGGCAAATTGCAACCCTGTCGATGACTGCTCATCCGGCGTGCTGCGGCGTATCGAGCGCGAGGCGTCGTCTAGACGCTTCATCGAAATCTTGCGCGCCGGAAATTGTTCCAGAATCGCTTCCACGCGCTTCGCTTCGTCTCGGTTCACCAGCGCTTTCTTCAGCGCCTGCAAGTGGACCGGCGGACAATAATCCGAATAGATTTTTCTCAGCTCGTAGCTCGCCAGCACGTGGAAAAGCAGATCGCGCTCCTCCAAACGGTGCACCCACTCTTGCAGAAGCTGTGCGCGCGTCGCCGGCGACGCCTCGCCCTTCCCCCCGGGCGCCTGCGCATCGAAAAGTCTGCGCGCGTTTTCGGGCTGGTTTAAATAGTCACCGAGCCGGCTTCGATATTCCTCGGTCAGGAAGTTCATGCGCTGCTTGGCCGCGTCAATTTGAACGCCCAACTCGACGAGTTTTGTTTCCAGCGAAAACGACTTCTCGTGCAAGTTCGCCCGTTCGCCGTGCGATTCCGGCGATGCTCCTTTGCGCTTGAAGAGCCACGGAAAACCCTCACCGCCCTCCCCTGAACGGCTAGTGAGTTCCTCCTGTTCTTCTTCGATGTGCGCCATTTCGGATCGCAACAGCCGCGCTTGCTCCAGCAAGCGCTCGTGAGTTTTTCGCGCCTTGCTGAAATCTTCCGAGCTATCTCCAGTCAGAATCAGGTCTCGCACGAAGTCGAGCAGCAACCCGTCGAAGATTTCAAATCGATCGGGGTCATTTACGAAATTCCCCATCAGCACGTAATGCTCGAGGAAAAGATGATCGTCGTTGCCGCTGTCGACAAACAGAAAACGATTTTGCAGCAGATCGTACGCTTCGTGGAAATCTTCGCCGAAAAGCGCCCTGCGCGATTTCGAAAGCGTGCCTTCTTCCACGTCGTGCCAAACGCGGCAGAGCGTTTCGCCAACCACTCTGTAGATGTTTTTCTTGTCCGCCTGGATCTCGGCGATTTTTGAACGCATCACGTGAGCCTGCTCGCTGTGCTCGAAAAGCTCGCCGCGGCTGCGAATCCATTCCTTGCACTCTATAAGCAAGCTGGAAAACTGATTGCCCAACTCGGCGGTGATGTGCTTCAACAGTGCAAGCTGATGCAGCAAATCGGTTTCGATGGACTGCTGAAATTTTGCGCGAGTGAGGGACGCCTGCAGGATTTCTATCAGGATCTTTCGGAATGCGGCGTGCTCGGGCGTGCCGGACTGCTTGCGATCGTTGCCGTACACCAGGCTGATATTCACCGTCTGGCGCACCAGGTCGAGCAGATATTTCCGGATAAATTCGACGAAGCGCGGACTCAGATAAACGTCATAATGTATGTTGTCAACGCCCACGGTAAGGCTGGACAGGCGGATTTCGGCCGTGTACGGCTCAAGCTTCATCCGAGCCGGATGGGCGGTCGACGGCGCAGTATAAGTTTCGGGCATACGAATACGGTGTATCCTGAGCCTTGGTAGGCGTAGGAACTCGTTTCCACATTCACTTTATCTGAGGGAAAATGGCGGACGCAATGGAGCGAGTCTTAACCGTTAATGCTTCTCCCGACAGCACGAACTCAGGCGGCGAATTCGGCATCGGGTCGATCGACGAAAAGGGCGATTATGCCGATGATTTCGGAATTACGACCCCCTCCGCCACTGGCATTCCATCAAGCAATGCCGATCAGGGCCCCTGCCTCTATCTCGGCCCTCGCGGCCAGCGATGCAGCCGCCGTGCGACAAAGGCTGGTTTCTGCGCGATCCATCAACCCGGTGCAGCAATCGGCGGAATCTCAAGGCCTTCGAAAAAAGTGGCCGCCTCGCTCCTCGCCATCGTCGCAGTAATCTGGCCCTATCTCGCGGACCTCGTGCGGGAAGTGATTCGCTGGATCCACGCGCATTAGGCGGGGGCTCTCCGGCGTTTCCTTAGCCGAACTATAAGTACTGGGTCAGTTTCCAATCCGACTCATCCGGAGTTAAGACTCGCGGCACGGGCTATTTCGGCTGCCGTTGTCAGTTGACGGAGGCGGGGACCATGGTCATTGAAGTGATCTGCGCAGCTTGCTTGCGTCGCCAATCTTCGTTCCAGAATGTGTGCGTGCCGCCAACGATGTGAAACGCGCCATTCGCGTACACAAATGAAAATACCCAGTCTCCGGGTCCGGTAACGACAAAGAAACGAAAGTTTTCGATCTTAACTGGCTCGATAGGGACAGGCGGTCCGTCGAGCTGGCCAGCTTCTTCGGGCGGGCTTGGCACGATTGACGATTCGACGTGCAAATCAGTCAAATCCTTCGAGTACTCGGCGACGTGAGTCATGTGCCGCTTGAATTTCTCCAAACTAATTTCATAGGCCCGCACCAGTGCGGGACTGTTTTGCGGACCGAAAGTGGCTGTTAGCCAGGCCGTGGGATCTTCGAGCGCGAATCCGTTCAGCAGCTCTTCAAATCTTCGTTGGTCCCGCTTGCTCCAAGCATCGAAAACTTCCGCCGTCTGCGCCTGAATGCCTTCAATAGCGTCGGGGATAGAAGACGCGCCTTTTCTGTCCGGAGCGGGATGGTTCGGCGGCGGAACTTCCGCAGATGACGCGAATACTTCGAGTGAAACCGGATAATTGCTCCCGGCCACTGCCTCGTAGTCGTTCTTCGTGAGAGAAAACAGGATCCCGATTTCGAAATGGATCTCCATGGGAGTGCCATTCAGCTGGAAGGGTGTGTATTGCCATTGCCGCACAGCTTCCATAGCGGCGTCTCTGAGTTCAGCGGGCCCGCCGACGCACTGAAGTGCTTTGATCGAACCGTTTGAGCCAATCACTGCGTTTAGCAGCACATTTCCTTCGATACGTTTGCTGACAGCTTCGGGAGGATAAGCTGGGGTTACTTGGTGAATCAGCTGCAGAGGCCGGAGGACCACCTGACGGTGGGCCAGCGCGGCATCGGGAGGGTGTGACGCCGGCGCTGATGAGGGAATCTCTTGACCTTGAGAAAGTCCACTCGTGCCAGCGCAAATCAGAAATGCAATTACTCCTCGAATGACATATGGTCGCACAAACCGCTCCTTGTGAGAGTGCACGGTCGCTATCTTCGGTTTCCCGAATGCTTTGAGTATAACCCAAACTCGGACGAGAGGATGTTACGGCGGCCCAGGCCGAGTCCTGGGTAACGCGCTAACCGGAAACTGACCCACTACCGTTTTGTAGAAGGTCGTTTGGAATCTCGCAATTCCGGGTAAAATAGCGGGCCATGCCAAAACTACTTGAGGGAAAAACAGCAATCGTTCTGGGCGTGTGGAATAAATGGAGCATCGCTCACGCGATTTCCCAAGCGTTCGTCCGCGAAGGCGCCACGCTTCTCCTTACTCATCAGAATGAACGTGCAAAACCTACCGTCGAAGAACTCGGAAAGGAACTCGGGGTTGTTAATTACTATCCCTGCGATGTGCAGCTGCAGTCCGATATCGACGGGCTTGCCGCGTCGCTGAAAGCGGAAGGCCGCAAGATCGATGTGGTTGTGCACTGTCTCGCGTTTGCGAACCACGAAGACTTGAACCAGCCCTTCGTCAACACTTCACGCGATGGATTCAAACTGGCGCTCGACGTCAGCGCCTATTCGCTGGTCGCTGTCTCCAAAGCGCTCGCGCCCCTGATGACCGACGGTGGCTCAATCATGACCCTCACCTACCTGGGATCCACCCGCGTGGTCACCAATTACAATGTGATGGGCGTAGCCAAAGCAGCGCTCGAAATGTCCATGAAATATCTAGCGAGCGAATTGGGAGCCAATAAAATCCGCGTCAACGCAATCTCCGCCGGCCCCATCAAGACCATTTCCGCCCGCGGAATTAAGGATTTTTCGAAGGTTCTCGACTTCGTTCAGCAGCACGCACCACTGCGCCGCAATACCGATCCAGCCGAAGTTGCCGATACGGCCGTGTTTCTCGCGAGCGATCTGGGCCGCGGCGTCACCGGAAACGTTCTCTACGTGGACTCCGGATTCCAAATCATGGGTTTGTAAGCAGGCATCGAAAACCGCGACAAGTGTTTCGCTCAGCGTCTCAACCCAAAACGTTTTCTTCATCCACGATCGAGATTCTGCGCGTATCCTCCGCCACGTGCTCCAGCTGAATCCGAACGACCGGCCAATCCACGCGCAGCGCAAACCTTTCCGGCCATTCAACAATCACTACCGCATCTTCCGAAAATACATCTTCGAGTCCCAGCGTCTCCAGATCGTGAAGTCCGGAAATGCGGTACAAATCCACGTGATATACGCGCGCCTCGTGATCGTATCGGTGGACAAGCGTGAATGTAGGGCTGGTGACTTCGTCCTCCGTGGCCGCGCCGATTCCACTGACGATTCCCTTTGTAAGCGTAGTCTTACCCGCACCCAAGTCTCCCGACAGAAGAACCAGCACACGCGGCTTCAGTCGCGCGCCAATTTCGCGGCCGCGCGCTATGGTTTCTTCGGAGGAATGCGTCGTCAGTTCAGTGTTAGCCACGGTCGGACGCCGCATAAAATTGCTGATACGCTCGCGGAATTGCCCGGATCAAGTCGCTCGCCAGCAGAGGCGCTTCGCCGAAATCTGCATAAGCTATGTCGCCGGCCAAACCGTGCAGATAGGCTCCGAATGCCAGAACACGCTCCCAATGTTCGGTGCCAAATTGCGCGGTTAGCGCCGCCAGCATTCCCGTTAAAACGTCCCCCGTCCCGCCGGTACCCATTCCAGGATTGCCCGTCGAGTTGATGAACGCGCCCCCATCTGGCGCCGCAACGATCGTGTCGTGGCCCTTCAGAACCACATAAGCGTTCCACGCCGCTGCCGACTCCAGAGCCAGCTGCGTGCGGCGCGCCTGAACCTCACTAGTCTTTAAGCCGGTGAGCCGCGCCATTTCTCCCGGATGCGGCGTGACGCCGATAAATCCCTGCGGCCCCTTCAACTCCACCGCGCGCCCTGCGAACGCATTCAATCCGTCCGCATCCAGAATCACCGGCACGGAACTCCGCTTCCCCACCACCGTACGAATAAATCGTTGAGTTTCCTCCTGCGTGGTAAGCCCCGGCCCAATCGCCAAAGCTCTCTTCCCTTTTGCTATGGCGTCGAAGCGTCCGTCCTCAAGGCTCCGCAGTGAAACGGTTCCCGTGTTGGTGGCGGCAAGCGGTTCTGTCATGATTTCCGGAGTGTGCGCGGCCACGATTGGCAAAACCGGCTCGGGCGTCGCCACCGTCACAAGTCCAGCTCCCGTGCGCAAAGCCGCCCAGGACGCGAGCACCGCCGCGCCGCTCTTGCCCAACGAGCCTGCCACGATCAACGCATGTCCGTAGTCACCCTTATTCCCATCTGGTTTTCGCCGCGCCGCAAATTGTTCAAATTCCTTCGGCTCCGACCAGTGAAGATGCCCGCTGCCAACCGTCGAAATCAAATCCGGCGGCGAGCCGATATCGCGAACAATCAGTTGGCCCACATTTTCGCTAGCTTTGCCTTGAAACATCCCCACCTTGGGCGCTGTGAACGTGACCGTATAATCCGCCACAATCGCTCCGCCCAGAATTTCGCCCGTATCCGCCTGCAATCCCGAAGGGATGTCCACCGCCACAACCGCCGGTCCGCCGCCGCGTTGATTTACAATCTCAATCACGTCGCGGAGCAGTCCCTCCACGGGACCTCGCACACCTGTTCCCAGCAGCGCATCGATCAGAATATCGCAGGCAAGGAGCTTCGATCTCCAATCGCCCAATTCAGCTGAAGTTCGCACCACATGGAGTTCGCCGGAAACGTTCTCCCATCGCCGCAGGTTATCTTGTGCTCCGCCTTTCATCTCTCTGGGATCGCAGAACAGGATCACTTCAGGCGCGGCGCCCATCTCGAGAAGTTGCCGCGCGACCACAAAGCCGTCCCCGCCGTTATTTCCCTTGCCGCAAAGAACAAATATCTGCCGGCGCTCCAAATCCGAAAAACGTTGCCGAATAGATTGCGCAACGCTTCTTCCGGCATTCTCCATCAACACGGCACTAGGAATGCCGTATCTTTCCGTTGTCAGACGGTCCACTTCCCGCATTTCCCCTGCCGTCAGAATTTTCATGGTTTGGGACTCACCGAGCTCTTCGCTCCCGCCAGAATCCGAAAACGCGGGTTTGAAGGTCACCGTCGCAAGGTTCACGGCCGGCGCTACAGCATCCACCCGCCGCTGACGTTCAACACCTGTCCAGTGATGAAATCCGCGCCGTCGGACGCAAAAAACTTCACCGCAGTGGAAACATCCTCGGCCGAAGGCGGACGCCCTATCGGCGAACGCGCGTCGTGCATGCGGCGCGCCTCCTCGGCAGTCAATTCTCTCTCGTCGATATTGGATGGGTTGATCACGTTGACTGTAATCCCGTGTTTGGCTTCCTCCACTGCCAGCGATCGCGAAAACGAAACCA
>JBAVQA010000475.1:0-5077 GCA_049693595.1 Candidatus Acidiferrales bacterium | reverse complement strand
GTGTATTGTGGCCCAGATTCCAACTTTGCTAGTGTTTAGTTGACAGCCATAGCGGGCCCTACAATAAATTCCGTCGGCCCATGTAAATGCGGGAGGTATTTTGTGAAATTCCCAAAATCGAGAGTTCTGATTCCATGCTGCTTAGTCCTCCTGTCGGCTTCAGTCAGTTGCAATTCGACTCCCACCCAAGACCAAGGGCAGCGCGAAGAAAAGACCCGCGAAGAAGCGGCCAAGGCAGCCGAGCGTATTAAGCCGGAGCTAAAGGAAGCCGGGAAGGAGTTAGGTCAAGCCGCTCGCCAGACTGTCGAAGACGCAAAAGCTGCCGCCGAAGGGGCGAAAGAAGGTTGGAACCGCGATCACGGTCACCCGCTCGCGCTGAACTCAGCCTCGGAAGACGATCTAGCCACCCTCCCCGGAATTTCACGCGCCGACGCGCGCAAGATTATTCGCGGACGTCCCTATCGCAGCAAGGACGAATTGGTGACCAGGGGTATCCTCTCCAGCGACGATTACAGCAAGATCCGCGATTACATTTCCACCGACTAGAAGCAATCCCTCAACTTGACACCCGCGAAAGCTAACTGCTACGGTGCCAAATCAATGTTTCAAAAGTCACGAAAGTTCCTTTTGCTCCTGCTCGGTGTTCTGGCCGTCGGCTATTTATTTTACAAGTTCCGCAATTCGATCACGCTGGAGGGATTTCACTGGGGGATGGTGGCGCAATCCCTTCGCGAAGCCCGCCTCTCGCTGCTCGTCCTTAGCGTCCTCACGATTTATGCCTGCTTCGCAATCCGCGCCCTCCGCTGGATGCGGTTTTCGCGCACCCTCGGCCGCACAAATTTTTGGCACGTGTACAGCGCCACTCTCATGGGATTCACCTGCAGCTTTCTGCTGGGCCGAGCCGGAGAACCGATCCGTCCCGTTTTGATCGCCAAGAAAGACTCTCTTCCAATTCCGCACATGTTCGGAGTGTACGTCCTCGAGCGCGTGTTCGATATGGGCGCCGCCGCCGTGATCGCGGTGCTGGCCCTACTCGTGTTCAAACGCAATGGCGCGGAAAGTGGCGACCAGAGCGATAGAATCGTGGCCCTGGCGCGCACCGGAGGACTATTGCTGCTTGTTTTCCTCGCAGCCGCAATTGCGTTTCTGCTCTATTTTCGGTTTCATGGCGCGGAATGGTTGGGACGAAGACTCAAGAAGTCAAACTGGCAGCACGGATGGCGCGGCAAAATCATTACATTGCTGGAAGGTTTCAGCGAGGGCTTGCAAGGTATCCGCACCTGGAGCGACCTCTTCGTGCTCATCGTGTATTCCGGCTTGCACTGGTTTCTCGTTTTGCTCGTGTACGTTTGGACCGCGCATGCTTTTAGTGGAGTACCTGCGCTAGCCGCGATGACTCTATCAGGCGCGCTCGTGGTTCTCGCGTTCACGCTGATTGGTTCGGCCGCTCAACTTCCAGGAGTTGGCGGCGGAGCGCAGCTCGCTACATTTCTTGTTTTGACCCTCATCTTTGGAGTAGAAAAGGAGCCGGCGGCGACTGCGTCGATCATTCTCTGGCTGGTGTCGTTTGCAAGTTGCTGTTTTGTGGGCTTGCCATTGCTCTTTAGCGAAGGGTGGTCGATGGGCGAACTCCGACAGATGGCCAAGGCTGAAGAGCAAGCAGCCGAAGCGGTGGAATCCGCCGAGTGGTCCAAGAAAATGGAGAGTTCGGAAGAGAGGCCGGGGTGAAGTGTCCCTTTTGTTCGCATCTGGACGACAAGGTAGTGGACTCACGCGAGGCGCGCACGGGAGATCTGATTCGCCGCCGCCGCGAATGCTTGCAGTGTAATCGCCGCTTCACCACTTACGAGCGTATCGACGAAATCCCCTACATGGTCATCAAGAAAGACGGCCGACGCGAAAAATTTGACCGCCAGAAACTTCTGCAGGGTTTGCTGAAGGCGTGCGAGAAGCGGCCCGTCCCCGTCGGGAAACTTGAAACGATCGTGGACGAAGCTGAACAATTCGTCAGCGAAGCGCCCGAACGCGAACGCACTACCACGGAAATCGGCAAACTGATCATGGACAAATTGAAGAAGCTGGACAAGGTCGCTTACGTGCGCTTCGCGTCCGTTTATCTGGATTTTAAAGATGTGAAAGAATTCATGGACGAACTGAAGGGCCTGCTGAAAGACCGCGCGAAAAAATAAGTCTACCTGGCGTGCGCATGCCAGACTCCCGCCGCAAACTTTTTGATTGTGCGAAATCCCAAATGCTCGTAAAGCTCGACAGCGGAAGAATTCGCGCTGGTGACCGTGAGCGAAAGCGATTCGTATTTTCGCCGATTCAGCGCTTTGATGGAGCTCTCCATCATGAACCGTCCGATTCCGTGGCCCTGGTAACCGGGCATCACGCAAATTTGAGTCGTATGTCCTACGCCTTCCGCTACCGTTGAAGTCAAGACCATTCCCACCGGCCTGTCACCTGTCGCCGGCCGCACCAGGAAGGAAGCCTCCGGCAGAAACTGGCCGCAACCCGGCAACAGCACGATGTTCCGAAGAAATTTCATCCCGCCGGCTTCGCTGCGATACTGATCGTTGATTTCTCCGTCCACATGATCCGCGTATGCCAGCTGAATCAGTCTGGCCGCGGATTCGAAAGCTTTGTCCGTCCACTGCTCCAACCGCAGCCCGCTGGAGAGCGGTTTGTTGATGAGCTGTGCTTCCGCCAGCGGCAGCAACATGAACAAGCGCGTATGCAGCTTGAAATATTGAGAAAGGAACGCCGGGTCCAGTTCAGTGCCGAAGGGCATCAACTGCGCTTCCACCCTTTGCAAGCGCGGCGTGGCGCGAAGGGCGCCGACCATCTCGGTCAAAAGTAATTTCGTAATGGGCTCTTGGGATTCCCCGGGGGAAACGTACAATCCGCCAATCAATCCCTTGTGATCCTCCAAGACGTAGAATCCATAACCCGACGGCTTGTCGTTTTCGATTGCGACGTAGCCCCCCAGAGAATGCGAATCGATGAACTTCCGAATCAAGTCTACGGACGGGCGATAATCCCACTGCAGTTCGTCCCGCCAGTGGCGAGTCTCCTCCTGGAACAGCGGCTCCAGCTTGCGCGACGGTATTTGGCGAAGATCCAGGATCTGCATGAAGTTCGTTACAAAGTCCGCAAACATTATAGCTTCGCGCGGCGCGAGAACCCAAATAGTCCGTGATTAGCGTTTGATTTCCTTGCCGATTTTATTGCGCGGGACGGAACGGTGCGGTGCCGACTTGTTCGATGCGTAACACTCAGAAATGAGGTTGCTGCGAACTGTGCTAACATCCGTGTTGCCGAGGCCCCAGAACTTCTGGCGCCCGCGCCCAACGGATGGCCGTCTTCTCAGAGCTCCGCTATCCCACAACGCGCCTCGCCAAGGTTCTCTCCAGCCTTCTGGCCATAATCCTTTTCGCATTCGTTTCGATTGCCACTATTTCCGGTTTTCTTCTTTATCAAATCTTGCGGACTCCGCATCCAACCGCGACTGTCGACTTGAACGTCATGATGGGCCATCCGACGACGATGTCTTTTCCTCTCGCTGACGGAACCGCGCGCGATGGCTGGTTTTTCCCCGGCCGGCGTGGCGCGCCTACTGTAGTCTTATGCCACGGCTATCTTTCTCAGCGTGCCGATGTCATGACCCTAGTGACCGCGCTGCAGGATAGTCAGTTCAATGTCTTCCTGTTCGATTTCTCGGGTCATGGCACCAGCCAGGGCATTACCTCGCTGGGGTATCACGAGCAGCAGGAACTGAAATCCGCGGTGCAGACTTTGTCGACACGCGACGACGTGGATCCGGAACATTTCGGCCTCTGGGGCGTGGATATGGGCGGATACGTCGTGTTGGAAGAGGCCAGCAGCGATCCTCGAATCTCGGCTCTGGTTGTGGACGACGCCTATTCCGACCCGCGCGAAATGGTTCAAATCGAGGTGAAGCAGTCGGGTCTCGCGGTTTTGCCCTACGTGAGCCGCTTCTGTGACTGGGGCTTTCGCTTGATGAATTATCAATTCCGGAACGAACCGCCGGTCAGCTCTCGGTTGCGGTACACCAAGGGGATTCCGAAGCTTTTCATTCAATCCGACAGCCGTCCCGCGCTGGCAAGCGAGACTTTGACGCTATTCGTCCTTGCTCCCGAGCCAAAACAGGCCGCTCGCACCCGAACGAGATATTCTGAAATGACGGACGACGACCGCAAGAATTACGAAAACATTGTCGTGAGCTTTTTTCTGACGAATATGTCGCCGACTTCGACCCACTAGCGGGGAAGCGGCCCAATCGGCACGTAGAGAATTCCTTCTTCCGTTTCGTTCAAGTCGCCCTGGAATCTCCCGGCCTTTACGATCTCCGCCAGGCCTTTGCGTGTGGTCAACACAAGTGCGGCCTCGGGATCTCCAGGCGACCATTCCGGCAGTTCGCGCCGAAAATAAAAAGCAAGTCCGTAGCTCCACGAGCGATTCAATTGGAAAGTAAATATACGATCCGGGCGCAGATCCTGGCGCAAAAAATCAGCGTGAGGTCGTGCTGACACATACGGATCCATCGCCGGAAGGATTCGTAAATTTGCCATCACCGTGGCTGCAACAACCAGTAACGAGCAAGTTCCCGCGACCAGTCTAAGATTTCGCCCGCTGCCCGCCTTGAGAATTGCTAGAACCAACAGAACCGTTATCAGCAACGCTGCCTCAGCGAAGTGCAGCCACGCAGAGCGCTCTGTTTCCGGAATAGAAATATGGTTCGCCCTCACCAAAACAACCATCGCCAGGGCCAGCCAACAAATGCTAAGACCCACTGCAGTAAGAACCGAACCCGCGCGGCTCCTCTGAAATACTCGCACGGCCTCCACGGAAGACAGGAGAGCAAGGGCCGGAATCGCCGGGAGAATGTACCCCGGCAATTTCGATTGCGAAGCGCTGAAAAATAGAATTGGGAAAATTGCCCAGCAGGCGAAGAAGAAACCTGGAGAATCCCTCCACGTTTTTTCGCGCCATAGTCGCAAACCTTCTTGCGCAGCCGGAATCAGGAGCACGGTCCACGGCAACATCGCCAATAGCG
>JBAVQA010000474.1:0-9652 GCA_049693595.1 Candidatus Acidiferrales bacterium | reverse complement strand
TTCGCGCAACTTTACGGACTGGACGATATCGCCGCGCGCGTCACCGATTCCTTGCAGTCCTGCGGGCTTGGCTCGCGCGCCGCAAGTCTGGTTCGAACATTTTCGCGGGGAATGCGTCAGCGATTAGCCATCGCGCGAGCACTTCTGCACGGACCGCGGCTCCTCCTGCTTGACGAACCTGCCGCCGGACTTGACCGTCAAGGTCTCGTCTGGCTCGGTACGACCCTCGAAGCGCTGCGCAAAGACGGCTGCACGGTGCTGATGAGCACGCACGCTCGCAACGAATCGCTGGATATTGCCACGCGGGCCGTCGTGTTGGATGGCGGTCTGCTAAAGGAAGACAGTGGGTCGGGCGGTGATCCGCGTCCGGTACTTGCAGCGTTGCGGGCGGAGGCTTAAATGAGCACGACGCGCGCCGCTGCGATTCTGCTGGCCAAAGAACTGCGCCTGGAGTTCCGTACGCGTGAGTTATTGAGTGCGACAATCGTTTTCGCGCTCGTCATTGTAGTGCTCTTCAGCTTCGCTTTCGATCCCACGGCCGCGGAATCAAGACGGTACGGCCCGGGCCTGCTGTGGATAGCGTTCTTGTTCGCCGGATCGCTGATGCTAAATCCCTCATTCGCGCGAGAGCAAGCGAACGACACGCTGGACGCTCTGCGTATGGCGCCCATCTCGGCCTTCGCGATTCTTTCGGCGAAGATGCTCGCAAATTTTATTTTCATGTCTTTCGTGGAGCTCATCCTCGTCCCCGTTTTTAGTGTCCTGTACAACGTGTCTCTGGCGGGCGTGGCGGGCCGGTTAATCTTGGTGCTGGTGCTGGGGACCATCGGACTAACCGTCACGGGGACTGTTTTCTCCGCGATTTCTTCGCATGCGCGCATGCGAGAATTGCTTCTGCCGCTGCTGTTGCTGCCGATTCTGACGCCGTTGTTGATCGGCGCAGTCGAAGCCACGGCTTCATTGCTCGTGGATCAACCGGAATTAGACCGCACCTGGGTCGCGTTGCTCACCGGATTTGATATCGTGTTCCTGACGGCATCGTGGCTTTTGTGCGATTATTTGATCGAGGAATGATGAGACGCAACCGATGAAAGGACGAGCCGCATCCACGGTTTTTGTCGCCGCGCTGATTTTCTTCGCCGGATACGCGGCTCTTTTCATAGCGCCCGACGAAAAGACGATGCACGCCATCCAGCGCATATTTTATTTTCACTTGCCAAGTTGGATCGCCATGTTCACCGCGCTGTCCGTCGTGTTCGTTGCGAATATCGCGTATTTGGCTACGCGCAAAGCGAAATGGGACGCGCTGGGCGTAGCCGGGGCGGAGGCTGGCGTGGTGTGCTGCACCATCGGACTCGCCACCGGGCCTTTGTGGGCGCGGCCGGTGTGGGGAATCTGGTGGACCTGGGACGCGCGACTAACTACCACTTTCATCCTGTGGCTTCTTTACATTTCGTATTTGCTTTTGCGCGGCCTGCTGGACGATCCTGAAAAGAAAGCGACCTTGTCAGCCATATTCGGCATTTTTGCCTTTCTGGACGCCCCACTCGTCTACGTTTCGAACCGCCTGTGGCGTACGCAGCATCCGCAACCCGTGATTCTCGGCGGTAACAACTCTGGGCTCGATCCCACTATGAGCAAAGTTCTTCTTCTTTGCGTTATAGCTGTGATGGGAGTGATGATTATCGTTCTGCTCGACCGGTACCGGCTTGAGCGGCTCCGGCACGAATTCGAGGAGTTGCGTCAAGAGATTGAAACCCGCAGCCTGGCCCCGTCATCTATTCTTGGAAAGGAGAGTACATGAAGAATTTCGAGTACCTGTTTACGGCATGGATGGTGGTCTGGGCCGTATTTTTTGTTTATGAGCTGTCCATCGCTCAACGGCTATCGCGTTTGCGCGATGACATCGAAGGATTGAAGCGGCAGTTGCGTGAAAGGTAGTTCACGAGGAGTTCGTCATGGATGGGCCGAAGAGAGTTGCGGTCATACTGTTTCAGTTGGGCGGGCCTGATAGCCAGGCCGCGGTCGAACCATTTCTGTACAGATTATTTTGCGATCCCGATATTATAAATTTCCCCGGCGCGTTCCTGGCGCGAAAGCTGCTCGCCAAATTGATTTCCACCACGCGCTCGAAA
Organism: Candidatus Acidiferrales bacterium; assembly: GCA_049693595.1. Classification (GTDB taxonomy): domain Bacteria; phylum Acidobacteriota; class Terriglobia; order Acidiferrales; family UBA7541; genus Palsa-295. The sequence continues at coordinate 7,517 of JBAVQA010000474.1, read as the reverse complement.
GTCGTGCGCCAATATTACGCGGAAATTGGCGGAGGTTCGCCGATCCGCCGCCTAACCGAGCAGCAGGCTGGGGCGCTCCAGGACGAACTGCGCCCCTACATTTCCGCGCGAACGATCGTCGCGATGCGTTACTGGTACCCCGATACGCAACAAGCCATTGCCGCGCTCGAAAGCGCGCCCTATGACGAACTCGTCCTGCTGCCGCTTTATCCTCACTATTCTTTCGCTACCACCGGCAGCAGCTTGAAGGAATGGAACCGCCTGTATAAGCCGCAGGTCCCGGTTCATGTGATTGACCACTTTTACGACCACCCCGATTACATAGCGGCGATAGTTGACCGCGTGAACGGCGTTCTGCAAGAGTTACCAGACCCTGATGGAGTGCACCTGCTCTTTAGTGCGCACGGCCTTCCGATGAAGTTAGTCGGAAAAGGCGATCCGTATCCGAAACAAATTCAGGAGACGGTGCAGCTTGTGCGCGAGCTTGGCGCTTGGCCGAATCCGCACGCTCTATGTTTTCAGAGCCGGGTGGGTCCGCAGAAATGGCTGCAGCCATCACTCCCGGATACCATCGAGAAGCTCGCGCGCAGCGGTATCAAGCGCGTCCTGGTGATTCCGGTTTCGTTCCTGACCGAACACATCGAGACCCTGCATGAAATTAACATGGAGGCGCGAGAGCAGGCGGAGTCTCTGGGGATCAGTGAATTTCATATGATGCCCGCGTTGAATGATTCGCCGCTGCTAATTCGGGCACTCGCCGACCTGGTGCTTCGCTCCGTCGGAAAACGCAACGGCGTTTCTTCAATCGCATCGTAGGCTGCGGTAATTCCCTGGATCGAAGGTTTGGAGAACTGCCCTCACAATCGGAATCTCGCTAACGTGCAATCACTTTGATTTTTGTTCGGCGATCCACTTATTCGTGCGGGCTTCGAGAAGATCGAGAGGTAGCGTTCCGCCGTTCAGCATCTCATCATGAAAAGTACGCAAGTCAAACTTGGGTCCCAATTCTTTTTGGGCGCGTTCACGGAGCTCCCGGAATTTGAGCTGCCCCAGCTTGTAACTTAGAGCCTGCGCGGGCCACGAGATGTATCGGTCGGTTTCGGACTGGATGGTGGGTTCATCCACTGCGCCGGACTCGCGGAAGAAGTACACTACTTGATCGCGGGTCCATCCTTTCGAATGGATACCTGTGTCGACGACCAATCGTACAGCCCGGAAAAGTTCGGACGATAGGCGGCCGTAATCGGAAAAGGGGTCTTGGTAGAAGCCGACTTCTTTGCCGAGTTGTTCCGCGTATAGGGCCCAGCCCTCGATGTACGCGTTGAAGCCGAGGCCGTGCAGGCGGAACTTAGGCAGCCCGGTGAGTTGCTGCTGCACGGAAAGCTGCATGTGATGTCCCGGAACACCCTCGTGATACGCAATCGCCTCGTCGTCGATGAGCGAGCGCTGGGCGAAGTTGGAAGTCGCAACGACGACGCGGCCGGGACGTTTTCCGTCCGGCGTTCCAGTAACGTAGTGAGTTGCCGCGGAGGACTGGAAAGCCGGAATGGCCTCGACCGTGACCGGCGACTTCGGAAGCAAGGTGAAAAGTTCGGAAAGCTTCGGCTCCATCTGCGCGATGTAGCGCCGGAAATCATCGAGGATTTGTTCTGCGGAAGTTGGAATGTATTTGGGATTAGTTTTCAGCGAGGCTCGGAAGGACGCAAGATCGGCGAACCCTTCTTTTTTCGCGATAGCGGTCATCTCGATCTGAATGCGATCGATCTCACGGAGACCTAGTTGGTGTATTTCGTCCGGCGTCATGTGGGTCGTGGTCCGGGCATAGATGTTATTTTGGTAGCGCTTCTCGCCATCCGGCAGAGAAGTGATCGCGAGCGTAGTGCGGCCTGCGGGCGCGTATTCCGTGCGGACAAAGTTGGCAAAGGTCCGATACGCAGGAATGACGTCAGAGTTGACGGCGTCGGCAATCTGCCGGGTCAAACGCTTCTGTTCTTCGGGCGAGATCTCCGGCGGGTACTTTTTTGTCGGCAGCAGAAACGGGTCGGCGTCAATTATGCCTTGGCACTGCACCGGAATCTTCTCAAGGAGAAATCGCACGGGCACGAGCTTGTCCTTCATACCCGCGCGGAGGACTTCGGTCGTCTGGCTGAGCGCACGCGGAATCTGGTGAAGACGGGCGATATAGTCCTCGTAATGCTTGACTGAGTCGAGGGGAACGGAAAGCGGTAGATCGGCCAAGCCGGTATGGATGCCATTCTGCTGATTGATCGGCATCTCATACTCTTTGAGGTTGAAATCGGCGATGCGCTGCTGAAGCACTCGAATGAGGAGGTCGTGTGAGAGCTGGTCCTGGTCAGAGAAGCCAGTGGCGGGGATGGCTTCAAGTCGGGTGAGGAAGCCCTCATCGGTCTTGTGGCGCTGAATGATGGCGTCGAGTGAGTGATCCTCGAGCTTATCGTTGTAACGGTAGTCACCGAAAGCCGTGGCGCGCTCGGGCATGTTGCGGAGATCAGACTCGTACTGCTCTTCAAAAAGATTGTTCTGCTCCGCGATGCGATCGGACACTGGTTTGAGGTCTTGGGCGACGACGGAGAGGACAACGGCCGCAAGAAAAAGGGAACTTAGGTATGGGCGCATAGACCGGCAGGGTAACAGAAGGAAGCATCGTTGAGCGAAGAAAGTCGTCTTCCAGGCCGCCAGACCTGCCGCGTCATCGGAAATTCGTCCGCGATGAGTTACTGTAACTACTTGACACGGAGATTCCTACGTCATATAAACCAGTGTTCTTGTTTTGCGTAGCAATTATATATTCTTAGATTTGAAGCTAGCAGCACAACGGGCCGATGCCAGATATGTCTGACGGGAAGTCCGGAGAAACAACCAGCGCGCCATCGAAGGCGCCAGCGGCAAATGCATCTGCCGCGCTGGACACCAAAGCGGCGGCAAAAACGGTAAATACTACCCGTCGCCGAATCGTTTGGGCCTGTATTTGGGGCTACTTGGGCATTAACTTCCTGATGTTTCTGCGGTTTTTCTTCCCCCGCGCGCTATACGAACCCAATACTGTTTTTGATATCGGCTTTCCTTCCGACTTTGCGCTGGGTATCGATCAGCGCTTCTTAATGACTAATCGCGTCTGGGTCGTACGTGAGCCGGACCGCCTTTTCGTTATTTTCGCCCGCTGTACGCACCTCGGATGCACACCTGAATGGAAGCCTGCGGAAAACAAGTTCAAGTGTCCCTGCCATGGAAGCGGATATGACAGCGAGGGTGTGAATTTCGAAGGTCCCGCGCCGCGGCCCATGGATCGTTCTTTTGTGCAGCTTGATCCCACCGGGAAGATCACGGTGGATACGAGTCGGTTGTTTGTGGACGACCCTCGCGCAGGCGTGAATCATTTTAATGATCCGGGAGCATTTTTGAACGTATAGATCTGCGACGCCGAAAGTCGGCGTGCGGCGGTATTGCCAAGTTTGAGTTCGATAAGGGGTCAGGCGGATGCCCGAAGAAAACGGCGACGGCAAGAACAAGGCTGGCGTCCTGGAAAGAGCCAAGGACTCTGCCGCCGCGCTCCGTGAAACACTGACGGAGAAAGCCAAGCAGCAGGCCACCGAGCTCAAAGAGCCGGAGAAGACCCAGCTCTACCGCTCGATTTTCCGTGTGAAGCACGACGAGGAGCCGCGCAACCGTGCGCTCAGCGTTCTTTCTAACGTTTTCTTCCACCTGCATCCGGCCAAGGTGAACCGCGACGCAACCAAATACAATTTCACTTGGGGCATGGGTGGCATCACTTTTTACCTTTTCATCGTCCTCACTTTCACCGGCGTTCTTTTGATGTTCTATTACCACCCCACGAAGATCCAGGCCTTCCGCGACATCCTGTATCTCGAAAACGATGTGCCGTTCGGCAAACTGCTGCGCAATATGCATCGCTGGGCCGCCCACTTGATGATCATCGCGGTGTGGCTGCATATGTTCCGCGTCTTCATGACGGGCTCGTATAAGCGCCCGCGCGAATTTAACTGGTGCGTCGGCGTGCTGCTGATGGTGTTGACCATGTTGTTGAGCTTCACCGGATATTTGCTGCCGGATGACCAGCTGGGATTTTGGGCCGTCACCGTTGGAACGAATATGGCGCGAGCCACGCCCCTATTAGGGAATGAAGGCCCGGGCGGCGCTCAGATGGGCATGACTCCGTATAACGATGTGCGCTTCGCTTTGCTTGGGGGATCCATTGTGGACGCGAATGCATTGTTGCGCGCCTACATTTGGCATTGCATCGCCATCCCCTTGATTGTGGCCATATTCCTGGGCGTCCATTTCTGGCGCGTGCGAAAAGACGGGGGAATATCAGGCCCCGCGCCGGTGATGCTCGAATCGGAAATCAAGGAAGAGAGAAGCCCGAGGCCGGTAATTCTGCGGCCCAGTGGCATGGGTTAGCTTCAGAATTTCAACGGCTCAGCTGACACGTTTTTTTAAGGATCGAACGCTAGATGCCTTTCGATTGGCGCCAAATTTGGGAGATTGCATCTGCACCGGACAATGTGCCGATTGTCGCATTGTTGTTCGTCGCTCCGTTTTTCATGTGGTACGCGCTTAGACAGGGAATTGCGAATGACAAGCTGATTGCGATTCTGGAAGGCGATGCGCAGGCCGCCAAAACCAAATATCGTAAGACGCAGGAATGGGATCCCAAGTGGGAGCGGGAAGTCCACACCTGGCCGTACTTGATGCGTATGGAATTCCTGGTGGCCATCCTGGTCACCGTGCTGCTCATGGTTTGGTCGTTGACCTTGAACGCACCGCTCGAAGAGCCTGCCAATCCAAACGTCACCATGAATCCGGCCAAAGCGCCATGGTATTTCCTCGGCCTCCAGGAAATGCTGGTTTATTTCGATCCTTGGATCGCGGGCGTGGTCATGCCGACCTTGATCATCGTCGGTTTGATGGTAATTCCATACATCGACTCGAATCCGCTCGGCAACGGCTACTACACCTACAAGCAGCGAAGATTTTCGATTTGGACTTTTCTGGTGGGCTTCATCGGTCTCTGGGTGCTGATGATTGTAATCGGTACGTTCATACGCGGTCCGGGATGGAATTGGTTCTGGCCCGGGCAAACATGGGACGCTGAACGCGTGGATTATGCGGTGAATCGAAACCTCGATCAGGTGTTCGGGATCGATGGTTCGTGGCTTGCGCCTATCTTCCATACCACAAAGGATCAGGCCGCCATTTGGGCCAGAGCAATTTTTGGAATTTTCCCGCTGGTGATCTTTTTCATTGTCGCTGCGATTCTGGTGCATTGGGTTTGCACGCGCACCGAATTCAGCAAGAAGATCTACAAGCGCATGAGTCTCCTGCAGCTTGTGACCATGTACACGTTTTTAATTTTTATGATGTCGCTGCCAATCAAGATTGTCTTGCGGCTTGTTTTCACCATTAAATATATATGGGTGACGCCATGGTTCAGCATTTAGCAACGGCCGGAACGGCAGCGTGTTTCGCTGAATTGCGCACGGAGGACACGGGTGCCTGATCGTTCGCCTGAAATACTGCCGGATGATCCGATTAAGAATCGATCGTTTGCATTTCCGCTTCTGATCGCTTCGCTGCTTCTTATCATCACCGTCGCATGGTCATTTTACGTTGAATTCTACGGACTGCAGCCCTGGCGCCGCTACCAGTCTCGATTTGCAAAGGCTTACTCCGAATATCTAGGCAAAGACATTAAACGCCAGAAAAAAGACGAGAGCGACGTGTACGCGTCCCAGGAATATAAGCAACTCGCCGCAAGTCTCGCCAGCGCGCAGCAAACGGCAAAAGTTCAGGACGATGAGCTCGCCAAGCAAATCGAACTCCTGGATGACCAGCGCGCGGCGATGGGCGATGCTTTCAAGGATGAACGCGGGAAAATCGGCCACCTGGTTTATCAGTATGAAATTATTTCGCCCGGCGACAAAGAAGAGAAGGCCAAGCGCCTAAAGGAATTGAACGAAGGCCGAAGCTCCACATGGAAAGTGGATTGGCCCACAGCAAGCGGGCAAATCGAAAAAAATAAAGTATTCACTGCGGACCAATTGAACGACACGTTCGCCAGCATCATCGCTCAGCGCGCCGCGCTGGTTGCAAAACGTGGCGAAGTTGATAAGCCGGCCAAGGACATTCAAGCCGAGCTCACGAAATATGTTTCCGACCATTTGCCGGGCTTAAGTTCCGCTTCACTCGACGGCTTGCGCCGCTCCATGGAAGATTTCGACGAGCGAATTATCCAGATCAACGTGAATCCGTCCGGCGCATCTATCAATAATCTAGGCGGCGCCGGACTGGTGGATCGCTGCGAATCGTGCCACGTCGGTACGGACCCCAAGTACGTTCCGTCTCAAGTCACCCTGACGAAAGCAGACCTGGGAATGGCGAAGAGCAACAATGCGCCCTTCTCCAGTCACCCCGATCTGGATTTAATTCAGTGGCATCCGCTCGAAAAATTCGGCTGCTCGCCTTGCCACGGCGGAAACGGCCGAGCGATCGATTCCGTTCAGCGCGGACACGGCCGCTACCCGCATTGGCTCTGGCCGTTGTATTACCCGGAAAATTATCAAGCGGGATGCCAGCAGTGCCATTCCGCTGACATGGTCACCGAGCACGCGCCCGTGCTCAATGAAGGAAAGCAGCTCTATCGCCAGCGAGGCTGCATCGGATGCCATCGCTTCCAGGGTTTTGACAATCAGGACGAGCAACTCGTCAACGCCCGCCAGCAGATTTTGCAGCTCGCGAAGACAAAATCGGACGATTTGCTCACGATCCCGCGCTTGCAGAAACAAGCCGACGCCGCTCCCGACAACGCCACCGCCGATAAGCTCAACAGCCAGGCCACCAACCTAACGGTTGAAATCAGCCGCATGGATGCGCGCTCCGAATCGCTCGAACAACAAACTCACAACCTCTTGCAGGAAATCAAGAAAGTCGGTCCGGATTTGAAGGAAGCGCGCCAGAAGTTGCGCAAAGAGTGGATTCCTTACTGGATCGGCCACACCACCGAATTTCGTCCGACTACCAAGATGCCGCAGTTCCGTCTCTCGCAGGACGAGACGCAAGCCCTCGCCGCTTTCGTCTGGCAATCTGGACTTACCGGCCCGCCGCTCGAGCATCAAGCGCCGGGTAACGCTGCCCACGGCAAAACACTCTTCGAAGAACGCGGATGCCTCGCGTGCCATTCCATGGGCGAAGGTTCGTCCACGGTCGGTGGAACCTTCGCAGCCAACCTGAGCCGGGTCGGCGAAAAGGAAAATTACGATTACGTGGTTCGCTGGGTTCACGATCCGCGCCAGCGTACGCGGCCTTATTGTCCTTACGAAAAACGCGATCTAGGGCCTGAGGATTACGCCAAGCACAATCTCCCGTTCGTTTTCGATCTGGATCATTCGCGCTGCCCGAACGATGGCCATGAACTCGTAGTGCAACAGCCCACGGTGATGCCGAGTCTGCGCCTTTCAATGGACGACTCCCGCGACATC
>JBAVQA010000473.1:0-3574 GCA_049693595.1 Candidatus Acidiferrales bacterium | reverse complement strand
GCAGCCACTGAGCGACGTGCTCGCAGATACGGAGGCGCCGCGGCGTTTCAACACCGGCCTTATCACCAGCTTTGCCGTGGGTGCGCTCCTGTTAGCGTTCACAGGCATCTACGCAGTGGTTGCGTTCTCTGTTTCTCTGCGCACTCAGGAGATTGCGATTCGCATCGCGCTCGGGGCGCAACGCACGAGCATTGCGCGCCTGGTCTTAGTTTCTGGAGCGAAACTGGCTGTCATTGGGTGCGTACTTGGCGTGCTCGGTTCCTTCGCAATCTCACGACTGGTGAATGCATTCCTGTTTGACGTAAGCGCGACTGATCCGCTTGTCTACTCGGTAGCCGCCCTGACCATGTTGCTGTTGGCTCTCCTGGCCTCCGCACTCCCGGCGGCGCGCGCCGCCGCTGCCGATCCTGTCGACGCACTTCGCGCTCATTAGCCCATTAATCGAACGTACCCGTCTGGTTGCATAAATGCTTCGACCGTCAGTCGTGGATACGGGTAAAATACAGGAGGGAGTTACGTCAATGGTTCAGCTGCTCAGAACCGCAATCGAGACTTCGGATCGCCGTACGGCGGTAAGCAGCGTTCTGGCATCCTTCCGCATGGAAGGTTTGGAACCCGATGCGGGCACTGCTGCCATCCTGGAGGAATATGCGGCTGGCTCCATCTCTTTGGAACAGTTCGGCTCGGCAATAGAAGACCATGTCGCTCGATTGGAGACTAGAGAGGCCGCCGACGGGGCAGTCAAGTCTTAGTCCCCTTTTCGGTGGCTGTCTTCTCGTTTCATGCCAGATGACAACGATGTTCCAAGCAACAAGTTCCCGCTAACCAGCTACGCGGACTTGCAGCGGCGTGAAACCCCGCTGGCGTTGCGGCGCCTGATCGAACTCCAGCACAGACCGATCCTGGGCAATTTCGACGTCGCGCATCTACAGGCCATTCACAGATATCTCTTCCAGGATGTCTACGATTGGGCAGGTGAAATTCGCTCCGTTACTATTTCGAAACCCGATGCCACGTTTCCACCCCCGCAATATCTCAAGCTGAGCCTCGAGTCCTTGTTTGGGGAATTGGCAGGAGAGAACTTCCTAAAAGGCCTATCGGCTCCGGCTTGGGCGAATCGCGCCGCGTACTACCTCGGAGAGATCAACGCAATTCATCCTTTCCGGGAAGGAAATGGCCGGACCCAGCGGGAGTTCATCCGCGAACTCGCTTTGGCAGGCGGCCACTCCCTGGTATGGACAGCCGACACTCCTGAGGAAATGATCGATGCGTCGAAGCGCAGTTTCCTCGGGCGAGATTATTCTGCTCTCGAACACATTATCAAGACCTGCCTCAGTATCAGAAGCTGAGACGGATCGACCCTCGTGTCATCGCTTGCGACCGTTTCGGATACTGCGATGTGGCTTTTGCGACGCGCGGTCGGCCACCAAGGGCAATCGGCGACCCGATACAGAGCGTCCTATCTCTGAATGCTTAACAAGCATATTTCAAAGGAGGTAAAGGCGGACCTCGCTGTTATTAGGGGAACTTCCGGTCGTCTCCGAAAAGGGTCCTGCCTCAGTCGCCGGGCGTTTGTTACTATCGCTGGAAATGCATCTTGATCCGGAAGATATCGCCGCAGGGTATCGCAAGATGTTCGACGGCGAATTGCTGAAGCTGGCGCAGTCGTACGATCAGCTTACCGACGCGGCACAGACCGCACTGCGGGCCGAGTTTGGACGCCGGGGCCTGGAGCCACCCATCCTCGAAGAAGCAGAGGATCCAACGGAACTGCGGGATCTGATAACGGTAGCCAGATATCGCGATCTCTCCGAGGCTATTGTCGTTCGGACCGTGCTTGAGTCCGCTGGAATTTACGTGTTTCTTCGGGACGAAAACCTGGTCCGGCTGGATTGGCAGGTATCTAACCTTATCGGCGGCATCCGTCTCGAGGTCGAGGCTAAAGACGAGGCCAGAGCAGCTGATCTCCTGCGTCAGTCGATTCCCGCGGTCATTCCGTTCGATGATGGGGACGACTTTCTCCAGCCTCACTGTCCGAAATGCGGCTCGATCGATATAACTTATCAGGGCTCGTCCCGCGGAGCCGCGCTTGCGTCGCTCACCGTTCTTGCTGTGCCGCTTCCGCTAGGGCGCGAGAGCTGGATTTGCAACTCCTGTGACGCCCGATGGGAAGATACCGAGGATGATTCCGTCTGAGGGCCAGCCTTGATGCTTGCCCTCATGGGCAGTTGAAGGGACAGGGCAGTTGAAGGTCCAGACGGAGCAATCACAATAGCAAATAAGGACTCCCGATCGCTCTGACGCGATGGGGATTGTTCCGTGTCCCCGAAACTAATCCCGAAACTATCTATCCCCAGACTTCAGATCCTTTGATCGCTGCAACAAGTCTGCAATCGAACCAGGTGGATCCCCGGCTTCCAGCATCCCGCGAAAAACGCTGTAAGGGTCCGTTTTCGATCCCGCCTTGCGGAGGGTCTTCTCATCGTTAAGCCAAGCGTAGATGATGACCCTCTCTTTGGTAGCGAAGCGATAAAACAGACGATAGCGTTGGTGGAATTTGGCACGGAACCAATGCCGATTGTCTCTCCCGAGAGTGTTGCCCTGGCGGAACTCCGGGGCGTTTGGATCGCGAGGAATGATCTCCCGGATGAGGCGATTGATCGTTGCCAGCAGCTTGGTGGCAGCCTCTTCTTTATAGGCGGCCGGGTTTTTCTTCGCTAACGCTTCGACTTGCTCGACCAAATGAATGAGCTGGTTGTGAAAGAGTGGATGAACGTAGAGCTTCCACCCATTCACGACCATCTACAAGATCACCTTGGAACCAAGATCTTCGTCGCGGGAAACCGCCACGCCCTTTACCAGGCTGTCGATTCGCGTGGCCAGATTGGCGTCCAGCGGCGTGATCCGATGAGGAGCTGTCGCGATGTCTTGAGAGAGAAATGCGAGAAATGCCTCCATGGCAGAATCGCTTTTGCCTCGGGGAGCTGTGTCGGCCGTGACGAGCAGACGACCGGGCGCGAGAACATAGGCCGTCACTTCGCCATTGAACTCGGGGTGGCTTTTGAAAAGAGCGCCTTCGAAGCGAAAACCAGAGGAATTGCCCGTCTTGGTTTGCTTCCCACGGTACTCCGCGCCATTGGTGAGTCCGCTTTCGCTCGGCTTGGCTTTAGTTCTGCGTGTGCGCATCTTGCCCCCTGATTTATGTTAGCACAAACGTGCTTACGCGGGAGGCCTACGCAGTGGTTGCGTTCTCTGTCTCTGCGCACTCAGGAGATTGCGATTCGCATCGCGCTCGGGGCGCAACGCACGCGCATTGCGCGTCTCGTCTTAATTTCCGGAGCGAAACTGGCTGTCATTGGGTGTGTACTCGGCGTGCTCGGTTCCTTCGCGATCTCGCGGCTGGTGAATGCATTCCTGTTTGGTGTAAGCGCGACTGATGGTGGTTGTTCCGTCTGGAAGGTGTGAAGAAATTGACAAATGTATACATACAGTCATTGTTACGTATGTGTTGGTCCTGTACAGTGCAGGCATGAGCGATACGCCTGCTCGGCCGCTACCTCGTGTGGCTTCGATT
>JBAVQA010000472.1:0-2255 GCA_049693595.1 Candidatus Acidiferrales bacterium | reverse complement strand
CGGAACTTGCGGCCGGCGATTCGCGTTCTCTCTGCATCCAGCCTCCCGTGAGCAACGCCAAAGCAGGCAGCACCGGCAGCGAATAATATTCCTGGCGTGTTGAAAAGCTGAAAAACAACATGATTACGCCGGCCCACACTCCAAAGAGTAGGTTTGCTCGAGCGCGCGCATCCAAATTGTCGCGCCAATCGCGCACGCGTCGCGGGACCTCCTTGAGCGCGGGAAACAGGAATACGAACCACGGAATCAGCCACGCCAGCAGCAAGGCCCAGAAAAGCAGCAGAGGAACTTTGTCGTAGTCCCTCGGAATCCTTTTATTCAGATAACGCAACACCTGCTCGTTCACAAAATAAAACCACAGAAAACCTCTTTCCGGCCCGCTTGGTTGCGCGGGACTGCGGATAGCCGCCAGAATGTGCCACGGAGCCGCCACGATCAGAAACACGAGCGCGCTGGACCACGGCCGCATTCTGAAAAGCTTCTTGAAATTTCCTGTGAGCAGAAGAAATACAAAGATGATCATACCCGGGAAGGCGAGGCCGATCAGGCTCTTGGTAAGAACGTTCAGCGCAACGGTGATTGCGAAGCCCCAGCAAACCCATCGCGAAGGATTTTCCTGCTCGTAAGCGATGAAGAAAAAATAAAGGCCCAGCGTGAGCCACATCGCTACGATCGCATCGGGAATCAAAAATCGCGTGTAAACGAAAATTCCCGGAGCCGTAATCAAAATCAGGGCGGCGTAAAATCCGGCCTCTGAATTCAGGAAGCGCCGGCCAAATATATACGCGCATAGGCCGAGTCCTAGAACGCTCAACGCCAGCGGCAAACGCGTCTGCCACTCGCCCACGCCGAACAGCTTGTAACTGGCGGCGACGCTCCAATACATCAGCGGCGCTTTTTCGAGATAGCGAATCCCGTTCACGTAGAGCGTGACCCAGTTGTGGTTCAGAAGCATTTCGCGGGCAGCTTCCGCGTGGATCGAATCTGCGTCGTCAAGAAGTCCGGGCAGCGAAAGCGCCGGCAGATAAATGAGCGCCCAGGTAACAATAATGATCCCGAGTGTAGAGGCTCTCGATAAAAATGCGGACGGGGGAAGCGCGCGCGCGATTGAATTCACAGTGCCATTTTCCATCTATAATTCAGAGGCCCATTCTAACTGATTCCCAGCGGAATTCCGTGTTTCGATTGCGTTCTTTGGTGCTCCACAAATAAATTCTGCCCCCGCGGGCCATCGCCTGTATGATTCACCGGTCAATTCCGGAAAGGATGACCACGAATTCATGAATATCGAGCACCTGCCGCGAAAAGTTTCTGGAAACGCAATTTCGTTCGTATTGGCGATGGCAGCTCTGGCCTGGATTCCGGCAAGCTTGATCGCTAACACAGGATCGACGCAGCAAAATGCCGATGCCTCTCAGCAGACGGACGCCAGGCAGCAGGCTCCTTCATTGCCGCAGGCCGCAGCGCCGGGAATGAAAACCGCTGACAAAGCGTATATGAATCTAGAAGTGCTCGGCGGTATTCCGGCAGATCAACTGCTTCCGGCCATGCGTTACATGACATTCGCTCTCGGGGTCCGCTGCGATTACTGCCACGTGCAGGACAACTTCAAAAGCGATGATAAGGCGCCGAAGAAACGCGCCAGAGAAATGATGAAAATGATGTTCGCGATCGATAACGGAAGCTTCGGCGGACACCGCGCGGTGACTTGTTACACCTGCCATCGCGGCGCGGCGAAGGCAGCTAACATGCCAACGCTCTCGGATGTCACTTCAGTTGCCACCGCCCCCGCTGCCAGCGTTGCTGCTGCTCCCGGCGGGGACGCAATGAAGCCGGCGAGCTCACCGGCCGCAACTTCCGCAACGGCGAGTGCGCTTCCGTCCGCTCAAGAGATCATCGAGAAATACATCCAGGCGCTGGGAGGGGACGCGGCCATTCAAAAAATCGAAACTCGCTTGGATACCGGATCTCTCGAAATTACATCGCGCAACATGCATTCAAAGATTGAGACTTATCGCAAAGCGCCGGAGAACATTCTAATAATCCTTCACGGCCCTCGCGGAGATACTTCCCAGGGTTACAACGGAACGATCGGGTGGCAACAGCGGGGCGCAGAAGTGGAAGAGTTGTCCGGCGATGATTTAGCACGCGTGAAGGATTCGGCCGCGTTCGCTCCCGGCATGAATCTCAAGAAGAACTACGCGCGCCTTGAAGTGAAGGACATCGTGAAAATCGACGGGCGCGATGCCTATCGC
>JBAVQA010000471.1:0-18223 GCA_049693595.1 Candidatus Acidiferrales bacterium | reverse complement strand
TTGATTGCGGCGGCCAGCGAACGCGCGGAGGATAGCGGATCGAGTTTGTAAAACTGATCGTCGGCGATGTGGATTCCGCGGTCGGCGCCTTTGGCCAGGGCTTCTTTGATGGTTTGTTTCGCGCGGTCGGGGCCCATGGAGATGGCCACGACTTCGCCGCTGTGTTTTTCTTTCAGGCGCAGAGATTCTTCGAGCGCGAAACTGTCGGGCTCATTCGTTTCGAAGCCGATGTCGGATTCGCGGATCCATGCGCCGCCTTCGGCGATGGCGAGAGGCGCATCTTTTGCGGGAACTTGTTTGACGCATACTCCAATTTTCAAGAATGCCTCCTGCGATCAGTACGCGATACATAACGACAAAAAAACAAAGATGCCCGCCTGAAGGCGGCCGCTACAAATGCAAACCGAAACCGAATCCGCTACTTTCCGTCCCAGAGCTTGAAGATTAGGGACGCATTTGTACCACCGAAACCGAAAGAATTCGAGAGCGCGTAATGCACTGCGGCTTTTCGCGCGTGATTGGGAATGTAGTCGAGATCGCACGCGGGGTCGGGATTTTCGTAATTCACGGTGGGCGGAAGAATCTGATCGCGCAGCGCGAGGACGCTGATGCCCGCTTCCAAGCCGCCCGCGCCGCCCAGCAAATGTCCGGTCATGGATTTCGTGGAGCTGACGGGAACTTTTTTTGCGCGCTCGCCGAAAACGCGCTTGAGCGCGGCAGTTTCGATGGCGTCACCGATGGGAGTGGAGGTGCCGTGCGCGTTGACGTAACTAATGTCATTCGGAGTGATTTTCGCATCGCGCATGGCTGCCAGCGCCACGCGGTATCCGCCATCGCCGCCTTCGGCCGGTTGCGTGATGTGATACGCGTCGCCGGACATACCGTAGCCGACAATTTCGGCGATGATTTTTGCGCCGCGGCGTTGCGCGTATTCGAGCGATTCGAGGATCAAAACCCCAGCGCCTTCGCCCACCACGAATCCGTCGCGCTCCGCGTCAAAGGGACGGCTGGCGCGTTCTGGTTCGTCGTTGCGCGTGGAGAGCGCACGCATAGCCGCGAATCCGCCGACGCTCATGGGAGTGATGGCGGCTTCGGTGCCGCCCGCGATCATTACGTCCGCGTCGGATCGCTGAATGATTTTGTAAGCGTCGCCGATGGCGTGGGCAGAAGCGGAGCAAGCGGTGGCCGTCGCGGAATTCGGGCCTTTCGCGCCATAGCGAATCGAGACGTGGCCGGAAGCGAGATTGACGATTGTCGCAGGAATAAAGAATGGGGAAATCTTTCCGGGGCCGCCAGCCAGATATTTTGAATGCTCGCGCTCGATGACGTCGAATCCGCCGATGCCGGAGCCGATGTAAACGCCGGTGGAATCTGCAATGTCAGGAGTGACTTCGAGCGCGGACATCTTCATGGCGAAATCGGCAGCGGCCAGCGCGAGTTGAATGAAACGTCCGGTCTTCTTCAGCTCTTTTTTCTCGAGCCAGTTCAGCGGATCGAAATTGCGGACTTCTCCGGCGATGCGGCAATCAAATCCGGCGGGGTCAAAATGAGTGATGGGGCCGATACCGCTCTTGCCTGCCAGCAGATTGCGCCAGACCTCTTCGGTCCCGATGCCGCAACCGCAGATCAGCCCAACGCCTGTAACGACAACTCGGCGGCTCAAAAGAAACTTCTCCTGTTCGAAATGGGAATTGCCAGCGGACTACTTGCTGCCTTTGGAGTGCTTCTCGATGTAATCGACGGCGTCTTTTACCGTGGCAATTTTCTCGGCGTCTTCGTCGGGGATCTCGATGCCGAAATTTTCCTCGAAAGCCATCACCAGCTCGACAGTGTCGAGCGAGTCGGCGCCCAGGTCGTCCACAAAAGAAGCGGTCGGAGTGACTTCGCTTTCATCCACACCGAGCTGCTCGACAATAATCGTTTTCACGCGTTCTTCGACGCTGGCCATTCTGGTAGTTCCTCCGGTATCGGCAATCGTAAGCGCCCTGGGCCGCACAGCAGGCAGGATAGCGCCCCAAAAACAACTTGCCCATTCTATGCGGGCTGGAATGCGGGGTCAACCTTTTGGCGCGGAAGTGCGAAAATTGCAACTTCTATGCAGCAGTCAAAAGAATAGGCGCTTTTTCGGTAATCACGATGGTGTGCTCGAAGTGAGCCGAGAGGCTGCCATCCACGGTTCGCTCCGTCCATCCGTCTTTCGCGGTGAACGACTGTCCCGCTCCCGCGGTGATAATGGGTTCGACGGTAAGAACCAAACCGTTGGTCAACCGCTGCGTGGCGAAGGGATCTTTGTAGTTCGGAACGCTGGGCGCTTCATGAATCGTGTGGCCGATGCCGTGACCTCCAAGAGCGCGGATCACAGAGAAGCCGCTGCGCTTCACTTCGCGCTCAACCGCGCGGCCGATTTCGTTGATGCGATTGCGCGCGCGCGCCACTCGCATGGCTTGCTGAAATGCGCGCTCGGCGCACAACATCAGGCGGCGAGCTTCGTTTGAGATGGGTTCGACGGGTACAGTAATGGCGGCGTCGGCCATGTAGCCGTCTTTTTCGAAAGTCACGTCGAGTTTCACGAGATCGCCGGATTGAACTTCGCGTTCGCCGGGGATTCCATGGACGGCTTCGTCGTTCAGGCTGATACAGACTTCTCCGGGGAATTTATAAACCATCGCGGGGGCGGAGCGCGCGCCGTTTTCCCGCATCACTTTCGCGCCGACGTCGGCTAGTTTCGCGGTGCTCACGCCGGGACGAATTTGCGCGGCCATCGCTCGCAGAGCAAGATGGCAAATTCGTCCGACGGCCTTCAGGGCCAGCAATTCTTCGTAGGATTCGATGGACATTTTTTCTCCTTCGCCGGCGCGGCTCGATCAGCCCATGTGCAGGCCGCCGTTAACGTCAAGAACCTGGCCGGTGATGTAGCCGGCTTCGTCGCTGGCGAGGAAGACGATGGCGGAGGCGACGTCGCGGTCGGTGCCGAAACGGCCGAGCGGGATCATGGACTTCATTTTGTCTTTTATTTCCTGTGAAAGAGGATCGGTCATGGGCGTGGCGATGAAGCCCGGCGCGATGGCGTTCACGGTGATATTGCGAGAAGCGACTTCGACGGCGATGGCGCGCGTGAGGCCGATCAGGCCGGCCTTCGAGGCGACGTAATTCGCCTGGCCGGCGTTGCCCGTTTCGGCGACTACGGAAGTGATGTTGATGATGCGGCCTGCGCGCTGCTTGAGCATTGCGCCGAGCGCTTGTTGGATGCACAAGTGCGCGCCGGTAAGGTTGGTGCGCAGCACGGCGTCCCAGTCTTCGAGCTTCATGCGCAGGGCAAGCGTGTCGCGAGTGATTGCAGCGTTGTTGACGAGGATGTCGAGCTTGCCGAATTTCGCGAGCAATTGCTGAAAGCCGGTTTTCACTTGCGCGGCGTCGGCTACATCCATGGGAACTGCCAACGCTTCGCCGCCTGCGACAGCAATTTCCGCGGCGAGCGACGCGAGTTTTTCGGTGTTGCGCGCTGCGATGGCTACTTTTGCGCCAGCTTCAGCCAGCGCTAGAGACGTGGCGCGGCCAATGCCCTGAGACGCGCCGGTGACGAGAGCAACTTTATCTTTGAGCGAGAACATAGGAAGAGAAGCTATCGCATATCAAACATGCTGCGCAACTGCTCGTTCGCGTGCCTATGATGAGCAACTCTTTAAGGGCATTGTGATTCAGAGTCCCGTAAGGGTGATCCTAGAATGTATGTGCTAAGAATCCCGGCAGATGTGTTTTGGCCGTATTTCACAGGCGTCGTTCTTCCGGTAATCGGGCTAGCAAAGATTATCAAGGACGAGTTGCCGCAAAGACACGGGATCGACAAGATCTTGCCGTTCGGCCGTTTGTTCTTTGCCATGCCGATGGGAGTGTTCGGCACGGAGCATCTGGTTGACGCGTCGGACATGGCGCAAGCGGTTCCATCCTGGATGCCGGCGCACCTATTTTGGACCTATCTAGTGGGCGTTGCTCTGATTGCCGCGGCGCTCAGCATCATCCTCAACAAATATGCACGCTTGGCGGCTACGCTCTTGGGGAGCATGCTTCTAGTTTTCGTGGCTTTGATACATATCCCCAATATAGTGGCGGAACACGGCGCTCGTCTTTTTTGGGTGATCGCCCTGAGGGATACTGCTTTTAGCGGCGGCGCTTTTGCGTTGGCCGGAAGACTGTCGAAGAGGACGCCTTCGGAGGGCACGCCGGGGCTGGTAACCCTCGGGCGCTTTTTCGTGGGGATACCAGCGATAGTTTTTGGCGTGCAGGACTTTCTGCATCCGACGATTGTGCCCGCCGTTCCACTCGCCAGAATCACGCCAACATGGATTCCCGGGCATCTCTTCTGGGCGTATGCTTCGGGCGTGGTTCTTGTTATTTGCGGCGCATGCATTGTCGTGAATAAAAAGCCGCGCTTGGCAGCAACCTACCTGGGGATCATGATTCTGCTTGTCGTGCTGTTTGTGTATCTGCCCATCTTAGTGGCCGACCGTTCCAGCATAGCCAACGGACTGAACTATTTCACTGATACCTTAGTCTTGAGCGGAGCTTCTCTGCTTCTCGCGGATGCTGTCAGCGAACGAATCTAATTCGCGGGACTCACAAAGGCGAGACTGATTCAAGATTGGCAGGCACCATCGTCTTGCACAATAACCACGCTTTCCACTGCTGATAATATTCGGGACTCATGTCCGCCTTGAATTTGTCATTTTCTAAAATGATGTTCACCTTAAGCCGACTCGAGAGCATTTTTTGCCCTATTTCTTCAAGTGTAATATCGGGTCGCCCTGCGACTACGTACGACTTGCCCTTATCCGTCAACGCGACCATGAAGTCAGGCATGAATTTGGCTTTGAACTTCTTGCCGTTTGCTTTGAACTCAATCAGGTCCAAGCCTGGAGTAACCCTCGCCTTCCAGACCCCCTCCGTCGCGAGCTCCAACTCACCTACGTAAGCCGGTTCTATACACGGATAAAGCCTGTTGTAGCCAGGAAATGAGCGGTAGGTTGAATAAGCCGAGATGAGCTGTAGAATTCCGGCAAGTACGATTTGTCCTCCGAAGATTATTGGCCTCCCGCTCTTGGCCTAGAGGTAGATCCCGATCGTGTCCCAAAGCCCTAATATCAGCAAGGCTCCAGACTGAACGAGTAACGCTTTGGGGTTAGCAGCTGCGGAAGAGCGGAGAATCCAAAGACCCTCAAAAAGGAGCAACAGACCGATTCCGAGCCATACATAATCCAGCAGCGCGCGAGGTTCAACAAAATAACCTGCGGCGAGAGCGAGGACACCCCAAACTATGCTGCCCCAGGCTGCCCCTTTGAGACCCTTTTGAAGGGAGAGATAAGTTGCAGCTACTTTTAGTTTTTCGAGGGCGTTCTGCGGTGGAAGTGAGAAATTCACTTGAATGTTATGTTTCCGGGGATTCGGCGCGGAATTGGGCGATTTTGTCGATGGTGGCTTGCAGGCTGGCGGCGTCTTCGACGTTCAGGGAGCGGACGGAGCGGTCGATTTGGCGCATCAAGCCGGAGAGAACTTTTCCCGGGCCGACTTCGACGAAAATTGTGACGCCGGACTCGATCATTTCGTGGACGGAATCGAGCCAGCGAACGGGAGCGGTAACCTGGCGGATGAGGGCTTCGCGGGCTTCGTCACCTGTGGCGATGGCTTCGGCGTCCACATTGGTGATCAGCGGAATTTTCAGCGCGGTGAAATTCGCGGCGCGCAGATCGTGCTCCAGGCGCTTTTGCGCCGGAGCCATCAGCGCGCAATGGAAGGGCGCGGAGACGGGAAGAATCACCGCGCGCTTTGCGCCGCTTTGGGAAGCGATTTCAACCGCGCGTTTTACCGCGGCAGCGTTGCCGGAGATTACGGTTTGCTCGGGCGAGTTCAGGTTCGCGGGAGAGACGACTTCGTTGTCCGCTGCTTTTTTGCAAATTTCCAAGACTTCGGCGGGAGGCAGGCCGAGGATTGCGGCCATCGCGCCTTCACCGATGGGCACGGCTTCCTGCATATAGCGGCCACGGGCGCGCACCAATTTCACAGCGGCGGAAAAATCGAGGCCGCCGGCGGCGACAAGGGCGGAATATTCTCCCAAGCTGTGGCCGGCGACAAAATCAGGCTTGATGCCGCGCTTTTCGAGCGCGCGATAGGCGGCGACGGAAACCGTGAGAATGGCAGGCTGAGTATTCTCCGTTTGCTTGAGCTCTTCCAGCGAGGCGGTGTAACACATGTCCGACATGGAGAATCCGAGCGCGGCATTCGCTTGGTCGAAAACCTGTTGCGATTCGGCGAAGGCTTCGGTCAGATCGCGGCCCATGCCGCAATACTGCGAACCCTGGCCCGGAAATAGGAATGCGAGTTTGCCCATGCGCGATTGAAATTCCGCTGAGGTCAGCCCTGCGCGGCGACGGCGGCAGCGGAAAGCTCCTGATCGATTTTTTCGTTTACGCGGGCGCGGCAGAGTTCGCCGGCGACGCGTATGGCGTTCTTAATGGCGTTCGGATTCGAGCGGCCGTGCGCGATGATGGTGATTCCGCGCACGCCCAAAAGCGGAGCGCCGCCGGTTTCCGAAGAGTCGGTGCGCTTGCGGAAGTCGTCGAACGCTTGCTTGGACAGCGCGTAGCCGATCTGCGATTTCAGAGAACTTTTGATGGCTTTTTTCAACATGCCCTGGACGTGCTCGACCAGGCCTTCGCTGATTTTCAGAGCGACGTTGCCGATGAAGCCGTCGCAGACGATGACGTCCACGTTTCCGCGAAACACGTCGCGGCCTTCCACATTGCCGACGAAATTCAGCGACGACTGTTTCAGCAGGTTGGATGCTTCACGGGTCAACTCGTTGCCTTTCATTTCTTCTTCGCCGATGGAGAGCAAAGCTACGCGCGGGCGTTTGACGCCCCAGATGGCGCGAAAATAAATTTCACCCATCACGGCGAATTGGCGGATCTGCTCGGGCTTGGAATCCACGTTCGCGCCTACGTCGAGGATCACCGTGACTTTGTCTTTCATGTTGGGGAAGGCCGCAGCGAGCGCCGGACGGTCCACGGAAGGAAGCGTGCCGAGAACGAAGCGGGCAACGGTCATGGCTGCGCCGGTGTTGCCCGCGCTGACCATGGCTTCAGCTTTGCCGTCGCGCACCAGACGCGCGGCCACGTGCATGGAGCTTTCTTTCTTGCGGCGAAACGCCTGCGAAGGCGAGTCGCTCATGGTGATCACTTCGGTGGCCCCGACAATTTCGATGGGCAAACCGCGATGCCCGTGGCGGCTCAGTTCCTGCTTGATGGCGGCTTCCATGCCGACCAGCAGGATTTGCAGACCAAATTCGCGGGCGGCCAGGATCGCGCCTTCTACTTCGGCGCGAGGCGCATGGTCGCCTCCCATAGCATCTATTGCGATGGTGGTCATCTCAGCCAAAGGTCACCAAACGGCACCAACTCGGAAGGCAGGTGAAGGGGAAAGTTAGGCTGTCTTGGCCGAAGTGTCAATCACTTCGCGGCCTTTGTACTGCCCGCAATGGGGACACGCCTGGTGCGGCAGTTTCTTTTCATGGCAATTCGGGCAGTCGGATAGCGACAGCGTGTGAAGATGGTCGTGTGCGCGCCGCTTATTTTTCCGCGCGTGGGAGTGACGTCGTTTTGGATTAGGCATTCCTGCTCCTCTAAGTTGACAGGCTGCGGCTCAGCACAGCCGAAATGGGAAAGTGATAGTGTAGCGTTTTATTGCTTTTTGAACCAGTCCTGCTTCAAGCGGGCCAGTGGAGCGAGGCGCGGATCGGAAGCATTCTTTTCGCAGCGGCATTCTTCGTTATTCAGGTTGGCGCCGCAGTGCGCGCACAAACCGCGGCAGTCGGCGCGGCAGATGACCTTCATCGGAAGCGCCAGATTTACCTGCTCGGCGAGAACATCGGCGAGGAACAGGCCGTCGCCTTCAAAGAAGGCAACTTCGGTGTCGTCCAGATTGAGGTGGAGTTCCTCATCCTCTGCAATCGAGGTCATCGGGCGGTAAAACAGATCGAAGTCGCGGCTGATTTCCTCGACTACGGTATCCAGGCAGCGGGCACAAATCATCTCAACCCGCGTGTGCAGGTTGCCATACACGCGGATCTGGCCTTCCATAAGCTCCGCGGTAGCACGCACTTCCAGCGGTTCCACCTGGCGAAACTCGCCGGAATGGAAATCCAGCGTACCCGGAATATAGCTCTTCCGGATGCGGATTTTTCGAACGGCAAGTTCTTTTACGTCGAGAAACATTGGCTTTCCCCGCGTGCGTACAAGTTAATTATATGTCGGGTACCGAAGATGTCAAGGAAGCGACTTTGAGAAGATTCTAGCTGACACCAAATGGACAATGACTTTCTTGGACTGGGTGAGGCTAACGTCACCGCCTGCGGCGCGGGCTATTGCGAGTGATCCGCCGGAACGCCCAGAAGTTCGTTGCGTTGGCGCAATAGAAAATGGTCGGTCATGCCGGCGATGTAGTCGCAAACCACTCGATGGCGCGGCTCGCTTTGGGCCAGCTCGGCATACTGTTTTGGCATGCGCTCCGGGTGCTCCACGAAGAGGAGAAAAAGCGCGTCGAGCGAAGCCACGGAGCGGTCGCGGTCCTCTGCGATTGCGGCATTCGAATAGAGCCGGGCGTGAAGGAACCGCTTCAGCTCGGCGTTCTGACGAGCTATCTCGGGCGAAAAGCCGGCCAGGCGATTGGGAAGACGGCGCACGTCTTCGACGGTCTCGACGCCGCTTTCCCGCACCCGGCGGGAAGTGTTGTCGATCAAGTCGGTCGCGAGACGATTGAGAACCTGTTTGAGCGTTTCGTTAAATTTTAGCTTGCGGCGGCCCTGCGGATAACGGCTGTCGATTTCCGCGTATGTGTCATTAAAGATCGGCACCTCGGCGCGCAGCAGATCGAGATCCAGCAGGCGAGCCTCGAACGCGTCGTCGAGGTCGGCAGTGTTGTAGGCAATCTCGTCCACGAGATCGATGAGCTGGGCTTCCAGCGGAGGCCGCTGATCCAAAAGATATTCAGCAAGCGCCGGAAATTCCGCGGCGGAATAATTTCCCGAATGCTTGACGATGCCTTCGCGCACTTCGAAAGTGAGATTTAGCCCGGGAAAATCGAGATAGCGCTGCTCGAATTGTTCGACGATGCGAAGCGCATGGAGATTGTGGTCAAAGCGATCGTCTTGCTCGCGCATTCTGAAATCGAGCTGTTTTTCGCCCGCGTGGCCGAAGGGCGGGTGGCCGATGTCGTGGACGAGAGCGAGCGCTTCGGTGAGGCCGGTGTTCAGGCGCAGAGCGTCGGAAACTGTGCGCGCAATTTGAGCGACCTCGATGGTATGGGTCAGCCGGTTGCGGAAATGATCGGAGTAGCGCGTGGTGAAGACCTGGGTCTTGGCTTCCAAGCGGCGAAAGGCGCGAGAGTGAATTACGCGGTCGCGGTCTCGCGCATAATCGTCGCGGTAAGGATGCTGAGGCTCAGGAAAGCGGCGCCCGCGTGAGCGCTGCACGTCCATCGCGTAGGATGCCAGCGGCGCCGGCGTCATTGCAGGCACTCAGATTTTGCCGGGCAGGAGAGCAAGTCCCTGGTCGGCTTGTTCGGCCATGGGGGTATCGGGATACTCGGATTTAATCTGGGTGTAAAGCTTCCCAGCTTCGGCAGGATTGTTTGCAGTGTAGTGTTGGGCAAGAGTGAGCATCACCACGGCCTTGGGCACCAGGACGCCCGGCTTGGCGATCAATTGCTGATAGAGCTTGACGGCTTGATCGGCTTGCCCCGTGCGGTCGTATAGTTGCGCAAGCTCGAAGCGCGCCATCGCCGCGAAATCGTCATTGCCGCCGTCAGCGACATCTTGAAGTAGCTTCTTTGCTTCCTCATTCTTGCTGAGGTGTTCGTCGCTTAGGGCCTCGAAATACTTGGCGAGTTGGCCGGGATGCGTGCGGGGATAATTCTTCGCAACGTCACCAAATCTCTGCGCGGCGTCAGTGTACTTATTTTTTTCATCCACGTAAGTGATTTCGCCCGGCACCTGGGGATCGAGCGGGGTACGGATGCGCGCCTGGAATACTCTCATGGCGTCGGAATAGCCTGCCGAAGCCTTCACGGTCTGGCGCTCGGCGTAGGTTTTCCAGCCAAACACGCCCAACGCCACCACAACCGCCAGGATAACGATGTAAAGAGTAAGTTGTTGATGCCCGAAGACAAGGTCTGCGCCGTGCACCAGCGTCTCGCGCACCTCGTCCTTTTTCAATTCCTTGCGGGAAATATGCTGCGCCAATTGCGTCTCCCTGAAGTAAAAAGCTTACAGGCGATGGTATCACAAAGGCCTGCGGCGAGCTAAAACGCCGTTGGGCTGCCACCGTCCTAGATTCAGCGGAGGATTCGTTGGGGGCGTCAGGGCACGCTTTCAAGCGTGCCGACTACGAGTACAGAATGGGCGGCTTCAGCCGCTGAGGCCTCAGGGGTTAAAACCCCTTCGCCAGCGGCGGCGGTACGGCACGGCTGAAGCCGTGCCCTGACGGCGGCCTCCGGACTGCGGCTGCCCTTCGCAGGCTCAGGGTAAAAAGCCGTGCCCTGACGATTAGTCAAACTTGGGCTGTCCGGCCCCGCATCGAATGTCGGGTGTCCCGCGCCTGCGGGTCAAACAGCGTTGTGTCCCTAATTGCACAGTACGGTTTCCCCGCATCGGCTAAGATAGGCGGGATTGGCGGTCTGACTCCAAACTTAGGGGAAAAACATATGGCAGCGAATGGCGAGAAGTGCGCGCACCCGATTTGTTCGTGCATCGTAAATAAGAGCAAGTATTGCAGCGAGGCATGCCAGGCGATGGAGAAGACCCCGGACATTGATTGTCTGTGCAATCATCCCGGCTGCAAGGGCAAAACGTCCTAGAGACCACCGCGCATGGAATGCGATAGTTCGCTCGAACAAAGGACACGCTATGTCATTCGGACTCTACGCGACCGGCTATGCAATCGTGATTGCGGGGCTGGCTTATGCCGCCTACTTGATGCACGTGCCGGCGCACTGGATTGTGGTGGGTGCGATCGTTCTGGTTGGAATGGGGATTGTAACAGGCGTCAAGAACACTCGGCAAAAAGATCCCCCGGGCTAATCCGGCGTTGTACACGAGAACCGCGGACAGATTGGCATGCCTCGCAAGCGCGCGATCTAATCTAGCTGGTTCGTAGACGGAATGATTTAACGGAAAGCGTGAATGGCGGTGTCTTCGTCCGACTGCACGTCGAAAACGGTAAAAAGCCTGGTGATTTGCAGGATGTCGTGCACGCGCTTGGTGAGGTGAAGCAGCTTCAGTTCACCGCTTGCGTTTTTCACCGTGGTGTAAGCGCTGACCAGCTCGCCGATCCCGGAACTATCGATATAATCCACATCGTACAAGCTGATGATGATCTTCTTCTGGCCGCCGTCGATTAGCTCCCGGACCGATTTCCGCAGCAGAGCGCTGCCTTCGCCCAGAGTAATCTTGCCGCTGAAATCAAGGATTGCAACGTCCCCGATTTGCCTGCATGTCGCTTGGATTGCCACGGAATAGCCTCTACCTAATTCTACTCCGGTTGGTGGGTACCGTTGCCGGAATCTTTCTGCGGAAGTTTTTTAATCATCACCAGTTCGGCACCGCCGCTGGGGGCGGTATGAACGTCGAATTGATCCATAAAAGCGCGCATCAGGAAAAGGCCGCGGCCCGAAGTGCGCAGAAGATTTTCCTCGTCAAGCGGGTTGGGGATCTCGTGCAGCTCGAATCCCTTGCCCTGATCCAAGACGCGCACGGTCATATTTTCCGGATCGAGCTCGATGGTCATCAGAATTTTCTTCCGGCGGTCCTGGTTGTTGCCGTAATTGTAGGCGTTGATCACGCCTTCGCGCACGGCCATGCCAATCTTATGGAGTTCCTCTTCGCTGAAGCCCGCAGCCTCAGCGATACGCATGGATATGCTTTCCGCGAGGTCCACGCTTTCCAGCAGCGTCTCCAGCGTGACCTCGATCCGTTGGGTTTTGGCCGACATCCTAGGGTCGAGAGAAGTCCTTAGCAACAAAAAGACGGTAAATGGGTATCACAGCGCCGGAGTACAAGTCAATCTAGACCGGTTAGCCGCCATGCTGTTTCTGTGCTGATTTTGACTGGGCCTTCTGTAGCAGTTTTGGACTTGTGAGCCACTGATACCCAGATCCCCCGCCCGAGTTGGCTACCCAGTCGTCCGAATTATCGGAAAGACGCCTGACCCGCAGCCGGTAATTTTCTACGTCGAGCGTTAAGCCTCCCACGAACATGCTGGCTATCGCCACATATGCGACAAATCGATCGTCAGGTGACCACCACAATGCACTGCTTGCACCTTTCCGCCGGAAAAGTTTTCTCTTTTCTTGACCGGTAGGACGGATCGCGTAATAGGTATCGTGGTCCAGGAATGCGATCCATTCTCCATCTGAGGACCATGTTGGCAATTCTCCCGGCCCAAGCTCCCGCGACACATTTTTCTCGACATCGTACACATTCAGAATTCCATTCGCTTCGTAAACGATTTGTTTGTCATTCGGTGACCAGCACTGCGAAGTCAAGGAACCACTATCGGCAATGCGCAGAGTCGTGTTGGATTTCAGAAGCCATACTTCCAAACCGAAGAACTGAGCTGTCTTAAAGTTATTTAAGAACATAGCCAGCATGTTTCCATCATTAGACCAGCACAAATCATTAGGCGTCTGGAAGTTGGGGTATGGCTGAAAATCAATCAGGTCAAGGCGCGAAATTCCGAGATAAGTGGGTAATGTGCCAGAGAAATAGCCGAACGCAACTTTCGTTCCGTCGTGAGAAATCGCGCCCATCCCATAAGCGTCGCCGGACTCCGCCAGCCCTCGATGTTCGAAATCAACCACTTGAGTTTTTAAATTTTCCAATGTAACCAACGAGAGACCGGTCTGCTGTTGCAATCGCTTCAATTCTGCTCGAACTGATTCTCTTCCGGGCGGGACAATCCCTGACGAGGACGATCGAGGGTAGATTGATGTTGATGGGGATGTCGTCACGCTCGACCTAGCTAGAGGCGAACCGAAGACGATAGCAAGTCCCATGAGCATTGCGAGTGCCGATACTTTTGGCGTCGTGTTCATTAGGCCCAGTAGGTGCGGTCGAGGGTGCGGTACTGGATGGCTTCGCTCAAATGCTTGGGCTGGATGCCGGGCGCGCCTTCCAGGTCTGCGATGGTGCGCGAGACTTTCAGGATGCGGTCGTGGGCGCGCGCGGACAGGCCCAGGCGCTGAATGGCGGTTTCGAGCAGCTTTTCGCCTTCCGCTGAAATTGAACAGTGCTTGCGGATGAGCCTTGGCGGCATCTGCGCGTTGGCGTACAACTTTTTCTCACTGCGATAGCGTTCGAGCTGAATCTGGCGCGCCCGCAGGACGCGCCCGCTGACGCATGCGGAGCTTTCAATTTCGCCATTGCCGCGCAGCTCTTTGTATTTCACCGCGGGGACTTCGATGTGGATGTCGATGCGGTCGAGCAGCGGCCCGGAAATCTTCGAGACGTAACGCTGAATCTGCGCGGGCGAGCAGTGGCATTCGCGCGTGGAGTCGCCGAAGAATCCGCAGGGGCACGGATTCATCGCCGCGGCGAGCATGAAGCGCGAAGGAAACGTGACGGAAAGCGCGGCGCGTGCGATGGTCACGCTGCCTTCTTCGAGCGGCTGGCGCATCACTTCCAGGACGTTGCGCTGGAACTCGGGCAATTCGTCGAGAAAAACAATGCCGTTGTGGCCGAGCGAAACTTCTCCGGGCCGCGGAACCGCGCCGCCGCCGATCAGTCCCGCGTCACTGATGGTGTGATGCGGCGAGCGGAAAGGCCGCGTGCCAACCAGGCCGCGCGAAGCCTCCAGCACTCCCGCGACGCTGTGAATGCGCGTTGTCTCGATTGCTTCTTCGAGCGACATCGGCGGCATAATCGTGGGGATGCGCTTGGCCAGCATGGTTTTGCCGGCGCCGGGCGGGCCGATGAGCAGAATGTTGTGGCTGCCCGCGCAGGAAACTTCCAAAGCGCGCTTTGCGGACATTTGCCCGCGCACATCGCGCAGATCGACGGAATATTGGCCGGCTTCGGCGAGCATCTGTGAAGTATCCACAGCAATGGGCTTAAACGATTCCGGCGCGTTGACCATGTCCACGGCTTGCGGCAGAGACTTTACGGCGAAAACGTTGATGCCTTCGACGACGGCAGCTTCGCGCGCATTTGCTTCGGGAACCACCACATTCTTGATGCCGCGATCCCGCGCCGCCAGGGACGCGGAAAGAGCGCCGCGCACGGAGCGGACGCTGCCGTCCAAGGAAAGCTCGCCGAGAAATACGTGCGTGTCGAGAATCTTTCCGAAGAACGTGCCCTGGCATCCCACCAGACCGAGCGCCATCGGAAGATCAAACGCGGACCCTTCTTTTCGAATGTCGGCGGGCGCGAGGTTAACGGTGACTGCCTGATTGATCGGGAAATCGAAGCCGCAATTCCGGAGCGCGGATTTAATACGTTCGCGGCTCTCTTTTACCGCAATGTCCGGCAGCCCGACCACGTTGAAATTGCCTTGATAGCTCGGGCCGATGTCTACCTCGACTTCCACGAGGTAGGCGTCGATTCCGAATACGGCGGCGCTAAATGTTTTGAAGAGCATCCCAAGCGACTCGACTCGGGACCAGCAGGGGGTCCCTTTGCGCTGTGCAGCGTAACCCAAAAGGCTAAGTGATACCAGCGATACTCCGGAGCGCAGCCATGCGGATTTGTGGTTATGCTATTCTCGGGGCCGGGAGAATGACGCAATGAGGAAAGCGCTGAAACCGGCTGCGTGTTTCGTAGCGCTTGTCTTTGTGCTTGGCCTGGCTCTGACTGCGCGGGCGCAATCGCCGGCAAACAATTCCGCTGAAGCTGTTTCTCTGAACAATCGCGGGCTGCAACTTTTCCAAAAAGGAAAACTGGACGAAGCGATCGCTCTATACCGGCAAGCGCTGGCGCTCCATCCCGATTTTCCCGAAGCGCTGGACAATCTGGGCCTGGCGCTCGATGCAAAAGGCAACGACCCCGAAGCGCTCGCCGATTTTGACAAAGCGCTCAAGCTCAAGCCGGGAGACGCCGTAACCGAAAGCAATCGCGGGCTGGCGTTCTATCACCAAGGAAAATACGACGAGTCCATGGCGGCCTACCGGCAAGCCATCTCGTTTCACGCCAACTTTCCGCAGGCTTACAACGGAATTGGCGCAGCGCTTCTTGCGGCCGGCAAAGCGGATGAGGCCATCGCCGCATACCACGAAGCTCTGCGGCTTCAGCCCAATTATGTGGACGCGATGAACAATCTCGGCGCCGCGCTCGATTCCAAAAAGCAATGGGACGAAGCGATTGTGGTTTATCAGCAGGCGCTGAAGATCGCGCCTAAGGCCATGGACATCCGCGGAAATCTCGCCGCCGCGCTGCAAGGCGCCGGCCGCGCGGATGACGCCATCTTCGAGTACCGCGAAATTGTAGCGGCGCGCCCCAATGACGCGCACGCGTTCTTTCAACTCGGACATCTGTTGTACGAGCAAGGCAAGATCCCGGAAGCGATCGCGGCGCTGGAGAAGAGCTTTGCGCTGCAGCCGAATCAGTCCGAAACGGCTTTCAATCTTGCGCGCGCTTATCAAGACGCCGGCAATCTTTCCGCGGCGGTCGAAACCTACCAGAAGGGCCTGGTGTTGAAACCTGACGATCTGCACGGTCTTTACAATCTGGGCAACGCCTACTTGAGCGCGCAAGAGCCCAAGAAAGCGGAGACAAGTTTTCGCAAGGCCCTGGAGCTTCAGCCGGATTTCGCAATCGCGCTGCAAGGGCTGGGAATCGCTCAAATGCAAGCGGGCGATCTGGATGGTGCGAGACTTTCGTTTGTGAAATTGACGGCGATGCAGCCGGACAATGCCGACGCGCAGTTCAATCTCGGAAACGCGCTGTTCAATAAAGGGCAATACAAAACTGCCGCAGAGGCATATCGCGAAGCGATTCGCTTGAACGCGAACCTCGCGCACGCGCATTACAATCTGGGAATGACGCTTCTGCGCCTGAACGATCAGGCCGGAGCGGATAAAGAATTCCGCGAAGCTGCAAAGATTGACCCCAAGCTGACTCCGCCGAAATAATTTTCAAAGACCCTCAAGCTCTTGCACAGCCGCGCGAAGCTTTTCGATATGCGCTGCAGTGCCCCTCAGAAAGATTACTCGTAACGCAGGCAATCGATGGGGTCGAGGTTGGCCGCCACGCTTGCTGGGTAATAGCCGAAAAACAAGCCCACGCTGACAGAAATCGCGAAACCAATCGACACCCACAGATAAGACAGCGACGCGGGAATCGACGGCACCAGAATGCGCACCAACGTCGATACGCAAGCCCCGATGAAAATGCCAATTGTGCCGCCGACGAGGGTGAGCACCACGGCTTCCAACAGGAACTGCAAACGTATGTCCGCGCGGCGAGCGCCGATAGCCTTGCGTACTCCGATTTCCTGCGTGCGTTCAGTTACGGAGATGAGCATGATGTTCATCACGCCGATGCCGCCCACCAGCAAACCGATCGAACTGATTATGGTGGTGAGGATCACCAGCGCACCGGTAAGCTGATTCCACAGATTGCTCAGAAAGTCCGGCGAGCTGAGCTCGAAATCATTTTCCTTTTCGGGCGGGATGCGGCGCAAGCGGCGCATAGCCTGAATGACCTCTCCTTGAGCCAGATCGATACTCACATTCTCGGGGACTGTGAATGCGATCACCAACTCCTTGGAACCGGGGTACTCCTTCTTGAAATTGCTCAGCGGGATGATGGCGAAGATGTCCACTCCGGGACCGAGGAACAAGCCCTGGTCGTGTTCGAAAACGCCGATGACTTCATATAGGCCGCCGTTGATGCGGACGGTTTTGCCGATGGCGTCCGTGTTGGGGAAAAGCGATTCGCTAATGGCCGCGCCCAGGACCACCACTTGTCGCGCGTGTTCTTCGTCAGTGGCGTTGATAAAACGGCCGCGCTCGACCGAAAACAGCGGAATCGCTTCGGTGTACTGCGGTTCGGCGCCGCGTACGATGACTTTCTCCACGCTGCGATCGCCGCTGGTAATCAGGTTGCTGTCTCCCAGGAAAAAGCCGCGCGTGCCGATGGTGGTGACGATCTGCACGTCGGGAGCGGCTTGGCGGATATAGTCGGCGTAGCTGTATTCAATGTATCTGCGCGTGCGGATGCGTTCCGGCATGTGCGAAGGGTCCATGGCGGGCGGAAATCTGGTAAGAAAGTAAGTGCGCGAGCCTAGCGATTCCACTTTGTCCTGAACGAACTTGTTCAGGCCCTGAATGATTGCGGCCATGGAAATCACCGAGGACACGCCGATGACGATGCCCAGCACGGTCAATGCGGAACGCACTTTGGACGAGCGCAGCGTGTCCATTGCGGCGAGAAAATTTTCGCGGGCTTGCGCGAGCGTCATGAGCGCCATTAGTCGGACCTCAAGGCCACAACCGGATCCAGCTGCGAGGCGCGAAACGCCGGATAGATTCCGAAGAATAGCCCGACCGCGGAACTGAGGAACACTCCCAGGATCGCCACCCAGGTCTGCACGGAGGCAGGGAACGGCGTGTACGTGCGCAGCGCCAGCGCAACCAGGAATCCCAGGGTGACGCCGGCAAAGCCTCCAACGATGCACTGCAGGACGCTCTCCACCATAAACTGCCGGAGTATGTCTTGTTTGGTGGCGCCCACGGCGCGCCGGACGCCAATCTCCCGCCGTCGGAGGGTCACGCTCACCAGCATGACGTTCATGATTACGATCCCGCCAATCACCACCGAAATGGCGCTGACCATAATGAACACGCCGAAAAACGCGGAGCTGATGCTGCTCCACAAGGCCATATAGCTGTCTTTGGTGCCGATGAAATAATCATCTTCCATATTGCCCATAAGATGGCGCCGGGAGCGCAAGATCAGCCGCGTCTGGTCCTGCGCCGTTTCGAAGTTCTGCTTGCTGGTCTTGACGTTGATCGTGATGCTCGAATTTATCCCCTCAAGACGAAGGAAAACAGGCAGCGGAACGATGACGAAGTTGTCCTGGTCCTGGCCCAGGACGTTACCGATTTTTTCCATGACTCCGATCACCAGGAATTCGTCGCTGCCGATCCGGATGGATCTTCCGAGGGGGTCCATGCCGAGAAACAG
>JBAVQA010000470.1:0-2566 GCA_049693595.1 Candidatus Acidiferrales bacterium | reverse complement strand
TTCTGGTGGAACGCGGACAGGCAAAAATTTTGGATTTTGGTTTGGCGAAGCTCACCTCTGTGCACCAGCACGCCGCGGAGTCGGTGGGCGCCACGTCGATGCGCACGCAGACGCATATGCTCGATAGGGAGCAACTGACCAGCCCGGGCAGTTCGATAGGCACGATTGCGTATATGTCGCCGGAACAGGCGCGCGGCGAAGAATTGGACGCGCGGTCGGATTTGTTTTCGCTCGGCGTGGTGCTTTACGAAATGGCGACCGGGTCAGTTCCGTTCCCGGGCGCGACTTCTGCCGTTGTTTTCGACGGGATTCTGCATGCCGCGCCCGCCTCTGCGAAAGGGCTAAACCCACGGCTGCCCTTGGCGATGGAGAGCATTCTGGGTAAGACGCTGGAGAAAGACCCTGATCTGCGATGCCAGACTGCGGCGGAACTTCGCGCGGACCTGAAGCGGCTCAGCCGCGACATCGAATCGAGCCGCCGACCAGTCGCCGAGAAGAGTGTTGCGGGTTCCGGGGCGCAAGCGGTTGTCGCAAAGCAAAAATCGGTCGCGGTGCTCTACTTTGAAAACCAGAGTGGCGCGAAAGAGGATGAATACTTCCGCGACGGAATTACCGAAGACATCGTGACGGAGATTTCGAAGATCGCGCAACTGCAAATCTTTCCCCGTTCGGAGATGATCGGCTTCCGCGATAAAGCAGTCACAGCGCAACAGGTCGGGCAGCAGCTCGGCGCTGCTTACGTGCTGGAAGGTTCCATTCGCCGCGCGGGAAACCGCGTGCGAATCACGGCGCAGTTGGTGGAAGCTTCCACCAGGCATTCGGTCTGGGCGGAGCGTTACGACCGCCAACTGGAAGACGTGTTTGCCATTCAGGAGGAAATCGCGCGGAGCATTGCGCAGGCGCTGCGCATCACGCTGACGCCTCAAGAAGAAAAAATCATCGCCCGCAAGCCGACGGAAAATTCGTTGGCGTATGATTTCTTCCTGCGCGGGCGAAGCTACTCGCGCCGCCAGGATTTCGAATACGCGCTGCAGATGTTCGAACAGGCGATCGAAATCGATCCGAATTTCGCTTTGGCGCACGCGGGAATCGCGCACTTGTGCGGGATCATCTTCGAGGTTCGCGATCAGAACCCGAACTGGATGGAACGAGGACTGGCTGCCTGCGACCGGGCCACTGCTCTTGCGCCCGACTTGCCGGAAGTGCTGGTAGCGCGCGCCCGCATCGTTTTTGCGCAGAAGAAATACGACGAGGCTGCGCTGCTGGCCCAGCGCGCCATCGAGCGTAAGCCTGACTGCGAAGGAGCCTGGAGCATTCTCGGGCGCTCGTACTTTACCTCCGGCCGTTTCGAAGAGGCCGCGGCGCTGACGGAGAAGGCCATCGAATTCAACGGCGAC
Organism: Candidatus Acidiferrales bacterium; assembly: GCA_049693595.1. GTDB lineage: Bacteria > Acidobacteriota > Terriglobia > Acidiferrales > UBA7541 > Palsa-295. The sequence goes on along the minus strand of JBAVQA010000470.1, from coordinate 1,169 downwards.
GATTACAACACCTACATCCCTTTTCACCAGGCGCAGAGGCGGCTGGGAAGACAAAGAGAATCCACGCACGTCGAAGAGCGGCTGATCAAGGTCCTGCGGCAACAGCTGGAGCTGGTGCCGGAAGACGTCCGGGCGCGAATCTTGCTGGCTGCCAACCTGGCCTACTCAGAAGCAGATGCGGACGAGAGCATACGGCACCTGCGGACCGCCGTGGCGCTGCGGCCCAATGACCCCAACACCCTTTACAACGCCGCGTGTACGTACGGCGTGCTAAGAAAAAAGGCGGAGGCGCTCGAAACACTAAGAAAGGCGTTTGCCGCCGGATATGGCAACCGCAATTGGGCGGCGAAAGATTCTGATTTCGACTGCCTGCGTGACGACCCTGAATTCCAGAAGCTGGTCGGCCTCAGCAAAAGCTCCGCATCGTAGTATTTCTTCTCCTACCGTTGAACTGCTGGAACTGAGGCGGGAAACTACTTTCCTTTCGACTTCGTTTTAGCCGCACCGCACGGCTTCAACGTGACCCATTGCTGAGGGTTTACGGGGACGCCGTTTACGTAAACGACCCAATGAAGGTGAGGGCCGTTGGCGCGGCCGGTGGCGCCGACGTAGCCGATTATGTCTCCCCGTTCGACGCGAGCGCCTGCCTCCACGTTTAATTTCGACATGTGCAGATACATGGTCTCGAGGCCCTGGCCGTGGTCGATGGCTACAGTGCCGCCGAGGACGTTGAAGGGCTGGACGATTTTTACGATGCCGGCTGCCACGGCGCGAATGGGCGTCCCGTCGGACGCGCGCTGGTCGATTCCGGCGTGAAACTCTCCCGTGGGCTTTCCGTTATGAAGGCGCTTCACACCGAAGGGTGAAATGACACACCCGGGAAGCGGGGCGACGAGGGGATCTTCCCAATACTTGACGTCGGATACGGAGTCGCGAAAGGTGGTCAGGGTTTGCATTTCTTCCGGCGTGGAGTGGAGCGCTTCGATTTGAGGCGCGAGGACGACATTTTGCGATGGGAAGATCGTTTTGCGAATAATCAGGCTAACGGAGGCGAGGGTGGTCCCGTCCTCTGCGAGGAATTCGATTGGATAGGTGCCTGGGGCGTCGGCTACTGCTACAGGCATGAGGCCTTGCCAATTACCACTTTCCTGTTTGAAAAGACGTACGGT
>JBAVQA010000469.1:0-4352 GCA_049693595.1 Candidatus Acidiferrales bacterium | reverse complement strand
ACGATCAGCACGTCGAAATGCTCGAGGCGTCCTGCGGCTGTCGCGGACAGAGGCGCGCTCTGAGGCGCGTTCTGAGGAGATATCGCCATATCGGCCATCTACACTACCTCGCGTTCGACGCTGATCTAGTAAAAAGAATCATTAGATATTGCCTGTAACAACGCGTCATATCAATAGGCGGGTTTGGCGGATACATCGTCCTGCGTCGGCACGAGCGGTCGGGATCTGCCGGTGGCTATGTTGACATTGAGTTGAAGATGGCCCATGTTTCGATTGAGGTTTCCATGAGAATTTGGCGCAAATTGTTCGTCACGCTGCTGCTGATCGCGGTGCTGGGCGGGGTTGCTCCGCTGGGAGCGGACAGCGACAGGTATCCGGTGCATGCTGCGCACGCGATGGTGGTGAGCAGCAACGAGCTGGGGTCAAACGCGGGTGTGGAGATGATGCGAGCGGGCGGGAACGCGGTGGATGCGGCGGTGGCTACCGGGTTTGCGTTGGCGGTGGTGCATCCGGCGGCGGGGAATTTGGGCGGAGGCGGGTTCATGTTGGTGCGCATGGCCGATGGGAAGGCGCATTTCATCGACTTTCGCGAGGAAGCTCCGGGGGCGGCGACTGCGGACATGTATTTGGACGCGCACGGGAATGTGATCGAGGACGCAAGCACGATTGGATACAAGTCGGTTGGGGTGCCGGGGTCGGTGGCGGGTTTGGTTTATGCAGAAAAGAAATATGGCAAGCTGACGTTGGCGCAAGTGATGGCGCCGGCGATCAAATTGGCGCGCGATGGCTTTCCACTGCCGTGGGAACTGGCTCGAGATATGCGAATAGACGCACACTTGGACAAGTTTCCCGAATCGCGGCGGATATTCCAGCGGGACGGAAATTACTACAAAGAAGGCGAGATTTTTCGCCAGCCGGAACTGGCGCGGACGCTGGAGCGCATCGCGAAAAATCCGGACGACTTTTATCACGGAGCGATGGCGCGAGAATTAGCAGCGGCGGTGCAGAAAGGAGGCGGGCTGATTACCGCGCAGGATCTGGCGAATTACGAAGTGAAAGAACGCGAACCGGTGCGCGGGACGTATCGCGGATATGAGGTGATCAGTGCGCCGCCGCCTTCGTCCGGGGGAGTGGCGCTGATTGAGACGCTGAATATTCTGGAAGGATTCGATCTGGCGAAAGCGGGGAACGGCTCCGCGGAATCGGTTCATCTGATTGCCGAAGCATTTCGGCGGGCGTTTTTTGATCGGGCCGAGTTTATGGGCGATCCGGATTTTGCGGAACTTCCGGTGGCGGAGCTTATTGACAAAAAATATGGCGCGGCATGGAGTGAAACGATTGCTCCAGAACGCGCGAGCGCCAGCAAAGATTTGAAGCGGCCGGCTATTTTCAGCCAGTTGGAAGAATTCGAGCGGGAGCACCCTCCGGCTGCGGCTGCGCGTGAGTCGCAACACACGACGCATTATTCGGTGGTGGATGCGGATGGAAATGCGGTCGAGGTGACGACGACGATTAACGATTGGTTTGGCTCGCGGGTGACGGCCGAGGGGCTGGGTTTTCTGTTGAACGACGAAATGGATGATTTTGCGGCGAAGGCGGGCGTACCTAACAGCGACGGATTGATTCAGGGAAGTGCTAACGCGATTGGGCCGAAGAAGCGGCCGCTGTCGTCGATGACGCCGACGATGGTGCTGAAGGAAGGCAAACTTTTTCTGGTGCTTGGCTCGCCGGGAAGCTCGCGGATTATCACCACGGTGGCGCTTGCGCTGATAGGCGTTGTAGATTATGGGATGAACATTGCCGAAGCGGTGAACGCGCCGCGTTTTCACAATCAGTGGATGCCGGATGTGCTGAGCGTGGAACGAGGGTTTTCGCCGGATACGGTGAAGGTGCTGGAGCACATGGGATACAAAATGGAGTTTGGAACCCATGAGGACGCAGATTGGAGCCCCTACTGGAGCGATGCCGAGTGCATCGCGATCGATCTGAAAACGGGCGAACGTCTGGGGGCCAGCGACAGCAGGGCGAACGGAAAGGCTGTTGGTTTTTAGTTTGTAGCTCTTGGCAAGATGCGTTGAGTCGAAAGATCTCCGCAACACAAACTGCCTGGAATTTCGTGGAACTCTCCGATTGGCGAAGTGCGGTTTCTGGTCTGAGCTGGCGTGCGTGGTAGAATCGCGCGCGATGGCGACGGAAAGATCTGAAATTGCTGAGAATCTTGCGCGGATTCGGGAACGCGTGGCACGTGCGGCTGGACGCGCGGGGCGGCGCGTTGAAGATGTGACGATTGTTGCGGTGTCGAAGACATTTCCGTTCGAGGCGATTCGCGCGGCGTACGAAGCGGGGTTGCGGCACTTTGGAGAAAATCGCGTGCAGGAGTGGGAGTCGAAGCAGGAGCGCGTGGCGGACCTGGAGGCGACGTGGCATCTGATTGGGCATTTGCAGAGCAATAAGGCGCGGAGAGCGGCGGGGCTTTTCGATCGAGTGGATTCGGTGGATAGTTTGGGGTTGGCGCAGAAACTGGATGCTGCGGTGGGGGAAGGCGGAGCCGCGAGTGGCAAATGTTTGAGGGTGCTGATTGAGGTGAGGCTCGGTGAGGAGGTCACCAAGAGCGGGGTGGCGGAAGCGAGCTTGCCGATGTTGGCGGAAAGTATAGGCGGGCTTGCAAATTTGGAATTGCTGGGGCTGATGACAATTCCGCCGTTTCTGGATGATCCGGAACGGGTGCGGCCTTACTTTTCCAAGTTGCGGGAGCTTCGGGAGGATTTGGTGCGACGCGTTGGGAGAGCGCTGCCTGTGCTGTCGATGGGGATGAGTCACGATTTCGAAGTTGCGGTGGAAGAGGGCGCGACGGAGATTCGAGTGGGGACGGCGCTTTTCGGCGAACGGAAATCGAGTCAATAGATCCGCGGCATTACGAATAGCGGAGCCAGCGGAACATTTCTACTAGGGAGGGGCGCTTGCCGTACATCAGGATGCCGATGCGATAGATTTTTGCGGAGGCGTAGATGGAGCCTATGGTGGTGAGAAACAGCAGGACCAGGGCAAGGACGATCTGCCACACGGGCGGAGTCAGCAGCGAGATGCGCAGAGCCATCAGCACGGGCGAGAAGAAGGGAATCTCGGAGAGGACAACGGACGTGGTAGAACTTGGGTCGTTGAGGACTACGCTGTAGATCACCATGCAGAAAACCAACGGGGCCATGGCGATCCATTGCAATTGTTGGGCGTCCTGCTCGTTGGAGCAAGCCGCTCCGATGGCCGCGAACATCGCGGAATACAGAAAATATCCACCGAAGAAAAAGATTCCGGCGTAGAGCACGAGCGAAATTGGGATGTGAACTCCGGACAAAGCCGAGCCTGCGCCCATGCCCGCCGCGGCTAGAGCGCCGTAAGTGAAAAGCAACGCGGTGGAAATCATCCAAATGGCGAATTGGGTGAACGCTGCTGCGGCTACTCCCAGGATTTTTCCGCAGAGAAGTTCGAACGGAGTTACGGCGGAGATCAAGACTTCCATGGTTCGCGTGGTTTTCTCTTCGAGGACGGAACGCATGGTGATGATGCCGTACATGAGCAGCGCGGTATAAAGCAGGATCACGAGAGCGATGGCGATGCCAATGCTTTGGCCTTTTTCCACGGACTCCCCGGTTTCGCTGACCTTGAGGAGCTTGAGGTCAGTGCCGCGGAGAATTTCTTTGACGTCGTCCAAATGGACGCCGCGGTCGCTAAGCCTGGCCGAGATTACGGCCTGATCGACGGCACCCGAAAGCGGGCCGATGAGAGCGAAATTATCGGGATTGCGCATGTGCAGCTCGAACGATTGGGTTGCGTCCGCGGGAATCCAAAGGTAGGCGTCGATCTTCTCGGAGTTAATTCGCGAACGCAGATCCTGCTGAACGGCATCGGGAGAGGCAGGGTGAACGATGGTTTCCACGATGGTGAATTCCGGCAGGCCATTTTCGAGCTTGCCGTCGAGGTTGTGAGTGATGGGCTGCGCGAGCGTGCCGGAATTGTCCACGATGACCAGGCGCATGGTCTGGGTGGGCTTGTGGCGCACCAAAAATATAATTAGCAGGCAAAACGCCACACCCAGCAGCGGCACGAGGATCGTTCCAATGATGAAACCTTTGGTCTTCACGCGGGTGAAGTACTCGCGCTTGATGATCAGGCGAAGTTTACGCACGGGTGGTCCTATCGATAAAGATTTCGTTCAGCGAGGGCTCAAGAAGCTCGAAGCGCGTGATGGAAACGTTTGCTTGCACGGCAGCCTTCAAGATTTCCTGCGGGTCGGCGCCGGGCTTCAGTTTGGCTTCCACACCGTTTCCGAGGCGCGTGATGCTGGTGATTGCAGG
>JBAVQA010000468.1:0-2264 GCA_049693595.1 Candidatus Acidiferrales bacterium | reverse complement strand
GCCATTGTGTGTTCCACGAGGCTGGCAAAGATGTCGCTATAACCTATGTGTAGTCAATGACTTGCGTTCGTTTCGATGGTAATGCAGACCCGTATGTCGAGCTCCGAAATTATGGTAAGCTGAACTAAATGTCTATCGCGATAGCACCCCGAGGAATAGCCGTTTCAGAATGCCTTCTCCGGCGGGAGGCCGTCGAGAACGCTCTAGCGGATCTCCGACTGGAGGGGCTGGCTCCCACTGCCGATGCGCGGCTCCTGTTCGAACAGTTTGTCCAGGGTGACCTGACCGAAGAACAGTTGGTGAATGCTATCCTCGCTCGATGAGTGATCCCTACCTCGATCCTGAATCTGAGATTCTGCGAAAAGAGTTCGCTCTGACCGATCAGGAAAGAGTTCACCGTGTAGAAGCCAACGCAGTGTTCGCGCGCGTTCAATTCTGCTTCAGCTTTACCCGTTGAGTGGGAGTAGGTCACGGGGCGCACCCAATGTGCCGTACATACAAGGTCGAAAAGCACATGCGTCCCAATTTTGTGGTTGCTATTGTTTGTGAGCAGCATTTTTCGCGAGAAGCGCTGTTTCCATGGACGGAGATGTTGGCTTGTGTGGCCTTAGAGACTGCAATCTGCACACGGAATGACGGTATAATCGTGACATGGCTGACCATGTGATCCACATCACGGAAGCGGAAGCCGCCAATGACTTTGCTGGGCTGCTCGCGAGGGTGCGTGCGGGCGCGGAAATCGTGATCGAGAGTGGGAAGCTGCCGGTGGCGGTGATCCATGCACCAGTCCCGCCGCGCCGGTCCATCTCGGAGTGCATCGCGTTGCTACCCGAGGACTCGACGGCGACCATCGATCCGGACTTCGCTAGGGATGTGGAAGCGGCTGTCGAAAGTCATCGTGAGCCGCTCGAACCGCCCGCATGGGACTAATCCTCGATTCCAGTGTGCTGATCACAGCCGAGCGCCAGGGGCAAAACGCGCGGCAGATGCTTGCCGCGATCTCGGGCAAGGCAGGGAATACCGATATCGCGGTCTCCGTGGTTACTCTGATCGAACTGGCCCACGGCGCAGCTCGTGCCGATACGTCGCTGCGAAAGGAGAAGCGGCAGCAGTTCATTCAGGAGCTTCTTACTGCCCTACCCATGCATCCAGTAACGGCGTCTCTTGCCCTTCGTGTCGGTCAGATCGATGGCGAGAACCAAGCGAAAGGCATTCGTCTACCGCTCTCCGATCTGTTGATCGGGGTAACGGCCTTAGAACTCGGCTACAGCGTAGCCACGGGCAATCTCCGCCACTTCAAGATGATTCCTGGCTTGTCGGTCGTGCGGTTTTAGTCGCGGAATTCTGTAATCACTTTGCAATCACTAGCGGCGTGGATGCGAGGAAGACTTTGCCATCGAAGCTAGCTGGCCACTTTTAACCGCAAATGTACCCACGCGTCAAGATCGGATGCGCGGAAGCGCCACAATTTTCCGATCCGTATAGCGCGTATCTCGCCCTTGCGAGCGAGGCGTTGAAGTGTTTTCGGGTGGATCTGCAGCAATGCCGCGGCTTCGCGCGAATCGAGGAACCTCTCGAAATGAGAGAAGGGCTGGCTGACTGATGTTGCTTCGTGCATCTCGCTCATAAAACCCCCTACAGCGAGAGTCGAGACCGGGCTGAAATCACGGCATCGTCTGAAGGCCGGCCTGTGGCGTCCGGCTTCGTTCGATAGATTTCGAGCCCATTCACTACTCGGCTGGTGTTAGTCTTCGCGTCATGGGCGGACGAGAACATTATTCGAATAGAAACCGTACAGGACGCATTTTGTTGCTCTATCTCAAAGAATCTTTTTCTTATCGACTTCGAAAAAACTTCTCAAGAAGTGCTTAAAGTGCCTAAAGCGCATAAGAAGTGCTTTCAGGTACATTTAGGGAATCCACGGGAACAGAGCAATGGCCGCACTCATCCGTCCGCCTCTTTAGCGAGGCGGTTCCATTGATCCGCGCGAAATTTCCCCCTCTATGTATAAAAGGAACCTGCGGCATGAGAAACATGTCGAAAATATTTGAATGCAGCTCGAACGGAACTGCACAGAATGGGATTGGAAGGAGGAGTACAGTCCCTTGTCCTGCGGGAGAAACTGAACTGTCAATCATCCTGCTAAGAGTTGTTTTCGTATGCCGGACTGGTCCGCAGTTCCAGTCCGCACTCAACGCGTCTTGCAGCTACTTACAAGTACTTGGCAGTCCCACGTGTCCTTGTAAGTTCTTAAAAACACTGGT
>JBAVQA010000467.1:0-4556 GCA_049693595.1 Candidatus Acidiferrales bacterium | reverse complement strand
TCTTTATCGGAGAAGTTGTTGACGTGACTGGCCACTTGGGTGGTTACAATTTCCAATGGGCTTGGGCTTCTGGCGCGGCAGCGGGAAGGGAACTGTGAACGTCCGGGCATTGTGAACAGTTCGCCGCGACAAGAATGCTCTAGTTTGCGATGCACAAACAGCCGTGCGGAGCGCTGGAAAATTTAGGGCACGTGTAATGCTTTCCGTCGCGTGTACGCACTGAATCCGAAAAGCAAGAAAGCGGAGAAAATCGAGATTGCGGTGCCGGTCGTGCGGTCCCATGTTCGCCGGAAACGGACATCTACTGAATGTTCTCCCGCCGGTACTCCCAACGACAACTGGGCAGTCTCTGGAAGCGAATCACCACGCACGATCCATCTGTCTACTTCAATTTCCCACGCCGGATAGTTTATGAGACGGGGAGCTAATGTGACCGGTCGGCTCATTTTCGAAGTAAATAACCTTGTTTCGGCGGTCCAACGATTGATATGGACTTCCCCAACACTGAGTGGCATCAGGGCGTCCGATTCGGGGTCAATTTTTGCTATCTTCGGCGTTTCCACCGATTCATTGAAGCTCTGGGTTGGTGCATCGGAAGTGTCCGCGGATGCAGGAGGCTGTCCTGGCAATTCATAACGGTCGCAGCCCAGGGGTTGGTATTCATCCGTGCCTTCGTAGCCATGTCCAGATCGAATTCCGTCCGCGAGCAGCGGAATGTCTTCACTATCCCACCAAGCGTTTTTAACGAAGCTTGTCCCGATAGCTCCAGTTGCGGTGAGGATTACAAGCCATCCGAGCCACTGTTTGCGGGGGCTTTGTAACGCGGCGGCCACAAGAAACGCGAGAGCGATATCGAGCGGTAGCAGCCATCTCCACGGGAATTGCACGAACTGAAGTTTTGGCAAGTGCTCCCAAAAGAAAATGCTCGGCTGAAACATGAGCAGAGCCGAAGCGGAGGCGAGGGTCACGAGCGTCCACCAAGGCGCAGAGACATTCCGCCGCTGGCGCGCAACGAAGACTATCGCGATTCCAGTCACCAGAATGGTTCCCAGCGCCACGGCAGAAACTTTCCAGTTGAAGAGCACGAACTCGGGGTCATTCGAGTGTGAAAAGAGAAAATTTCGGCTGGGGCGAAGATTTTCCGTCAGTACCTGCGAGATCTGCACCCATCGTTGTTCCCAAGCAGCAGGCAAAATATAAAACGCCGCCAAACCGAATCCGGCCGCCATAGCCGCGCCGCCACCGAGAAGCGGACGCACACTGCGATGCATCGCGCATCCCACTGCGGAGATCAGAAGCAGCGAATATGTAGCAATCACCCCAGCAGGCGCGTTCGAAAGCCATATGAGCGCGAACACCAGCGCAAGGCCCGGAACCCTCCTCCAACCGTCGCGAATCAACCGCAAAGCTCCCAGAACAGCAAGCGGGAATAGTGCGCTGGCGAGGAGTTCAGCGAAATCGCTGCGATAGTAAACGATCACAAGATGATACGGATTTACGGCAAAAAGTATTGCCGCTGTCAGTGCCTGTCGATTTGGAAGCCATTCGCGCGCCAGTCGCCACATGCTGAGTGCAGCGATGACCAGCGCCAACCAAATGAACGCTCCCGGAGCCATTCTCCAGGGCAACAAGGTACCCAGGCCCGCGCCTAGGATCCACGACGCCGGCGGATAAAAAATAAATCGCGGCTCACCGAATCCCCAGTTCGCCCACTCTGCCCAGCGTGGATACACGATTCCTTCCCGCCACTGCCCGGCGACATCCAACCACGACGCGAGATGGAACTGAAAATCATGGCCGGAGGCGTTGCCAAGAAAAAACATGGGCATAACCACTGCCGACGCGGCTGCTGCCGCGCACAGGAGCACGATCCGCCAGGAGTGCTTCGAACTGTCGGTCGCAGTTCGTTGGCCGGAAGCTTCTATGGGAGACGTTTGAATGAGTGAACCTTTTCACACTGGGTTAACGTCAAGATCTACGCAGTAGAGAATACAGAATTGCGCACTTCTTGTCCCACTATGGCTCGCGCGACGTCCGACAAACTTTCAGCTCCGAACAAGTTCGCGCGAAATCTGGGAATTTAGAGCGCTCTCGCGGTAGCATGGACTCGATGACTGACGAGCCAAAAGGAAAAGACCGCGCTGCAACTGCGGAAGAGCTGAGGTTGGAAGCCAGCGAGGGCCGCGAAGTTCACTGGAAGCGCTGGGGGCCCTACATTTCAGAACGCCAGTGGGGTACCGTCCGCGAAGATTACAGCGCGCATGGTGACGCCTGGAACTATCTCCCGCACGACGATGCGCGTTCACGAGCTTACCGCTGGGGCGAGGATGGGATCGCCGGCTTATGCGATCGTCACCAACATATCTGCTTCGCGATTGCGCTTTGGAATGAGGAAGACGCGATCCTGAAAGAACGTCTTTTCGGCCTCACCAGTACACAAGGAAATCACGGCGAGGACGTGAAGGAATACTATTTTTATCTGGATGCCACGCCAACAAGTTCCTATCTAAAGTGCCTGTACAAATATCCACATCGATCGTTCCCCTACGATCAACTCGTGCGGGAAAACGCAAAGCGCACGCGCCTGCAACCCGAATACGAACTGGTGGATACCGGCATTTTCTCCGAGAACAGATACTTCGATGTCTTCGTCGAATATGCTAAAGCCTCATCCGAGGATATCCTCATCCGCATAACGGCCTGGAATCGCGGCCCGGATGCGGCTCCGCTCCATTTGCTTCCCACGTTATGGTTTCGGAATCGATGGGATTGGGGTGAAGGGTACGACAAACCGCAAGTGGCGAGGGTGCCGAATTTTCAGGGCGGCGAACTACTCGCCCTAAACGAATTTCACTACGGCAAGCGCTGGCTGATTGCAGAGGGCAAGCCTGAAGCGCTCTTCACCGAGAATGAAACCAACAACGAGCGGTTGTTCGATACTAAAAATGCTTCGCCTTACGTGAAAGATGCTTTCCACCGTTACCTGATTCAGAACGAGCGGGACGCTGTAAATCCTGCAATGACCGGAACGAAAGCGGCCGCACATTACTCCGAGGTGATCCAACCTGGAAAGAATATCACGATTCGTCTTCGCTTACTCGACAAGGACCCCTCTCAGGATCATAAATCAGCGCAGGATTTTTTCGGACCGGGATTCGACAAAGTCTTTGAGCAAAGATTGAAGGAGGCGGACGATTTTTACACTCAGCGCGTCGGCCATTGCGGCAGCGTGGATGCGCACGAGGTCCAGCGCCAGGCTTTTGCAGGACTGCTTTGGGGCAAACAGTCCTATCACTATGACGTTCGTCGCTGGCTTGAGGGCGATCCCACACAGCCTGCACCTCCGCCGGAGCGTCTCAGCGGCCGAAATCACGAATGGACGCATCTGTACAATTCCGACGTGATATCCATGCCCGATAAGTGGGAGTACCCGTGGTATGCGGCATGGGATTTGGCTTTCCATTGCGTGGCGATGGCTCTGATCGATCCAGACTTTGCGAAAGAGCAACTCGTGCTCTTTATGCGCGAATGGTATATGAACCCCAACGGCCAATTGCCGGCCTATGAATGGAATTTGTCTGACGTGAATCCGCCTGTGCATGCCTGGGCGGTCTGGCGCGTCTATAAAATCGCGGGACGCGTACAGGGAAAAGAAGACCGCGCGTTCCTCGTCCGCACGTTTCACAAGTTGCTGATTAATTTCACCTGGTGGGTAAATCGCAAGGATCCAGAGGGCAAGAACGTCTTCGAAGGCGGTTTCCTCGGCCTCGATAATATCGGCGTTTTCGACCGTTCTCAGCCCCTGGGTCCAGGAAATTTTATCGAGCAATCCGATGGCACCAGTTGGATGGCCATGTATTGTCTCGACATGCTCGCGATCGCGATGGAGCTCGCTCATCAGGATCCCGCTTACGAAGACGTCGCCAGCAAGTTTTTCGAACACTTCGTGTATATCGCCCAGGCTATGAACGACATGGGCGGCCAGGGAGTGGGCCTGTGGGATGAAAAGGACGGTTTCTATTACGACGTTCTGCACCTGGGGCAATCCACGCCCGTGCCTATGAAAGTTCGATCGATGGTCGGCTTGATTCCTCTCTTTGCGGTGGAAGTTTTCGAGCCGGAGGTTTTGGAAAGATTGCCGAATTTCCGCAAACGAATGCAATGGTTTCTGGATCACAATCCGGAAGTCAGGAAGCACGTAGATATGAGCCAAAAGTCGGAGAAGGGCAGCCGCCTGCTTCTGACGATTGCAAATCGTACAAAGCTTGAGCGCATCTATCGCTACGTTTTCGACGAAAACGAGTTCCTATCGCCTCACGGAATTCGCGCGCTTTCCAAATTTCATCTTGACCATCCTTTTGTACTCACGGTGGACGGGCATTCGAGCGCTGTTGACTACGAGCCGGCCGAATCCACCAGCGATCTTTTTGGAGGGAACTCAAACTGGCGCGGACCGGTCTGGTTCCCCATGAATTTCCTGCTGATTGAATCACTCCAGCGCGTTAATTTTTATTATGGCGACGGATTTAAGGTGGAATACCCCACGAATTCAGGAC
>JBAVQA010000466.1:0-3366 GCA_049693595.1 Candidatus Acidiferrales bacterium | reverse complement strand
TAATAAATCTAGCCATGGGCGGCACGGGTGGGGGAACTGTGAATAACTCGACCCTGCCTTCTAGTACTTATGTGAACTATGTGAAGGTCACGCAGCCATAATGCCTGGAAGGGTTTGTACTGTCCTTCTAGGTACATCCCGATTCCCGTAGAAAAACTGGAAGTGTATTCTCCTGAGAACGCTTGAAATTCATGCCACCGGCATGGAGTGCCGTCGAGGCGCTACTCAGTACACTCGACGCAGCGACCCGCGATCGCCTCGACGCGACCGGATTACTGCGTCGACTTCTAGCCGGAAAGGAGCTCGCCATCGGCACTTTCGGAACCGACGGTCAATGGGGCGAAATCGACAATCCGGAGGACGTGACGCTGTACCAGAATATGGTAAGGGAGGGGGAGCTCCTGCTCGAGGATGCCCTACCAGGCAGAGAGCCAACGGCAGGATGATGGTGATTGATCCGCCTGGCGGGAGCGGTCAACCCAAACCTTACATTTGTCGGAACCGGGACCGGAGAGCTGCAGGAGTTCAGTGATGATGAAACACAGAGATATTACGGGACTGAGGGGCTGAACAATTCCAGTTTTCATCTCGTCGCTCACCCACGACAATTACGCGGTGGTTCCGGCTGGATCCAGCCCAACATAGTCCAGTAATCCAAAATATACTCAACTTAGATGCCGACCTCATAGCCGATTTTCTCAATCCGTCTTTTTGTCTCGGCATCCAGCTCATTGATAAAGTCTCTGAATCGAGGAACTTTCTCTTTAACAGCTAAATAGCCATAAGGCTTGCTTTTCGGAGTCGTTAAACGTAAGCGGCTCAAATCAAGATCAACCGACATGACTTCAACGATCTTAGAAAACTCCTTGAGCGGATCGATCATGAAGTCCTCAAGCCGCAGCGCGAGAGTGGCGGATTGGAGATAAAGCTCAGTTTCCTCAACAAATTCCGGGAAAGACAAAAATCGCGGGCCTGGTACGGCCGCGAAAAAATCAGGGTCGCCTTCGGCAAAGGCTTTGAATTCAATAAAATTCTGCTCCAAAACGGCACATAGATCGTCTGGGTTCTTATAAACCTGCGAGATACCCTCGATCATGAAGTTGTCGCGAATGTATGTCCGCCACCAGACCCAATTTGTCAGCACCGAATCGAGGGGATGACGATAGATAAAGATCAAGTCGGCATATCCCGATCTGACCGCTTCCAATATATGGCTCGTTACCGCTGGCAACTCCTGATCCCGAGAAACATGCCTGATTGTGGCATGGCCGCTGTAGATCATAGATGTCGGACCTGGATGGAAGCGGATCGTTTCTCTGAAATATTTCGCCCTCTTTCCAAGGTTCTTCAGCATCAGTTCATTGATATAATTACGTCCGCCGCCGAACAGTCCAATAACATAAGCCGTTCTGTCGTTCCCCAGACGAGGGACTCTCCGATCCCAGTATCCCAAATAGCGGTGGACGATAAATGCTCGTTCATGAGGGGATTTTCGCGCGAATCTGATGACGTCGTGAAGTAACTGGCGAGGGGATTTTCGCGCGAATCTGATGAGCTTATGAGATACCCGCATCTGGCTCCGGTGATCCAATAATGAAGTGGTTTATTTCTGTATTTGGTCTCCGTCATAAGGTCGTCGAAATCGAGCTCGGCTCAGCGACGAGAGCCGTCGACGACACCATAACGAGACGCGCCCCTCAGATGACTAAGCTACAGTCTGAACGGAAAAGATATTCAACGAATCGCCGACTGCTTTATTTCTTGCGATGCGCCATCAACTAAACGGCGCTTCGATCGCGTCCAATCATAGACCATCAAACTCAGCTGGGACAATAGCCGAGGCGGATTGCCTTGCCTCGAAGCCAGCGGACGATGGGCCTGCGCATGAGTTTGAATCAGCGGGCGCAATTCCTGCTCGACCGCAGCACGTTTAGTCCGTGATCGGCTACTCCTCATAGCCTGCCGCATCAAGCGGTCATCGATATCGATGTTGGTACGCATCCCTTATCATCTTTCGATGCATAAGGATATCAGAGTTCTTGTGTAGCACTGACTGGCGCTCTTATTTCGGCATGAAGAACAAAGTTAGCCAACATTCGATGTGAAGTCCCATGGAGTGGGCCGGAAATCGTTCTTGGCTAACAGATGTTTACAGTATCAAAGCTAACTAACAGGGCTATAAATTGTCCAAGAAGAATTTCGTCACACGGCCCCACAACAAACGCCGCGCCGGCGGATCACTCACACCGTGCCCCCGTCCTGGGAACGCCATTACCTCGACGTACTTACCTGCTTCGATTAATTCGTCAATCAGCGCCAAGGTGTTTGAGTAGTGCACGTTGTCATCACCGGTTCCGTGTGCGATCAGCAGCTTCCCTTTCAGCTTCTTCGCATTCTCGTTTGGTGAAGATTCCTCATAGCTGTCCGCGTACAAGGGCAGCAGCCCAATGTAGCGCTCCGTGTAGATCGTGTCGTAATAATGCCAGTCCGTCACCGGGCCTCCCGCGAATCCCACCTTGAAGGTTTGGGGCGCCTCGAACATTGCGTGCAGCGTCATTTGCCCTCCGTAGCCCCAGCCCCAAATGCCAATACGATTCGCGTCCACGTAGGACTGCCCTTTGAGCCACTGGGTGCCGTCCCGCTGATCGGACAGCTCCTGGGCGCCGAAACGATAATGGATTGGTTCTTCAAAAAGGTGGCCGCGCCCCGCAGAGCCGCGATTGTCCAGTGAAAAAATGATATAGCCTTTCTGCGCCATGAGTTGATGCCACAGGAAGCGGCTGCTCGTCCATGAATTCATGACCACCTGCACACGCGGCCCGCCATAGGTGTACACCAGAACCGGATATTTCTTCGCCGGGTCAAAGTTGGCCGGCTTGATCATCGAGCAATTCAACAACACACCGTCGTGCGATCTTATGGTAAAGAATTCAACCCGCGACAGATGGTATTCGTCGAGCTCCGTCACCTTGTTTTCGTCCAGCGTGGCCAGCTTCTTGCCTTCGGCGCGATAGAGATCTTGCCGTGGCGGCGTGCTTGCATTGGAGTACGTGTCGACGTAAATCGCTGCATTGGGTGCGAAATTCACGAGGTGCGTACCGTCTTCTGTGGTGATCCGCGTGAAACCGCTGCCATCCAGCCCGACGCGATAGAGATGCCTTTCCAGCGGCGACTTTTCCGTCGCCGTAAAATAGACCAAGTCGTTTGCTTCGTCGACTGCGTCCACGTGGCTCACTTCCCAATCACCCTTCGTCAGTTTCAAAGGCTGCTTCCCCGAAAAATCGTAAAGATAGAGGTGGCGATAGCCGGAACGCTCGCTGGACCACAGGAAACGCTTGCCATCCTTCAAGAAACGAAGGTCATCAC